>CAZABK010000064.1:0-17143 GCA_964483355.1 uncultured Verrucomicrobiota bacterium | reverse complement strand
CTACTGGATCGACGCGGCCTCGACCCTGCGCATGGCCGAACAGGCCACCATCGTGCTCGATCCGGTCAACCGCCCGGTCATCGACCAGGCACTGGCCGACGGCAAGAAAGATTTTATCGGCGGCAACTGCACCGTCAGCCTGATGCTGATGGCGATCGGCGGCCTCTTCAAGGCCGGCCTCGTTGAGTGGGTTTCTTCCATGACCTACCAGGCCGCATCCGGAGCCGGTGCGCAGAACATGCGCGAACTGCTCAGCCAGAAAGGGCATCTGTTTGATGCCGCCGCGGAAGAGCTCGCCGACCCGTCCTCCGCTATTCTGGAAATCGACCGCAAAATCAGCGACGCCCTGCGCAGCGATTCTTTCCCGAAAGAACAGTTCGGCGCTCCGCTGGCCGGTTCGCTGATTCCGTGGATCGACAAGCAGGTTGATGATGGCCAGACCAAGGAAGAGTGGAAGGGGTATGTTGAAACCAACAAGATCCTGCAGAACGATCCGCTGATCCCGATCGACGGCACCTGCGTCCGTATCGGCGCGATGCGTTCGCACAGCCAGGCGCTCACCATCAAGCTGACCAAGGATGTTTCGGTTGAAGAGATCATGGAAATCCTGCGCAACGACAATGAGTGGGTCGACGTGGTCGACAACAACAAGGAAGACACCCTTGCGCGTCTGACGCCGGCGGCTATCTCCGGAACGCTGACTGTGCCGGTCGGCCGTATCCGCAAAATGAAGATGGGTCCGGAATACATCAACGCCTTCACCGTAGGCGACCAGCTTCTCTGGGGCGCGGCCGAGCCGCTGCGCCGGATGCTGCGCATCCTGCTCGAAAAGTAAGCAATAGTTTCCAAACCATGGAAATAGAAAACCCCGCGATTTTTCTCGCGGGGTTTTTTGTGTCCACAGGCTATGAGTGCATGGCCTTGTGGACAATTTGACTCAGGGCCACACTGCGGTAGGGTTTGCGGATATAGCCGCAAAGACCCTGCTCCCGCATCTGTTTCAGGTCTTCCTCGCGGGAAAAGCCGGAGGAGAGCACGATGCGGATGCCGGGATTGATTTTGCGCAGGGCGGCAAAGCAGTCGCGCCCGTTCATTTCGGGCATGATCATGTCGAGAATCACCAGGTCGAAGGCGTCGGGACTCTGTTTAAAGCGCTCCAGGGCTTCGCGGCCATTTTCGGCAAGCGTTACGTTGTAGCCGAGGCTTTCAAGAATGGCCTGGGCGGTGAGGCGCATAACGGATTCATCATCCACCACTAAAATATTGCCTTCGCCCGGAATCATCATTTTTCGGGTATCGGAAACGGACTGCGGTTTTTCTTTTGCGGCCAGCGGCAGCAGGATATGGAAGCAGGTTCCTTTTCCCGGTTCGCTGTAGGCCGTGATGGAGCCATGGTGCTGCTTGACGGTTCCAAAGACTACTGAAAGTCCAAGTCCGGTTCCTTTGCCGGTCTCTTTGGTGGTAAAAAAGGGTTCAAAAATACGGGGGAGAACATCGGGCGCAATGCCGCATCCGGTATCGCGGACTTCAATTTCGAGGTGGGGGCCGGGGGCCAGGTCAAAGGTGCTGGCGTTGCAGTAGGCCGGATCAAGGTCCAGGGTGCGGGTTGCGATGAAAAGGGTGCCGCCGTCGGGCATGGCGTGCGAGGCGTTGATGCCCATATTCAGGATTGCGTTTTCCAGCTGGGATGAGTCGCCGATGACCTGGCTCTCTTCAGCCGTCAGGTCCACCTCGAGGGCGATGCGGGGGTCGATGGTGCTTTTCAGCAGTGCGACGGTATCCGTGATGCTTTTGTGGATGTCAATGCTCACGTAATCTGCCGGTTTCTTGCGGGAGAAAGCCAGCAGCTTTTCGGTCAGGCCGGCGGCGCGGTCGGTCGCCGAGAGGATCAGGCCATGAAGTTTGGAGGCCTGGGGTTCTTCGACCAGATAATCTGCGAGCATTTCGGCGGCTCCCATAATGCCGCCGAGCATATTGTTGAAGTCGTGGGCAACTCCGCCGGCGAGCTGGCCGATCGCATCCATTTTCTGGCTCTGCTGCAGCTGGGCCTGAAGAGCATATTCCTGGGTGATGTCGCGGAAGACAAGAACCACGCCAATGGCTTCGCCGGTATCGGTGCGGATGGGCGCGCCGGAGTCGGCAATCCGGTATTCCGTGCCGTCGCGGGAGATGAGCAGGGTATGGCTTTCGAGCTCTACCGTGCTGCCGGAGGAAAGTACGTGTTCGACCGGATCCTCAAGGGTTGCCCGGGTTTTGCTGTTGATGATGTGAAAAAACGACTTTAAGGGTTTGCCGCGGACTTCTTTAAACGACCAGCCGAGGAGTTGTTCGGCAACGGGATTCATCCGCACGATGTGGCCGGCGGTGTCGGTGGCAATCACTGCATCGCCGATGGAGTTGAGGGTGGTGCGCAGGTTTTCCTCGTTTTGCTGCAGTCGTTTTTCGGCCTGCCGGCGTTCGTCGATTTCATGGTGCAAATCGGCAATCTGCTGGCGAATGGCGTTGCGCATATTGTTAAAGCTGCGGGCCAGGGTGCCGACTTCGTCGCGGCCGCCGCTGATTTTCTGGTCGAGGTTGCCTCCGGCAATTTCGGCGGCGGAATGGGTCAGCCGGATGATCGGCTTGGTAAAGCGCGTTAGCGCGAACGAAAAGATGACCAGCACCAGAATGGTGACGGCGACCATGATATTGATGAGGGTTGCGATGAATACATGCACATCATGGTATTTGATCTCCAGCGGGACTGTGTAGGCGATGATCCAGTCCCACGGGGCAAAGCGCTTGAAGGTGTACCACTTCATCGTGCCCTGATATTCACCCGTGAAATTGTCGGCTTCTCCCTGGAAGCGCTGCCAGCTGAAATCAGTCTGCTGGAGCGGGTCAACGCCGGCGGGCAGCACCGGGTGCATGACGATGCGGGCGTCACCATCTATAATGACCGGATAAATCTGAAGATCTGTTTCGCCGTAGTGGATGCCGCGCAGCTCGGTGATGATGGATTCCTGGAAATCCTCGATGTAGGCTTCGACCAATCCTGTTTTCTGGAGCCGTTGGTCCACGCGGTCGAGGGCCTGCCAGATGGCCTCCACTTTTTCTTCATACATCGCGTTCTGGCTGCGGTCGATAACCAGCTTGAGCTGTGTTCTCGCCACCATGACCACGCCGATGGCCGAAATGAAAAAGGCACCGGCAACCAGAGCCAGCAATTTTAAGGTAATCGAGCCGGATTTCATTCTGTGATCTGATCTTCGACGAAGATCGCCTCCTTTATCAATTCCACGGGGAACCGAATCCCCATCTTGTTAGCGAGTTTCATATTTAAATAGAGCCGGAACTGCCGGTTGGTGGTCACGGGAATAGCCGCCGGCGCGGTTCCGTTCAGGATCTTGAGGGCGGTCTTTCCGGCCCACCAGCCATGCTCTTCGGCCATTCTGACCTTGCCGAGCAGAACATAGCACGCTTCGTTGCCGCTGGCTCCCCCCGTAGGTATCGTTGTGTTCTCCGCAATAAATTTGAGGGCCTGTTCCTCGTCCCAGTCGACGATGCCGACGGGCGTGAGCAGGATGATCATATCGACGGTTTTCTGCAGTTTCAGATATTCCTCTTTCCACTCCGCGAAGGTGGCGGTCAGCTTGATGTCCGCATCCTGCAGCGCCAGCAGTTCTTTTATATGGAACACCTCTTTTTGGTTGGAGAGCCCCTTGGCCCCGATGAGGCCGATGCGCTCCCCCTTTGCGTAGGGGCGGAGCAGTTGGATCGTATCCGGATAGGGGCTCATCTCGATCATGCCGGTAATGTTAGGCGCCGGAAACCCATAGGTCGAGGCATCCCAGTTCAGACCGCAGAAAACCACCGGCAGCTTACGGCCTTTCAGGTAGGGCATAACGACATATTTCGAGGCATTGTCGTCGGCCGCCACAACCAGGTCCGGCTGCCACGCGTCGACAATTTGCAGGGCGGTTTGGGCCGCATGTTGCTTAGACTCCTCTGCCTGATTGAGCTTGGTCTCCATCCGGAACACCCTGAGATTAACCGAACTGCCGGACGTGTCGAAGGAACCATCGGCATTGGCTTTGATGTTGAACGCCTTCAGTAGCCCTTTTTCCTGCTCGTCGCTCCAGGAATAGCCTTGGTGGTAGGAGTTGATGAACAACACCTTTTTTTGTTCCGCGCCGATGAGGTGGGCGTTTTCAATCCATTCCAGCGGAAATTTGATGCCCATTTGTTTGGCGATTTTCATGTTGAGGTGGAGCCGGGCTTTTTTGTTGGTAACGACCGAAATCTCTTTGGGCGCCTTGCCGCCGATGATTTCAAGCGCGGTTTGGGCAGCCCACTCGCCCTGTTCCTGCGGGTATTTGGTGACGCCGATGAGCTCATAGGGCATCATCCAACTGTTGGAGGTGCCGAAGGGAATGGTTGCCTCTTCCATGATCAGCTGCAGGGCCTCTTCCTCGTTCCAGTCAGTAATACCGCCAATGGCCGTCCAGAGGATGAGGTCAACTTCGTGCTGCAGATTGCGGAAGGCGGTTTTCCACTCGTCGAATGAATTGAAGTAATATTCTTTAGCAAACTCCCGACCGAGCAGTCGGCGGCACGCGGCCGCTTCCGCGCGGCCGCTGTAGCGGTCGCCGGCGAGATAGCCGATGCGGTCGCCAGCGGCATAGCGGCGCAGATGCTCAATCAACGGCTTAAACAGCGCCACCTCAATCATGCCGGTGGTGTTGTCGTACGGGGCGTTGTCATAGTGGGAGACATCCCAGTTGATCCCGCAGAAGACAAAGGGGCGTGCCGCGTTTTTGTAGTAGGGCATCACCAGATATTTAAAGGCATTGTCATCGGCCGCAATGACCACATCCGGATTCCAGCTTTCGATCAGGTTGCGGGCTTCGAGGGCGGCATTTTTCATGAATGCCTCCTCGGTGTTGCGTTTCGTGTCCATATGGTGCAGCTTCAGTTCCACGGGACTGTGACGGCAGTCGAGCGTTGCGGCCGCGTTCCGGGTAATCTGCAGCTGAACGAGCGCGCCCTGAATGATGCCGGCGCTCCATTCATATTCGGCATGATAGGAGTTGATGAGCAGGATTTTCGGCTTGGCCGCATCTGCCCCGCCGGCGGCGGCCGCAATAAAAAAGGCGCCGGCCGCCGGAAGCAGTAACTGTAATGTAACTGAACCGGATTTCATTCGATTGCCTGATCTTCTTCTACGAAGAGGGCTTCCTTCAGCAACTCCATGGGAAAATGGATTCCCATCTTTTTGGCGAGTTCCATATTCACGTAGAGCCGGAACTGCTGGTTGGTGGCGACGGGAATGGCCGCCGGCGCGGTTCCGTCCAGGATTTTCAGGGCGGTCTTCCCGGCCCACCAGCCGTGTTCTTCTGCAATCTTAACCCTGCCGAGCAGGGCATAGTGCACATCGATATCGCTGGTTCCTCCCGTTGGTATCGTTGTGTTTTCCATAATAAACTCAATGGCTTGCGCCGGATCCCAGCCGGCAATGCCGACGGGGCTGACCCACATGACCATGTCGACGGTTTGCTGCAGGTTCAGGTAGGCCTGCTTCCACTCCTCGAAATCGCTCACCAGCTTTACATCGGTTTGCTGCAGGTTCAGTATATCTCTTGTGTGAATCACTTCCTTCAGGTTAGAGGGAACCTTTGCGCCGATCAGGCCGATGCGGTCTCCTTTGGCATAGGGGCGCAGCAGCTTGATGGTTTCCGGATAGGGCGCTGCCTCAATCATGCCGGTGATGTTGGGAGTCGGGAACCCGTAGGCCGAGGCATCCCGGTTCAGGCCGCAGAAAACCACCGGAAGATCGCTGTCTTTCAGGTGCGGCATGACCACATATCTCGAGGCATTGTCGTCGGCCGCAACAATGAGACCCGGTTTCCACTCCGCGATGATCCGAAGGGCGGTTTGGGCGGCATTCTGCTTAAACTCTTCCGACTGGTTGAGCTTGGTGTCCATCCGGAACACCCTGAGATTGACCGAACTGCTGGAGGAGTCGAAGGTGCCGTCGGGCTTTTGGGTGATTGAAAGCGCTTTCAGTAACCCTTTCTCCAGTTCGTCGCTCCAGGAATAGCCTTGGTGATAGGAGTTGATGAACAGCAGTTTCTTTTGTTCCGCGCCGATGAGATGGGCGTTTTCAATCCATTCCAGCGGAAACTTGATGCCCATTTGTTTGGCGATTCTCATGTTGAGGTGGAGCTGGGCTTTTTTATTGGTCACCACGGGAAGCTCTTTGGGCATTTTTCCTCCGATAATTTCGAGCGCGGTCCGAGCGGCCCATTCGCCCTGTTCCCGTGGAACTTTGGTAACACCAATGAGTTCATAAGGCATCATCCAGCTGTTGACTGTACCGAACGGAATGACGGCCGCTTCTTTGATCAGCTGCCGGGCCTCTTTCTGGTTCCAGCCTTCGATGCCGGCAATGGCGGTCCAGATAATGAGGTCGACTTCCTGCTGCAGGTTGCGGAAGGCCCTCTTCCATTCGTCGAATGAGTTGACGTAGTATTCTTTGGTGAACTCCAGTCCGAGCAGCTTACGGCCAAAATCTGCTTCCGCGCGGTCGCTGTAGCGGTCGCCGGAAAGAAAGCCGATGCGGTCGCCGGCGGCATATTTGCGCAGATGCTCCAGCAGCGGTTTGAACAGCGCCACCTCGATCATGCCGGTGGTATTGTCATACGGCGCGTTGTCATAGTGGGAGACATCCCAGTTTATGCCGCAGAACACAAAAGGCCGCGCCGTGTTTTTATAGTAGGGCATTACCAGATATTTAAACGCATTGTCATCGGCCACAATCACGACATCCGGATTCCAGTCTTCAATCTGCCCCCGGGCCTTGAGCGCGGCGGTTTTGATGAATGCTTCGTCGGTATTCCGCTTCGTGTCCATGTGGTGCAGGCGCAGTTCAACGGGACTTTGGCGGCAGTCGAGCGTTCCATCCGCGTTTTGCGTGACCTGCAGTTGATCGAGTGCGCCCTGAATGATGCCCGCACTCCATTCATATCCGGCATGGTAGGAGTTGATGAACATAACCTTTGGCTTGGCTGCCTTCGTTCCGAAGGAGGCCTGCAGCATGAGCGCAACCACACAGTACCGGACCGTCCAGGATTTCATCGTTTGCTCCCGTCTATAAACCGAGGAGAGAGCGATCATAATCTTCATCAACCGCCCGCCTCACATTTGCCTTCGCGAATCTTTTAGCTGTTTTGCAACTTTTTGGCGACAAAGAATCCCTTCAAACAGAGGCATTTATATTTGCGGAATCAACGCCGGCTAATCCGAACGAATTCGCCGGTAAGCACATGCTCCAATCCCCATTCTTTCAGCGCCAGCAGGATCGGGCGCAGGGACTCCCCTTTTTCGGTGAGGCTGTATTCAACCTTGGGAGGAACCTCGGCATACACCTTCCGGCCAATGATGCCGTCGGCCTCCAGCTCCCGGAGCTGCTTGGTCAGCATGCGCTGCGTAACTCCTACACATCTTCGTTTCAACTCATTGAACCGCATGGTCCCGTCCAGCAAATGATACAGCGCAATACCTTTCCATTTACCTCCGATAATGTTCAGTGTCGCCTCAACGGGGCACCCTTCAGAACACGTATAGTCATCAAATTTCATACCTTTCACCTCAGTATACTTTATGTACCTACAGTTCATCTGTGTGTCTATATGCAAAAATAGTGCGTACTTGTCAAAAATATGTCGCGATGCTACGTTCCGCCGCGTTGTTTGAAAAGCACTGAAATTGAAATTTAAACGGGCGCAAAACCCAGGGGATGCAGCATGAAAGCATATCTGTTGAACAAAACCGGCGGCGTTGAAAATCTCGTCCTTAGCGCCATCGACAAGCCGCAACTGAAAGCAGACGAAGTCCTGGTGGAAACGAAAGCGATCAGTATTAATCCGGTCGATATAAAAGTCAGACCGGTTGATGAAGTCCTCAACATGATTCTCGGGACAGAAGAGCGGCCGGTTATCCTCGGGTGGGATATTGCCGGCGTGGTTGCTGAGGTCGGCGCCGGCGTATCCGACTTGCAGGTCGGCGACAACGTATTCGGTATGGTTAACTTTCCCGGACACGGCAAAGCCTACGCAGAATATGTGGCGTCACCGGCCAGTCATCTCGCCAAGATCCCGGAAGGCATTACCTTTGAAGGTGCTGCGGCCACTACCCTCGCGGCTCTGACCGCCCTGCAGGTGCTGACCGGCCGTGTTAAATCCGGTGACCGCATTTTGATTCATGCCGGCTCCGGCGGCGTCGGCCATTTTGCTATTCAGATCGCCAAGAACCTGGGTGTCCATGTGATTACCACCTCCTCTGCCAGGAACCGCGACTTCTGTCTGTCGCTCGGCGCGGATGAACACATCGACTATCGCGCAGTAAAATTTGAAGAAGTCCTGAGCGATATCGATTTTGTCCTCGACAGCATGGGCGGCCGGGTACTGGAAAACTCGCTGAAGGTGGTAAAGCCCGGCGGCAGAATTGTTTCACTGCCCACCCATACCTTTCCAGATGAGCTGCAGACCGAGGCGGATAAGCGGAGCGTGGCACTGGAGTTTGTTTTGGTTCAATCCTGCGGCGAAGACATGAATACGCTCAAAGAGATGCTCGAAGCAGGAACCCTGAAGCCGCATGTCTCGAAAACCTTTCCCTTCGAGCAGATGGCGGATGCCCATCTGCAGATCGAATCGGGCCGCACCGTCGGCAAAGCAGTTGTAACGCTATAACGCATAAATAAGGAATAACAATGGATGCGATTGAAATGATCAAGGAACGCCGCAGCGTTCGGAAATATAAGGCTGAACCCGTGGACCGCGAAACGATGACGGAGATTGTCGACCTGGCCCGCTGGGCTCCCTCGTGGGCAAACACCCAGATTGCAAGATACACCCTGGTTGATGATGCCGACGTCATTAAAACACTGGCGACCGACGGGGTTCAGGGATTCTCCTACAACATGAAGACGCTGGAGAATGCGACGGGCGTCTGCGTCTTGAGCCACGTGCAGGGCAAGAGCGGCCGACTGGATCCGGAAAAATTTGATATGGAGTTCACCAATCCGGAAGCGTGGGAATCGTTCGATGCCGGCATCGCCTGCCAGACCTTCTGCCTCGCTGCCCACGCCAAAGGCGTCGGCACCTGCATCTTCGGCGTCATCGACAAGGAGACGATTCCCCAACTGCTGAATCTCCCTGAAGATGAAACGGTGGCAGCATTGATCGTCTACGGATACGAAGATGGAGAACACGCCAAGCCGGTCCCGCGCATGGAGGCCGATGATATCCTGCGTTTCGTGTAACCTTATTTAGACAGGATTTACAGGATCAACAGGACACCACAACAGCTCCTGATCATCCTGTTATCCCGTCAAAAACAGAGGAGAATCAAAGAATGGAACAACTGACCATCGTAGCGCAGATCAAAGCAAAAGCGGACAAAGTGGAACTGGTCAAATCAGAACTGATCAAACTGGCCGAACAAACGCATGCCCAGGATGCGGGATGCATTAACTATGACCTGCACCAGGACAACGAGGCACCGGCACTCTTTCTGGTGTATGAAAACTGGGAATCCCGGAGCCTGCTTCAGAAACATATCGATTCAGCGCACTTTAAAGCCTATATGGCAGCAACGGAGGACGCGCTCGAAAAGTTCACTGTAAACGAAATGAGCGTGCTTGCCTAAGGAGGAAATTATGCAAACCGTAAATTTATCATTAGCGACCTTCTGCACCACGGCCGCCCTGTTGTCGGGTTGCACCACAATGCCTGCGGACGATCACGGCCAACAGAATATCACAGTGGTTCTGAAATCCGACGTGGAATGGACCCACCTCAACCCCAAACGCGGGGATCTGGCGCCCAAGGCGGGCACGCTCTGGGGCGACCGCAACGGGACGGAACCGACCGGCTTCCTGCTCAGGCCGCCGAGCAACTTTGAGTCTCCGCCGCATATTCATAATGTTTCCTACCGCGGCGTCGTCATCCAGGGCGTCATTCACAATGATGATCCGGATGCCGCGGATATGTGGATGCCGGCAGGATCGTTCTGGACGCAGCCGAAGGGCGAAGTCCATATAACCGCGGCCGAAGGATCCGGCTCGCTGGCCTACATTGAAATTGAGAAGGGCCCGTATCTTGTCCTTCCGGAAGAGGAGCATTTTGACAGTGGTGAGCGGCCGGTTAATGTCGACAAATCAAATATTGTTTGGCTGAACGCATCGGATGTCACGTGGCTCGATCAGCCCGGCGCACAGGTGGCTTTTTTATGGGGCGGCACACTGGCCGGCCAGCTGAATGGAACGTTTATTAAACTGCCGGCCGGTTTTGATGGAGCGATCCACAGCCATGGCTCGACCTTCCGCGCGGTTGTGATCAAAGGAGAGCTCAAGCATCAGGCGGTCGACGGCAAGGTCCTGGAGCCGGGCAGTGGATTCAGCTCGGAGGGCGCGGCGGCGCATTGGGTTTCATCGCTCAATGAGAGCATCCTCTACGTCCGCACAGACGGGAAGTATGACATTATTCCGGCGCGGTAACCGGAAAAGAAAACCCCGCGATCAGCTCGCGGGGTTTTTCTGTATTCGAATGGACGTTCGGATTAAACGCCGTGCAGGGTTTCCTTAAACGGCTTAACCAGTGCGTCGAGTTCGACATTCACCGAACCGGCAACCTTGAGTACCTTCTCTTCGGTCACGGTTCCGATCTTGGCGATCGGCAGCTCCGCGAAGAGCGCTTCAAGCTCCGCCGCTTTTTCCGGAGCAACGGTTACCACGAAGCGACTGTTGGATTCGGAGAACAGTGCGCTGGCAGCATCGAGTCCGAGACCGGAAAGGTCGACATCAGCGCCGAGCTGTCCGCCGACCGCGGTCAGCGCCAGCGAAACGGCCAGTCCACCCTTGCTCGGCGAAGTGGCTGACTTCAGCAGGCCGGCACCGGTGGCCTTGTTCATCGCCGCATAGATTTCGAGCGCCTTTTCGCCGTCCACCGCCGGAACGGTTCCGCCATAGTTTTCAGGCGTGTTCTGTTCCTCTGCCAGCATGCGGTAGTAGGCCGAGGCACCGAGCTCATTCTTGGTTTCGCCGATCACATAGATCACGTCGCCAGCATCCTTGAGCGGCATGGTGACCGCCTTGGAAACGTCGTCGATCTGGCCGATCGAGGAGACCAGCAGTGTCGGCGGGATGGAGATCTTCTTGCCGCCGCGGGTGGAGTCGTTTTTGCACGAATCCTTGCCGGAAACCGCCGGTGTTTTGTAGAGCGTGGTGTAGTCGTAGAGCGCCTTGTTGGAGCGGACGAGCTGCGCCATCTTATAGGCGCCGTCCGGCGTCTTGTCGGATTCCACCGGATCCGGCCAGCAATAGTTGTCGAGAATCGCGATGCGGTTGAGGTCGCCGCCGACGGCGATGACGCGACGGACGGCTTCGTCAATCACCGACGCGGTCATGTCATAGGTGTCGATGTCCGAGAACCACGGATTGATGCCTTCGGCCAGCACCGCGCCGCGCTCGTTTTCATATTCGACGCGCATCACGGTGGCGTCGGACGGAACGTCGGAGTTGACGCCTACATACGGCTTCACGACGGAAAGACCCTTCACCTCGCCGTCATAGATGCGGCTCTTGTATTCGCGCGAGCAGATGTTCAGGTCGCCCATCAGCTTGGCGAGCGTTTCGGAATAGTCGGCCTGCGCTTCAACCGTCGGAGCCGGAATGCTCGGCTTGTTCCAGACGCCGGGCATAACGAGTGTCGGGCAGCCGGTTTCATAGAGGAAGTCCATGTCGAGGCTGGCGATCACTTTGCCGTCCTGCTTGACGGTAAAGTAGCCGGAGTCGTTGTATTTACCCATGAAAGCGACTTCGACGTCGCGCTGTTTCGCGAGCGCTTCAAAAGCTTCGCGCTTTTCGGGCTGGACGGCGAGGGTCATACGCTCCTGCGCTTCGGAGACGAGCACTTCCCACGGCTGGAGGCCTTCATATTTCAGCGGCGCGCCGGCGAGGTCGCATTCGCAGCCGCCGGAATATTTGCCCATTTCGCCGAACGAGCAGGAGATGCCGCCGGCGCCGTTGTCGGTGATGCAGCGGAAGAGGCCGAGGTCGCGCGCTTCGAGCAGGAATTCATAAAGCTTGCGCTGGGTCAGCGGGTCGCCGATCTGTACCGCCTGCGCCGGCGATTCGGTGCGCAGCTCTTCCGAAGAGAAGGTGGCGCCGTGAATGCCGTCCTTGCCGATACGGCCGCCGCACATCACGGTCCAGTCGCCGACTTCGATCTCTTTGCGCTCGGACGGGCGGCCGGTGACGTCCACCGGAATCGTGCCCATCGTGCCGCAGTAAACGAGCGGCTTGCCGAGGAAGCGTTCGTCAAAACATTCAAAACCGCGGCTGTAGGGAATACCGGACTGGTTGCCGCCGTCGATGACGCCCTCGTGCACGCCGTCGCGGATACGGCGCGGATGCATCAGCCCTTCCGGCACTTCCTTCTCGTAGAACGGCGAGCCGAGGCAGTAGCCCCAGACGTTGGAAACCAGCGCCGCGCCCATGCCGGTGCCGAGCGGGTCGCGGTTTACGCCGACGATGCCGGTCATCGAACCGCCGTACGGATCGAGTGCGGAGGGTGAGTTGTGCGTTTCCACCTTGTAGACGAGGTGCTGCTTGTCGTCAAATTTGACGATGCCGGCGTTGTCGGTGAAGACCGAGACGAGCCAGTCGATCGATTCCTCAATCTTCTTGGTGGAGGCTTTGACGTAGGTTTTGTAGAGCGAGTTGATGGTTTCGGTTTCGCCGGTCTCTTCGTCTTTATATTCCACGGTGCCGGCAAAAATCTTGTGCGAGCAGTGCTCCGACCAGGTCTGGGCGATACATTCGAGTTCGATGTCGGTCGGCCATTCCGGCAGGTCGAGTTCCTGACGGTGCGTTTTGACGTCGTCGCGCAGATAATGGTTGCGGATGGCGCGCATCTCTTCGAGCGAGAGCGACAGAATGCCGACGGACGAAATCTTCATCAGCGCCGCATCGTCGTCCGGCAGCTCAATGACGTTAACCTTGATTTCGGGATGATCGTCGAAGATCGGCGCGGTCATATCGACTTCGGCCGCCAGCCACTCTTCTTTAGAGAAGACATCAATGGTCTGAATCAGGGTGTTGGCCAGCAGGTCCTTGCCGAGGTGCTCGACATCTTCGCGGCTCAGGTCGCCGGAGAGAAAATATTGGATGGAGGTGTAAACCTGCTCTTCCCATTCGAGTTCGCGGCCGACGACATCTTTCAGGGCGCCGCGGGCGGTGCGGCCGACGTTATCGGTTACGCCCGGCTTAAAGCCGACTTCGAGCATCCAGTCGAATGCGGCCGGCGCTGCGAGGCGGCCCATGGCGGATTCGGCCACAACCGGGTCGGCGAAGGTTTTCTGGACCACGGCGGCGGTGGCGTCGTCAATGTTGGCGACCACTTTATAGACGTCGCGCGTGCGGCATTCCGCAAGGTCCATTTTCAGGGCGCCTTCCGCCCGATGAATTACGCCGCGTCCGCGTGCATCCGGCACGCCGTCCTTCAAACCGATTTCAATGCGATAAATCATAATGTCACTCCACCCATGGGGTTTTTTCTAAAGTAAAACGAGCACCATAGCCGGAAAGGGGGGAGCGGATAAACCCAGAATGTCGGGAAAATGCGGGGTCGTTTTTTATGAATTGATGGTTTGTTTGTAACCGCGGATCACGCAGATGGGTACAGATTTAGCTAAGAGGGTATTATACATGTGCCTTTAATCCGTATTCATCCGCGTGATTCGCGGTTGATAACACCGCGGCCGCCGCGTTCAAAATTCTTGTTTTCCCGCCAAACGCTGTCTATCTTATCGCAACTTGAAAACCATGGAGAAACCACATGTGTAACCTGTCTATTTTAGCCGTTTCTGTTGTCGCCGCCACTGCGTTGGCCCAGCCGCCGGCCGCCACCAACGCGCCGGTCGGACCGAAAACCATCTCGCTTCAGGAAATGCTCGTGATCGGCCATTCCGGCATGAAGCTGCATTCGCTGGCGATGATCACGCAGGGTAAAGCCAAAAGCGGCGTCGACGAATCGTTCCTGCCGGGCTTCAAGGTTTGCGCCGAGGATTCCGCCACGCCGGTACGCAGCGTCGCCGCGCGTCTGCTTGGCGAACATTTTGTGGCCGGCAAGGAGACGCCGAACGCCGAAGCCGTCGCACTGTTGGTCAAGCTTGCCAGGGATGAATCGGCCGACGTTCGCTACAGTGCCGTCTATCACGGCATTTCGCAGATCAAAAATAAATCGGACGCCGTAATCGAGTTGCTCATCGACGTCGCTACCACCAACCGCGAGCAGGGGCTCTACGAGCGCATCGCCGGTTCCCTGAAAGATGAGCAGGAAAAAACCGCGGCCATTCTGGATAAAAAGCTGGCTGACGGGAACAACATTGTCTATTTCGAGATCTACGAAAGCCTCACCGGCAAGCTTCCGGCAACGGCCGAAAAATATCTCGAAATGCCCTCCAGCCGCCCGCGCATGTTTATCTTCAAGGGCGCCGCCGGCGATGCCGAAGCCTTCAAGGCCGAGCTTGAAACCGAGCTCAAAACCGCCGGCCTCGAGAATCCCGAGCTGGTGGTTTCCGGCACCGACGAAAACTATGTGCTGCTGCTCAAGACCTATCTCACCAAGGACTACAAGGCCGTCGAAAAAGCCTTCTCCGGCGAAGGCAAGTTTGCCGTCATTCAGGAGATGTGGCTGACGCCCGAGCTGGAAATCCAGATCGACGCCATGCATAAATCAGCGAAGTAGAAAGAACAGAAATGAATAAGGTACTTGTTATTGCAATGGCTGTCGCGACCCTGTTGATCGTGGGGTGCGGACCGATTTGATCGGTCGAAAATACAGCGACTGCATTCGATTAAACCTGCGGGTCGCCGGCCTTGCGCTGGCGCGCCGCTGGATTCACAACCGCGATGTTGAAAAGAGCTATGATCAGCTGTCTGCGGATTATGGCGAGAGTTGGCTGGAGCATCTTCGTCCGGTCACACACGACCTGCTCGCTCAACTACCCGGATCCATCTCCGGTCCGATTCTTGATCTGGGCTGCGGCACCGGCGAAACCATCATGCAGCTGGCGGAGCGCTATCCCTTCGCCGCCATTCAGGCGCAGGATATCTCCTCCGGCATGTTGCAGGCCGCCCGCCGCCGGATCGGCGATCATCCGGCGACCTTCTGCCGCGGAGATATGTTCGCTTTTCTTCAAGAACAGCTGGCCGAAAGCGCGGAACTCATTGTTTCTGCCTGGGCCATCGGCTATTCCCGTCCGGCCTTGGTTTTGAAAGAGGCCGCCCGGGTTCTGCGGCCCGGCGGACGATTTGCCTTTGTCGTCAATCTGTTGGACACGTTGAAGCCGGTCAATATTGCCTTCCGCAAAACCATGCAGCGTTATCCCGAAAAGTTGAAGGCAGTGAGCCGCCCGCAATTCCCGCGTTCCTGGCGACAGTTGGAGCGGCAGGCGCAATTCGCGGGCCTCGCGACCGAATGGAATCAGGAGGGCCGGATTGCTATCTGCGGTGCCGATGAGGCCTCGCTGCCGTGGCTGCTGAATACCGGCATTCTGGCCGGCTTCGACGCCATGCTTCCGCTGCGGAGCGACGCTGTCGTGGCCGACTATTTTGAGCAGTGCCTGCAGGAACAGCTGGCGCCGCTGGAACATCGCTATATTATGGCGATACTGCGGAAACATGAATAAACAAACCATTCAGCTGCTCCGGATGCTGCTCAATCCGCGCGTTACCGCAACTCCCGTGCGGGTGCTGGCCCAGTTGCGCCGGAAGGGCATTCAGCGCATTCCGGACAAAGTCTATGACGGCCTGCAGGGCGGACACCGCCGCGGCCACGCACTGGAGTTTGTACGCCGCTGGCTCGCCGGGGAAATGCTCACCCGGCACAACGACCAATGGGTGCTGAACTCCTTTCTTCCGCCGTTCCCCGGCCCGGCCTATGACCGTATGTTTGAAAACCTCCTCTCCGGCCGCCACCTCAGTCCGGTTTCCGCCTTTCTGGCCGTCACCGCTCAATGTCCCTGCCGCTGTGTTCATTGCAGTGCCCAGCGGAATATGGGCGCCGAGCTGACGACAGAACAGTGGATCGAAACCCTTCGGCAGCTGCAACAGCTCGGCACCAGCGTCGCCGGCTTTACCGGCGGCGAGCCGCTCGAACGAACTGATCTTCCTGAACTAGTGTCCGAATCCGCGCGGCTCGGTATGGCGTCGATTCTGTTCACTTCCGGAGCAGGCTGGTCCGTCGAAAAGTGCCGCGCCCTCAAAGAGGCCGGCCTGTGGGCCTGCTGTACCAGCCTCGATTTTGACAACGCCGAACAGCACGATCAGATGCGCGGCCGAAGCGGAACGTTTGATGAAGTGATGGAAGCAGTCCGCGGCTCAAAAGCCGCCGGATTCTATACGATGGTCAGCAGCGTCGCCACCCGAAGCTTTGTTGAAGAGCGCCTGTTTGAAAAAATCTATGCCCTTTGCCGTAAAATGGGCGTGCACGAATACCGCATCGTCGAACCCATGCCGTGCGGCAAGCTGGCCGACGTCGATGAAAACAATTTACTCGCTCCGGAGCATATTCAGGTGCTGCGCGATTTCCATGTGCAGACCAACCGTCGGCAGAAGCCGCCCAAGGTCTGCGCCTTCAACCAGATCGAAAGTCCGGAAATCTTCGGCTGCGGCGCCGGCACCCAGCATCTTTATATCCAGCCTGACGGCAGCGTATGCCCGTGCGACTTTACGCCGCTGAGCTTCGGCAATGTTACGCAAACCTCAATGGCCGACATCTGGCGCCGCATGAACCTAGCGATGGGCGACAATCCGCGCCGACACTGCTTCATTCAAAGGCACCATGCGCTGGTCAACCGCCATGCGGACGAAGGATTTCCGCTACCGCCGGAAACTAGCGAAAAAATTTGTCAGACCGCGGGGGCGGAGTCGCTACCGGACTATTTTGCCATGCTCTGCGGCCAACCGGAGGAGCCCGAACAATGAATAAATTCCGAAACCCATACACCATGCTGGCAACAGGAGCCCTCGCCGGTTTCCTGAGTGGTATGGATGTCCCTGCCTATTTCGGGATTCGCGGGGCGGCGTTCGGCTTTTGTC
>CAZABK010000063.1:0-17257 GCA_964483355.1 uncultured Verrucomicrobiota bacterium | reverse complement strand
ATCCGCAGACGATCCACGCCAAGGGGCTGCTTGCGCGTGCGATCCAGCATGAGCTCGATCACCTCAACGGCATTTTGCTGGTCGACCGCATGTCGCACGTCAAAAAGGTTGCTCTGGGCGGCAAGCTCAAGCGCCTCGCCAAAAAAACCAAGCAGGCCCTGTGATTCGAGCCACTAATCTTCACTAATTCACACTAATATTCTGTTCTGGTGCATTAGTGGCGATTAGTGCAAATTAGTGGTTTCTCATGATTGCGTTGAATAAAACCATACGGCTGTTTCTCGACAGCATCGGGCGGCGGGACGAGTACGAATTTTATCTCGATAAGTTCCAGTCCGACCGGTCGGCCTGCTTTGCGCTGCTCTGTCCGGATCTCGGGAGCATCGAGGCCGGCGCCGAGGTGCTGGCGTTTGATCTGCATTTCCTGCTGCGGCTTGAGCTGGTGCCCGCCATCCTGCTGTGCGGCGAACATGCCGCGGCGATGAAAGCGACGCTGGCGACGGAACCGGTTTTTGTCTTTCAGTCGTTGGAGCATGGGTCGGTTTCATTGTTTATCCAGCAGGCGCGCATGGCGGAAAAAATTCCGGTGCTGGTGAGCGAGATACATAGTCTGGAAGAGACCCTGATGGCGCTGCTGCCTGACACGGCCCAGCGCGTCCACTTTATCCGCGCCGCCGGCGGCCTGAAAAGCGCGGCCGGCGAACTGCTGCCTTACATCTATACGCACAAGGAAAACTTTCAGCCGCTTGAAGCGCCGGAAGTTGATTTTCTTGAGCTTGGCAAAAAACTGCTCTCGGAGCGCCCCGGCGTTCACCTTTCGATCACTTCGCCGATTAACCTGCTGCAGGAAATCTTTACGGTAAAAGGGTCCGGCACGCTTTTCCGCAAGGGGAGCGAAATCCACCATTTTGAGAAGTCCGATCAGGTGGATCGTGTCCGCCTGCTGAAGCTGCTCGAAACCAGCTTCGGCAAAAAGCTGACGAGCGAAGCGTTTCTGGAAAACGTGACGCATGCCTATGTTGAAAAGGATTATCGCGGCGCGGTGCTGCTCGAGGAGCATCCGGCCGGGCTCTACCTGTCCAAGTTTGCGGTGGGGCGCGAAGCGCGCGGCGAAGGGCTGGCGCTGGAGCTCTGGCGCGAGGTGTGTCGTAACCACGGCGCGCTGTTCTGGCGCTCCAACATCAATAATCCGTTTAACTCCTGGTATCAGAAACAGGCCGACGGACTGCACGTCTCCGGTAAGTGGCAGGTTTTCTGGCGCGGCGTCTCCGCCGACGCGATTTCCGGCATCATTGAATACTGCGGCGCACGCGGCGAAGATTTCGCAGAGTAAAGACAGGCCGGTTTGTACCCCCGTTCATTTCTGTAATACGGAATCCTCCCGCACGGTCGGCCCATGTTGACCTGTGCAGTTTGATGATGTGCCCCGTGTGAGAAATGCATAGTTTGACTCTAGTGCTGATTTGAAGTATCTTGAGAAAACTTTTTTTATAAACACACACAAGGTGTGTGACTTTTCATGCCGTCGTGAAAGGGGCAATTATGAAGAGAAATCGGTGGGGGTTTGTTCTTTTTGCTGTTTTTGGGGGATTCTGTGCGCAAGCAGATGTTGCGGTTGAGAATTTTATGGTGGCGCAACGACCGGAAACCAAATTGGTTGATATTACCTTTGATGTTTCAAGTACGGAACCAAATGCGCTCACAGTATCGCTTCAGATAAGCAAGGACGCGATGCAGATAGGCGTAGCGAATGCTTTCGGCGATATGGGTGCCGGTGTGTCGACCGGAACCGGAAAAACGATCCTTTGGGATGCCGGAGCGGATTGGGGTGGAAATGTTGAAAATCTGACGTTTGCTCTTGTCGCGAACGACGGGACCTCGCATTCGGATGTGACGGCCGTCTGCCCCGTTCCCAAGACCGGGCAGACGGTGAGCCTTCAGGCAGGTGATGATGGCGATTTGGACGTTGGGCAGTCGTGGCCCAGTCCGCGGTTTTCAGAATTGAGTAGCACCGTCCTTGATAATCTGACCGGTTTGGAATGGGCAAAGGCGCCGCATTCAATTTCCGGAAATGCGAGTTACATGGTCTGGGCGGATGCGGTCGATTTCTGCAATGCCCTTGAGCTGTCGGGACACGACGATTGGCGGCTGCCGTCGGCCAGAGAAATGCTCAGTCTTGTGGATTACGGCCAGTTTGCGCCGGCTTTGCCAGTGGGTCATCCGTTCACAGGAATTCAAACCTGGACGGATTACTGGACGAGCACAACATTATCCTACCATTCGGGTGTTGCTGTTCCGGTAGATATTAATGACGGGAGGGTCAGCATTGGGGGATTGTCTAAATCCCATGCTCGCTACGTGTGGCCGGTTCGGCGAGTTGCTTCGTGTGTTGCAAGGACTGGACAAACTGCCAGTTATGGCGCAGGCGATGACGGTGATCTTGAAAAAGGGGAAGAGTGGCCCGTGCCGCGTTTTGTGGATCGGGGCGACGGTACCGTATTCGACAAACTGACCGGAATGGAGTGGGTTCAGGAACCGCAGTCGCTTCCTTCCTCTGTAAATGGAGACATCTTTGGCTGGCAGGATGCCGTTGACTATTGCAGTCAGCTGGTTTTTGCAAACCATGCAGACTGGCGGCTGCCCAATGTGAAGGAACAGGAAAGTCTGCTCCATTATGGTGCCGGGACATGGGGTGATCGGCCTTATGAATGGCTCAACAGCGCGGAAACGCCTTTTAAGATTGATGCGGATGTGCACCATTGGAATTTCTGGTCCAGTACCTTCTGTGCCGAAGATACAAACGATACATGGCTGATAGACATGTCTGGATCTCAAATTTTTCCTGCGGCGGCCGGTTCTTACTATATCTGGCCGGTTCGCACTCCGCAACCGGATGACGCGGGGCTTGTTTCGGGAACGACGAATGTTGTTGTAGACAGCCGCGCCTATATTCTGAACATAGATTCCATGCATGGTGATCCCGTTCCTCCTGTCGGAACCCATTCAAATTATTGCTGGCGCTCGGTCGTTGAATGCTCTGCCAATGCTGCGGTTCGGGAAGATGGAAGAAATTATGTCTGTACGGGATGGTGGGGAAGCACTGGCTCTGGAGACGACAACCAGACAGGATCAATCACGCTTTCCAACTCCTATTCCACTCTCATCTGGAAATGGAAAGAAAAGTCGTCTTCCGATTCCGACAGCGATGGAATGGACGATGTCTGGGAATCCGATTATTTCCAAACGCTGGAACGCGGATCCGATGGTGATCAGGATGGCGACGGGCAGAATGATCTACATGAATTTATGTTCGGAACGTTGCCCACCAACGAAGGTTCCATTTTTGCATTTGAAGGCCACGCAGTTTCTGCGCCGGTTGGATACCAACTGCTGTTTCCCGGAACAACAGGGCGCACATACGGTATTGAATACAAGGACTGCCTTTCGGAGGAGAGCTGGAACTCTTTGACTAACGGGATTCCGGGTTCCGAAGAAGCGATCAGCATTAAAGACCTGGGGCTGATTTCCAATCGCTTTTACCGCGTGCAAGTTCAGATCACGGATTAAGAAAAAGCGCCTCATCTGTTCGCCCTTCCTGCGGTGGTGGTTGACACTCCGGCGCGTAAACATTAGGTTTTTCGCCGCTTTTCCACCAACCAAAGGATCGTTTGTTATGAGTACATTTTTCGAGGACTATTACGCGCATGTAGAAGAACGCGCTAAAGAGGGCATTCCGCCGCTGGCGCTGAGCAAGGAGCAGACAGCAGAAGTCATTGAACTGCTACAGAATCCGCCGGCCGGCAAAGAGGACGAGCTGGTTGAGCTGATCACCAACCGCGTGAATCCGGGCGTCGATCCGGCGGCGCAGCTGAAGGCGGAGTTCCTGTTCAAGGTGGCGCACGGCGAAGCGGCGACCCCGCTGATTTCCGCGGAGCGCGCGGTTGAGCTGCTCGGCACCATGGTCGGTGGCTATAACCTCGACGGCCTGATCAGGCTGGTTGAAGAGCAGGGCGAGCTGGCGGCCACCGCCGCGACCGCGCTGAAAAACATGGTTCTTTCCGTTAACCGCTTTGAAGATGTAAAAGCGCTGGCTGACGGCGACAACGAAACCGCTAAAGGGATCCTCGCCTCCTGGGCGGAGGGTGAATGGTTTACCTCCATGCCCGAAATTGCAGAAGAGGTTACCTCTGTCGTCTATAAGGTCGACGGCGAAATCAACACCGACGATTTTTCGCCGGCATCCTATGCCTTTACCCGCGCCGATATTCCGCTGCACTCCACCTGCATGGGGGGAACCCTGTTCCCGAACGGCCCGCAGGTGATCGGTGAACTGAAAGAAAAAACCGGCCTGCCGGTGACTTTCGTGGGCGACGTGGTGGGCACCGGTTCTTCGCGCAAATCGGCCTGCAACTCGCTGATCTGGCACATCGGCGACGATATTCCGTGCATTCCGAACAAGCGCCGCGGCGGCCTGGTCATCGGCAGCACGATTGCCCCGATCTTCTTTAACACCGCCGAGGATTCCGGCGCATTTCCGATCCAGGCCGACGTCACCCAGCTGACCACCGGAACCGTTATCAAAGTGTATCCGGCCAAGGGACTGATCACCGATGCTGACGGCAATGAAATTTCCACCTTCCCGGTCAAGCCGGATACGCTGCTCGACGAATACCGTGCCGGCGGCCGCGTGCCGCTGATCATTGGCAAGCAGCTCACCGAAAAGGCGCGCACTGCGCTGGGCATGAGCTCGCTGGACGAGTCGGGCATCTTTGTGGTTCCGGACAATCCGCAGCCGAAGGAGGGTCAGGGCTACACGCTGGCGCAGAAGCTCGTCGGCAAAGCCTGCGGCGTCGAGGGCGTTCTGCCGGGCACCTCCTGCCTGCCGAAGATGACCACCGTCGGCTCGCAGGATACGACCGGTCCGATGACGCAGGGCGAAATTACCGAGCTGGCCTGCCTCAAGTTTAATGCCGATCTGGTGATGCAGTCATTCTGCCACACCGCGGCCTACCCGAAGCCGGCGGATGTGATTACGCACGCGACGCTGCCGGACTACATCATGGACCGCAAGGGCGTGGCGCTGCGTCCGGGCGATGGTGTGATCCACTCGTGGCTCAACCGCCTGCTGGTGCCGGACACCGTCGGAACCGGCGGCGACTCGCACACCCGCTTCCCGATGGGCATCTCCTTCCCGGCCGGCTCCGGTCTGGTGGCCTTTGCCGCCGCGCTCGGCGTTATGCCGCTTGATATGCCCGAATCGGTTCTCGTCCGCTTCTGTGGCGAGCTGCAGCCGGGCGTGACCCTGCGCGATATCGTCAACGCGATTCCGTACAAAGCGATTGAGCAGGGCCTGCTGACGGTCGAAAAGCAGAACAAGAAAAACATTTTTGCCGGCCGCATTCTGGAGATGGAGGGGCTGCCGCAGCTCAAGGTGGAGCAGGCGTTCGAGCTGACCGATGCCGCCGCCGAGCGTTCCGCCGCCGCCGCGACGATCAAGCTGGACCGCGAGCCGACCGTTGAATTCCTCGAATCCAACATCACACTGATGGAAGAGATGATCAAGGGCGGTTACGGCGACGCCGACACGCTGGCCCAGCGCATTGAAGATGTGAAGGCATGGATCGATAGCGGTGAAGAGCCGATGGCACGCGACGACAACGCCGAATATGCGGCGGTGATCGAAATTGATCTGAACGAAATTACCGAACCGATCCTCTGCTGCCCGAACGATCCGGATGACGTGAAAAAGCTGTCCGATGTGCAGGGCGCGAAAATCGACGATGTCTTCATCGGCAGCTGCATGACCAATATCGGTCACTTCCGCGCCGCCGGTGATATTCTCGAAGGCGAAGGATTCGCCGACGTCAATCTGTGGCTCTGCCCGCCGACCAAGATGGATGAAAAGCAGCTGATCGACGAAGGCTACTATTCCAAGTTTGGCGCCGCCGGTGCGCGGATGGAAATTCCGGGCTGCTCGCTCTGCATGGGCAACCAGGCGCGCGTGCGCGACAATGCGGTCGTCTTTTCGACCTCGACGCGTAACTTTAACAATCGCCTCGGAACCGGTGCGCAGGTTTATCTCGGCTCCGCCGAGCTGGCCGCGGCGGTCGCGCTGAAGGGCGCGCTGCCGACACCGGCGGAATATCTGGAAATTGTCGGTCCGAAGCTCGCAGGCAAAACCGCCGACATCTACAAATACCTGAACTTCCACCAGATGACGGAGTTCAGTGTTTAGGCACCAGGCCCAAAGGCACTAGGCCTTAGGGAAAGGCGGTCCGGAAATGGACCGCCTTTTTCATTGCTTGGGGCAAAGTGTCCTGAAGTGCCGATGTTCGTGCTGGTCACCCCCCTGCGGCCGTCGTATTATGCCGGTGTCCGGTGAGCACAAGAGCTCTGCGAGGTGCGGTTTCTGCAATCGAGTTTGAGCATGAAATACGCGGTGCTAGGAGATGTTCATGCCAATCTTGAGGCGCTCGAAGCGGTGCTGAAAGATGCCGGCCTCGATGGACCCGATCGGTTTGTTTCGATTGGGGATATTGTGGGTTACAACGCCAATCCCACCGAGTGCATGGATCGTATGAGAGCAATCGGCGCCCGAGCCGTTCAAGGCAACCATGACTGCTATGCCGCCGGCGAAAAGAGTCTGGAGTGGTTTAATCCCGTCGCCGCCGCGATGCACTGGACTCGGACGCAGCTGAGCGCGGAGTACCGCCAGCGGCTCGCCGCGTTGCCTCTCGTTCGGCAGGTCGAGGATTTCACCCTTGTGCACAGCTCGCTTTGCGCCCCGGAAGAGTGGGAATATGTCTTCAGCCCCGAAGAGGCCGCGGCCAGCATGAGGCTTCAGCAGACCGCCCTCTGCTTTAACGGGCACAGTCATCAGCCCGTCGCATTCCGCATGAAGGGGCGGGTGGTCGAAGGCTTCCTCTATCACACGCTCAGGTTGGGGGCGGGGTGGAAATACCTGATCAACGTCGGCAGCGTCGGACAGCCGCGCGACGGCGACCCGCGCGCCGCCTACGTCATCTATGATGACGAGGCGCAAACCGTCTCGCTGCGTCGCGTGGAGTATGACGTGGCAACGGCCCAGGCGAAAATCCGGGCTGCGGGTCTTCCGAAGTCGGATGCTCAGCGACTGGCTGTCGGGCTATAGTCTGTGCGAAATGAAGGCTCGCATTTCTGCCGCCTCTCGCAAGTTGGGATAAATGCCCCTCCCTTGCGCCGGAGAGGGGCATATGATATGATTTATGTTTTTAACCAAGGAGAGGTGAATGTCTGAATTCAATAATGTGACGGTAGTGCGCGAGGCGAATGTTTATTTTGACGGCAAGGTGACGAGCCGGACGGTGATCTTTGAGGATGGAACAAAAAAGACGCTGGGTTTCATGCTGGCGGGTGAATATTCGTTTGATACCGGCGCGGCGGAAATCATGGAAATGATCGGCGGCGAGATGGATGTGCTGCTGCCGGGGTCCACCCACTGGAAAACCTACAAGGCGGGCGAGTCGTTTGAAGTTCCGGCCAACTCCAAGTTTGATCTGATGGTGAAAGAGTTCGCGGACTATTGCTGCGCCTATCTGGATTAAGCGCAGGCTATGCGGAAGATGAAGAAGGCGGACCCCGGGCGGTCCGCCTTTTTTAGTGGGCGACGGGTTCGTCTTCGAGATAGAGGTTGTTCGAGTTGGAGTCGCGGCAGGTACTGACGGCGTTATAAAGAATAGCGAACATCAGCAGGATGAAAAGGGCCGGCGGCACGGTATAGCCGAATGCCGAGCAGATGCCGCTGAGAATCAGCGGCGGGGTAAAGGCGACGACGGCGAGCCGCAGGCCGGTTGCATAGTCGACACTGCGGCGTTGAATGAGGCCGAATACCCGGGCGATGGACCCGCAAATCAGCACCGCGAAGAGCAGCAGGATGAAAGAGAGCACCAGCGAGGCGATGTAGAGGGCCGGCAGCAACTGCGTTTTGGCCTGCTGAATGAGATGAGTTGCGATTTCCTGATTGAGTTGCAGGCTTTTTACATTGGACAGGTCGTAGGAGATCGGAGCGAGCCGGCGTTGCTTGATGTGCAGATGCGTGGCGGTCAGCAGGGCAGTGGATTGGGCATCATTAAGGGTGTTGATTTTTCCGGTGGTATCAATCAGCAGCAGGGTGTGGTTGCCATCAATGATGGAGTAGGGCTGGGGGGCGTCGACGATAACCTTTCCCTCGTTGATGCTGATCGGCGGAATCTGCATGAGGTAGGTGTGGGCGGCGTGGTCTAGCAGCTCGGCGGCAAGATGGTTGATGTGGCGTGCGGCGGGGATCTGGCACAGGATCAGCAACAGGCAGAGAAAGCCGAGGTTGGAGCCGCACCAGCGGAGGGCCACATCCCGGTAAAATTCTTTTGAATAGAACGAGAGCACGGGCATCTGCCAAGTGCGATAACGTCTTTTCATTTTATTTCCCCTGCAACACGAAATCTCGGCTGTTTCCGAAAACAACCGGATACTAACGCGTCGGAGCGGGGTGGGGGAGAAAAAAATAAGGTTTAGGCCGCAGGTATTTGTATTGCGGCCGGCTGGCGTGTTGTTGCGGGCTACAGGGTTTCCCAACCTTCGGGGCCGGGGGCGATATTGGAAAATTTGATGCTGGCGCGCGGTTCCGCCATCATCGGTTCGACGGTATCGCGCCAGGTTTGATAGTGGGCGGTCTCTTTGTGGCGGAGCGCATCTTCGCGGGTGCGGTAGACTTCTACGAGCACGAAGCGGTTAGGGGCGTCGAGCTGTTCAATAAAGTCGAAGCGCGCGATGCCCGGCTCCTGCAGGCTTTGGGCCGCATTTTCAAGGGTGGCGGTTTTGAATGCATCGCGGCAGTCGGGCTTGACGTGGATGAAAACGTGGACGATGAACATGGTGCGCTCCTTATCCGAGATGACGGTCGATGATTTTGAACACCGCATCTTTCTTGATGGGTTTCGGGAGGTAATCGTCCATGCCGGCTTCGATGCATTTTTCGCGATCGCCCTGCATGGCGTTGGCGGTGAGGGCGATGATCGGTATATGATCGCCGGCCTCGCTGCTCTGCTCGAACGAACGGATACGCTGCGCCGCTTCGTAGCCGTCCATGCGCGGCATCTGGCAATCCATCAGGACCAGGTCATAGCTGGAGCCGCTTTCGGTAACCTTCCGCACCGCCTGTTCGCCGTTTTCGGCCACATCAACCACAAAGCCGCCACTGGTCAGCATGCGTTTGACAACCGTCTGGTTTACCAGGTTGTCCTCGACGACCAGAACTCGCCGAATGCCGATGGAGGTGATTTCGGACGATTCCACGCTGGGGGTGGTAATGCTGGGAGCGGTTTTCCCGTCGAGGGGATAGTCTAAGGCCTTGGCGGTCGTTTTCTGCAGCTGGGAGAGGCGGATCGGTTTTACCAGATTGGCCGCGGAGCCTGTGCGGTTGAGTGAGCGGACCTGGCGGCTGGTGATGGGGCTGAGGATGAGCAGCGGCAGGTGCTCAATGTCCGACTGGTTGAAGAAGGGGGTGTCGCTGGCATAGGCAAGGGATTCTTCAATCAGGATAAGCTGACAGTCGTGGTCGCGGACCATCTCGGCGGCGTCGTCCATCGAGGGGGTGAGCACCGTTTGAAGTCCCCAATGGGTAAGCCATTCGGACAGGGCTTTGCCTTCGAGATTTTGCTCGGCGATGATCAGCACCCGTTCGTCGCGAAAAACGGGTTGTTCGAGCAGCAGGGGGGGCGTTTGCTCGGCGACCGGGAGGTTGAGGCGGAACCAGAAGGTGGATCCCGAGCCTGCTTCGCCGGCGCCGCCGATCTTTCCGTCCATCAGGTCGACCAGCTGTTTGCAGATGGCCAGCCCCAGGCCGGTGCCGCCATATTCGCGCGTGGTCGAGGAGTCGGCCTGGGAAAACTGCTGGAAAAGCTGGGGCAGTTCTTCGTGGGAGATGCCGACGCCGGTGTCTTCGATGCGGAACTGGATGGTGGTTTCGTTACCGGCACCGGCCACCGCTTCGATATCAATATAGACATATCCCTCGTGCGTGAACTTGAGGGCGTTGCTGGCCAGGTTGACGAGTACCTGGCGGATGCGGCCGGCATCGCCAATCACATGGGCCGGTGTGCTGGGCGAGAAGCGCAGGATCAGGTCGATACCTTTCTTCATCGCGGTGGGTGCGAGCAACTCGGTAATGTTTTCGCACATATCGCGCAGATTGAACGGCAGGGTTTCGAGGTTGAGCTTGCCCGCCTCGATTTTTGAAAAATCAAGAATGTCGTTGAGCAGGGAGAGCAGGGCATCGCTCGAGGTCTGGATAATGCGGAGATATTCAGACTGCTCTTTGCTGAGTTCGGTGTCGTTGAGCAGACTGGCCGTTCCGATAATGCCGTTCATGGGCGTGCGGATTTCGTGGCTCATGCTGGCCAGAAAATCGGATTTAGCGAGGGTGGCCTGTTCGGCTCTTTCGCGGGCGACATGTAGTTGCCGGTTGGCCTGTTCGAGGCTGGCGCGCGCGCCATTGGCATCTTCCATCATGCCCATGATGATATGCTGGTTTTCTTCCAGTTCACGGCTGCGTTTGTCGAGCAGGCGGTTGGCCTCTTTGGTGTCGAGTTCGTATTCCTTGCGGCGGGTGATATCGAGCAGGGTCGCGGCCAGGCGCTGCGGCTGGCGGTTGGCGTCGCGCTCGACGATCCGCCCGCGCTCCAGCAGCCAGATCCAGTTCCCGTCGTCCCGTTGGAGGCGATATTCGCAGGAGTAGGAGGGGGTCTTGCCTTCGAGATGTTGAGTCAACTGATCGGTGACGTTTTCGAGGTCGTCGGGATGAATATGCACTTTGCGCCAATCGGTCTGGCTGCAGTTGGTGGTCGCCGCAGTTTGGTGCCCCAGAATATCGGCGAGCCGCTGGTTGCAGGTGAAGCGGTCGCTGCTGATTTCCCAGTCCCAATAGCCCAGGTTTCCTCCGTTAAGGATGAGCTCCATGTTGGCCTGTGCCCGCTTGGCCTCGGTTTCGGCCCGCTGGCGTTCGCTGATTTCATGTTCGAGCTCTTTGTTATAACGCTCGGCGTCGTCCATGATGGTCAGCAGGGCCTGGCGATGTTTGCGGAGGTCCTCAGTTTCGGACTCGAGAAATTCGTTGGCTTTTAGCAGCTCCTGCATCGTTTCAAACTGTTCGTGCAGCTCGCGATTGAGTTCGAGGGTTTCGTCTTCAAAGCGCCGGCCGATTCCCCGGCCGGTAAGATAGCCGATGCCGACCATGATCAGGAGGAACAGGCCGGAGAAATAGATGAAAAACGAGTCGTGCACCAGCGCGAGAGCCTGGAGCGCCCAGGAAAGGACCAAGACATTGAGTCCGCCGGTGACCGCAAAGCCGATCGCCAGGCGCTGCTGCAGTTTGGGATGTTTCTGTAGCTGGCTGCTCATGAACGGCTTTCCAGGGTTGTTTTATATTTTTTCGGCTGCCCGAGTTTTTCGAGCAGGCGGTTGATTTCCTCTTTCAGCTCAAGCGTGCGGCGTTCGCGGCCGCGCATCAGCTGGTTAAAGCGTTCCATGTCATCCAGCGTCCGTCTCAGTCGTTCCTCGGCGAGGGTCTGTTCGGTGATGTCGCGCCAGATGCCCAGTACCCCGACGGCGTGTCCGGCGTCGTTGCGCAGGGGAATGACGCTGGCATTGCGCCAGCCCATGCTGCCATTGGTCCGCGTATGTGAATATTTTTCATTAAACAGCGGCTGGTTGGTGGTGAGCACCTGTTTTTCGCGGCCGAGCACGCCGACGACAATGCTTTCTTCGAGCAGGTCGGTTGGCGTTTTCCCGACCACTTCGTCAAGGCGCTCCAGGCCGCATTCCCGAATAAACTTTTGGTTGCACCCCAGATAGGTGGAATTGCGGTCTTTCCAGAAGATCGGCATGGGAATGGTGTCGATAATCAGCTGCAGCATCTGCTGCGATTCGCGCAGCGCCTCCTCGGTCTGTTGATGGTCGGAAATATCGCGCGCCACTCCAAAAATAGCCTTCTGGTTTTTCCACGACCCCTGGAACATGTTGGTTTCCACAGGAACAGTTCTTCCGTCTTTGGCCTGCAGCGGCAGGTTACAGACCATGGAGTGTTCGAGCTGCATGCGGGCCATCACACGGAAGGCATCCTCTTGTGCGGATTCCGGAAAGAGATCGAAGATGCTCATGGAGTCGATGGCTTGGCCGGAATAACCCAGCCTTTTCTTAACCGACGGGTTGGTGTGGATCAGTTTGCCGTCCACATCGCAAACCAGCAGAAGATCGTCGATGGTTTCGAATAGGTTCTGGAAGTTCTTTTTTTCTTCCTGCAGTAGATATTCCACCTGTTTGCTGATGGAAATATCCTGGATGAAGCCGTCCCAGACGATCGCGTTATTTTGCCGGTGCGGTACGGCGCTGACATACAGCCATTTCAATGTGCCGGAAATATCCAGGATGCGGATTTCCAGTCCGGCCGGGGTCAGCTCTTTTCCGGACTGCTCATAAGCCGCCTGAAGGGCGGAAATATCGGATTCATACACATGGTCGAGCACCAGCTGCGCATCCTGAATCACCTGGGCGCATTCCAGGCCCAGCATGCATTCGCATCCTTGGCTCAGGTGGGAGAACGAAAAGCGCCCCTCCGCCGAACAGGTCAGCTGAAAGGTGGCGACATCCGGCAGGCTGTCGCCGATCAGGCGAAAATGATCGGCGGTCTCTTTGAAGGCGTCGGATTTGCGCTTCAGCGCTTTTTCAAGCCACCAGAGCCGCAAGCCGATGCCGACAAGAAGAAGGGCCGCCGAGGCGAGAATAATCAGCTCCGGATTGTCCACTTCATAGAAAAACGGCACCATGCCCGGAAACCATGTTGCGGGATGCCTGAACTGATGCTGGTTGTTGGGTCTGATTTCTAACATGGATATTTTTTGTGATTTGAACCCCGCACTATACGTTGTGTGGGGGCGGGAATCAAAAGGAAATCAGCGCCTCGTGGAGTTCGCAAAGCGGCAGTCCAACCACGTTGGTGTACGAGCCGTTGATCGCCCGGACCATGTGTGCCGCGCCGCCCTGAATGGCATAGGCGCCCGCTTTGTCCATCGGGCAACCGGAGGCAATGTAGGCGCGGATTTCGTTTTCGGTCAGTGTGCGGAAAACCACCTCCGTCACCACTGCAAAAACCGTGTGCTTATCATCTCTTTTCACACAGACGCCGGTAATCACCTCATGCGTCTGCCCGGAAAGATTCGAGAGCATCTCAAAGGCCTGGGCCTCATCGCGTGGTTTTCCCAGAATGGTGCCGCCATGCACCACAATGGTGTCAGCCGCAATCACCGTCGTGCCGCCCTTCACCTCAACCGCCGCCGCCTTTTCGGCCGCCAGCCGTTCCGCAAACTCGCGCGGCTTTTCATCGGCTCTGACGGTTTCATCAATGTCCGGCACCTGTACGTCAAATTCCGGTTCCAGCGCGCCCAGCAGCTCGCGGCGCCGCGGCGACGCGCTCGCCAGCACCAGTTGCGCAGTATGAGGATAATTTTGCATGGTGCGAAGATAGGCTCAAACCCGCCGAATGCAAAGCCTCTTTCGCGCCGCGCGGCTTTTCAGCAGAAATACTCGAATCGGCCTATTGACTTTAGAATCATTATTCGCATAATTCGCGCTTCGTTTTTCGGGCGAGATCTTCGCTCTGGAAAACATCTGCCGGCGTAGCTCAGTGGCAGAGCAACGGATTTGTAATCCGTTGGTCGTCAGTTCGACTCTGACCGCCGGCTCCATTTTCAACGCTCCTGATTGTTCAACAGTCAGGAGCGTTTTTGTTTTGAGCAATGATAGCTGTGTTTGAGGGCAATCGGACTCGAAATAAGCACCTTCAGTAAAAGCCCGTGAAAAATCAGGGAATTTCCAAAACTTCCCAGAATAGCTGGGCTGTTCCTGTTGCAATTTAGCGGTGAGGGGCTATTGGATCAGTTAGATAAGGCCGAGATATCGAGCTCTTTTTTGGATAAGGGATTTGTACTTCGCCTTTATATCGGGATTGCACAAGCCTGTGTCCAACAACTGGAACGCACCATCGAGGTTGGTATTAAACCGTGAGAATACATTAAAAACCTGCTTTTCATTGAGGTGCAGAGATTCTGCTAAGCGTAGAAAGTCAGTGCGACCTAGCCGTCTCTTACGGCCATTTATAGTGAGGGCTGATTCTTCGGTATCTTCCGGTAGCAACAGTTGAGTTGGTAGCAGGTCGTAGGCTGGTGACAGGCTGATTGCTCCGCCCGGTTTATAGAGCAGGGAGAAGTTTTTCAGGTGCATGTCGGAGTTTCCGGTGAGGAAGCTGAAGAGGACGACCTCGAAAAACCGGAGGGCATCAAACAGGGCGTTATCGCAGTGTTGAATAATGGCCTTGCCGATCTGCTCCATGGAGCCTCGGTATTTCTGCTCAGTCAGCTTATCAGTGAGCTGGCACATATCCTCCATGTGTAGCTTGCTGTCACCGGTACGATCCATGCGTTTGGTGATGAAGGCGAGTTGTCCGTCTTCCATAGGGATTAGTCCGCATTCGGCAGTGGCAATACCGAAGCATCCGGCCATACGCATGGTGACATGCTCAAGCTCGGGCATTTCGGGATATTCAGCAACCGATGGCTTGAGGATGTAGCCACCTTCCAGGCCGACCAGAGTTAATCGGGCATCCCGAGTCCGCCCACCTTTTTCAAGATGCATCGATAACTTAGGCTGAACACCCGGAATCGTGATGTGCTGGGTGATAATCTGTTCGGCCAGTTTATTGAGTTCATTCCAAGCATAGGGAAAGGTCGGAGGTTTGGCAGACCCAAACAACTTTTTACAACAGTCAGTATGATAGAGTTCTTCACCGTTTTCCACTGGCAGTAGGCATATGTGGCAGGTTGAATTAGCCATGCTCCACCTCCACGGGGACAATAGAAACTGCACCGATGCAGTCACGGCAGCAGGCCAGCAACAAACCCATGCGATCACGTGGATCGAGCTTCCAGGTGTTTTCGGCAATGTCGAGTAGCCATCCCTCCGGAATCAATCCGTCAAAGAAGGGGAATAGGCGTTTATCTTCAAATGGTTTCTGCTGGAGGGGGAGTGATAAGCTAACGGCCACCGCATTGTTCCAGTTGAGATAATCGGCTGAATAGGCGAACCGGTACCCATTATCGTGTTCCTCCAGAATTCCGGCCAATTGCTCCAGAATATAAACTTCAGCTTTTCTCATCGTTCACCTCCATGCGGAAAGCTGCAGGTTCCATCCGGTGACCGAATAGGGAAAGTACTTGGTTAACCTTATCTAGCCGCAGGGATTCTTTACCCTGTTCTAAGTCCCGAATAAAGCGTAGGCCGACTCCGGCTCGGTCGGCTAGAGCCTGCTGGGTCAGCCCCATGGATCGGCGTCGCTCCTTGATAAATATGATCAGTGGTTCTGTCATGTTATCCCCCTACGGGTATAATTTCATTTTTATGACAGATACTGAACCCGTTCGGGTATATCAAGTGTTAAAGTAAATTAAAATATACCCTATCGAGTATAAAATTTGCTCTGCATTTAGGGTTGGCTTGGTTAGCCACCAAGATCGGTCACTTGATTGGTGCTCCTAATCAATGTGAAGTTGTAAGCCGTGAACGGCTGATATGCCTATTTGCAACACGTAGATTAGATCAGCTCAATGAGATACTTCCTCAGAACATGGGGCAGACTGTCACACCGCTTCAGTTGACTGTTATTTCCGGACTTTTAGCCTTCCGGTAATTCCCGGTTTAGGCCATATATTAGAAATAACCAATATATACAGGTTTTTACTGTTCAGGTGCTTATAAAAACTGGATTTGCAATCGGCGCTCTGACTGCCGGCTCCATTTTAATCCCTCGCAATCGGCTGATTGTGAGGGATTTTTTTGTTTCTGCGCAATTTGCATTGCGCGCAAACCCCAGAATGTCCGCTAGGGCATAACGGTATTTGCGAGCTAGCCGCGAATGGTCCGGCCGAGCATTGGGGGCCGCAATTAATTCCTGAAAACCATGTCGGGGTTTGTTTGTTGCCACGCACAAATAGAATGCATAACATGTCTGGATATAAGAAACTTATCAATAGGGGGCGGGATATGAAAAGATTGCTTTGTGTGTCAGGTGGCTTGCTAATGATGGCCTTGTTTGCTGGGTGTACAATGAACGCGCAGCAGCAGAGAATGTTTGCTCAGTTTGAGGGTCGCTATGGCGTTACGCCGCTGGAAGGCGCGCTTCAGGTGGCCAATGACAGCCGGGTATATACCTGCGAAGTTTTGTTTGTAGCGGACCGCCCCTGTGAAGTGACGCTGTGCGGTGAAACATGTTCCGTGGAGGGGTATCCCGGCAACTATAAAGGCCGGGTGAATATTCACGGAAAGAGCGCCGGAAGTTATGGATGGGTTGCGGTGTCGGGGGATCAGGGTTCTCAAGGACGTGTTCCGCTGAAAAACGGCGGCTTTGAGGTGGTCAAAATTACGGATTGGGGTTCCCGGGATGGGTTGACTGCGCCGGCGCCGGCGGTTGGCCAGACATATTCTTCCTATCAGAAATATGTGCCGCCGAAACCCGTTACCGGAAACCTGAAGATCTCTCCGCCCTGTACTATTTTTAATGCTACCTGGGATGTTGCGTATGGTATCACCTCCATCGGGTTGTTTACCGCTGTCGAGTTGTTTAACGATTCTGCGGTTTACGTTGATGGGCAAAAGTGCGGGCAGGCATTTTATGGATACCGGCTGTGGGGAAAGCGGGAGCTCAGCCCGGGCTGGCATACCATCGAACTGATTCGAAGAGGAAAGGTTCTGAATAAACGCGAATTCTATATTGCCGCCGGAAAAACAACAAAGATCAAACTGGATTCAGGGGAAACCGGTTTGATGATTGTGGGCTTTCATAAGCCGAAATATTGGAAGGGCTATGAGCCGCCGCAATAGAATGAGCGCCGCAAAACCTAAGCTTCGCGGCGAATGTCGGCGCCGAGGGCGGCGAGCCGGTCTTCGATGGCTTCGTAACCGCGGTCGATCACCTGTGCGTTCTTGATGACGCTCTGGCCGTCGGCGCAGCAGGCGGCGATAAGCATCGCCATGCCGGCGCGGATGTCCGGGCTCGTGAGCATGCTGCCGCGCAGCTGGGTGGGGCCGACGACGACGACGCGGTGCGGGTCGCACTGGATAATGTTGGCGCCCATGCCCATGAGGTGGTCGACGAAATACATGCGGCTCTCGAACATTTTTTCAAAAAAGAGGG
>CAZABK010000062.1:0-17446 GCA_964483355.1 uncultured Verrucomicrobiota bacterium | reverse complement strand
GGATAGCGGTCGATGTATTCCTTCGGCGACTGGCGCGGGTCGTGCGAGGCATTGAACGCCAGATACATAAAGAAGGGCTTGTCGTCTTTTGCCGCCGCTTCCAGATAGCCCACTGCATCGTCAGCGAGCACCTCGCTCCAGTGGGTGCCGCCTTCCCAGAAGCCGCCGTACTTGGTTTCCCACGGTTTCCATCCATTTTCATAATGCTGCGGATTCTTCGGCCGGTTATAACCCGCCTTGGTCTGCCGGGGCATGCCGCCGCGAATGTTCTGCGTCACATTAAACAGCGGCTCCGCTTCCGCGCCGGGCACGTGCCATTTGCCGCTCATATAGGTCTCGTAGCCCGCAGCCTGCATGCGCTGCGACCACATCGTCTTGTTCTGAACCCCAGCCTTGACACCATCCTGCGCCTGCCAGACAAACCGGCCACAGTTCAGCATCGACCGGCTGGCCGCGCAAACCGCCCCGCCCCAGGCGCCCATATTGTAGGCGTGTGTAAAGCTGGCTCCGTTTTCGACCAGCTTGTCGAGGTTCGGCGTGTCGATGTCGAGCATGCCGGCCGCACCGATTGTCTCGTAGCTCATGTCGTCCGCAAAAATAAACAGGACGTTAGGCTTTTCCTGCGGCTCCGCCCCAACCGGGTTTACCAACATCAGGCCGCCAACCGCCGCAGCAACCATTCGCATCTTCAATTTCATCTTCTGTTTTCTCTCGTTGTTAAAGGTTTTTGGGGGGGCACGACTCCGGACGGACGGCTGTTTTTGGCCAGCGCAGTCTGAAAGTGTTTTGCTGCCGCGTGCAGGCGCTCCACAACCTCGGGATATTGTTTCAGCAGATTGACGGTTTCACCCGGATCCGTGTTCAAATCGTACAGCGCCATGATCGGCGAGCTGGAGCCTTTGCCTCGCTTCTTGCCGGCTGTGCCCTTTGCTTTGCCAAAGTGCAACTTCCACTTGCCGGACCGCACCGCCTTGAGAGCATTGCCTTTGTAGTAGAAAAAAGCCTCGTGCGGACTGCCTGCGTTCTGAGTCAGCACGGGCAGAATATCTTTTCCGTCGATCACACGCTCGGACGGCAAGTCAGCGCCGGCGATTTTTCCAAAGGTTGGAAACAGATCCATGGCCGTCACCACCTCATTGATGGTCTGACCGGACGGAATGCCGGCGGGCCAGCGGATAATGCCCGGCACGCGCATGCCGCCTTCATACGAACTGCCCTTCTGGCCCGTAAACGGAGCCGTCTTCCCAACGGACGGACCGTTGTCGGAGGTAAAGACCACCACCGTATTCTCGTCGATGCCGTTTTTCTTCAACGCATCGAGAATCTGTCCGACCGACCAGTCGATCTCGCTGATTGCATAGCTGTAGATTTTATCGCGCGTTAAATAATCGATGCGCTGTTCATTTTCCAGCTTGGCCTTGATCGCATCCGGTACGTCCTCCATAAATGGCGGCGACATGTGGATCGGCCGGTGCGGCGCCGGATGCGGAATATAGAGGAAAAAGGGCTCGTCTTTATGCGTATGGATGAAGTTTACGGCCCGCTCGGTAATCCGTTTGGTCAGGTAATCCGCATCGGGTTCCTCCTCAATCACCTCTTCCATTTCCATCAGCGGAAGCGGCGGAAATTTGTGCTTTTTGTTGTTCCCGTGGAACGGATGGATATCGTGGCTGTAGGGAATGCCGAAGAATTCGTCGAAGCCCTGCCGGGTGGGCAGGAATTCCGGCTGGTCGCCGAGGTGCCACTTGCCGAACAGGCCGGTGGCATAGCCCGCTGATTTCAGCAGCTCGGCGAGCGTAATTTCCTCCGGGTGCAGCCCGTTTTTATCCCCGGCAAGAAAAACGCCGGCGGCCAGGCCGATGCGCTTCGGATAGCAGCCTGTCATCAGGGCCGAACGGGACGGCGTACAGACGGAGCCCGCCACATAAAAACTGGTCAGCTTGGCGCCCTCTGCGGCCATTTTATCGATCCGCGGCGTTTTGACATGCGTCCCGCCAAAACAGCCCAGATCCGCATAGCCCTGGTCGTCGGTCAGGATAACTACGAAATTTGGATGCGCAGGAGATGCCGCCCAAGCCATAGTGGCCGCCCCCAGCCCCAGCAAAATACTCATTCGCTTTTTCATCCAAGACCTTTTTGATGTATTTTCGAATCAACTTCGATAGTAGAAAATCCCGCAAGTTCCAAACATCCCCATTTTGCAGGATGCTGCGATGCAATCGGATTCCAATCATTGAACATTTTTTACCACCGAGAGCACGGAGACACAGAGACGTCCCCAACATGAACACTCCTTCCCTGGAAACGGGTTATGAACCCCAAAAAAACCGCCCGTTACCGAGCGGCTTTATCAACAGTCTGGGGAAGTCCAGATGGGCTTCCCCCAAACCTGTTTCCTGTGGATGTCGGTTATTCGCCCAGTTTGTAGAACACCTGGGGCGCGCTGCTGATGGAGTTGGTCACCGGTGAGGATACGTCGGTTTCTGCAACGCCCCACTCGCCGTAGACGAGGTCGACATTGGTCAGCACGTTGTAGGAACGGTCACCTTCCCAGGACATGATGAGTTTCCCGTCGGCAACGGAACTTGCGACCGGCGGAATGCTGATGCGATAAACATCACCATTCACAATCAGCTTGTCGAACAGGGTGGCCGAGCTGTAACCCGTGCTGCCGCCATAGATGTAAAGGCGGAACTCGACCGTTCCTTCCAGTTCCTGGAACTCCGCGGCAGACAGATCAACCACGTTGTTGACGTACGTATGGGTTACGGTTGTCTGCCCCGTTGCAATTGCAGCATTGGTGGAATCAAAACCACCGATGGACGAGAAGAGCGCCCAGCGCTCGGCAGACGAGGCCAGCTGATTGACGCGCGAACGGAATGTGAAGCTGGTCAGATCCATCGCATAATCGTTGGTCGGTGCGACCGTGAAGACCATATAGTCTGCGTTGGTGCGGGCCATTTCGAGATCATCGGCATCGTTCATCTTGGTGAATCCGAATGCGTCGCTTGCGGTGCCGAACGAGATTTGGTTGGTCGTTCCGAACAGCTGATATTCGGCATCGAGTTCACTGGCCAAACCGTTGCCGTTTGCACTAATCACGCTGATCAGGCCGGCACCCACGCCATAGCCGCTGGCAGTAACATACTCGTTATACGCTGTGACATTCGTCGTGGCGGTGCCGGTGCCGTCGTCAAAGTCATAACCGGCGATCAGGGCGGTGTTGATTCCGGGATTGTAATAGGAAACTTCCACGGATCCGTTGAGCGTATTGGTTACGCCGGAACCCGCCTCGGTCCATGTGACCACCACCGCGGATGCTGCAGTGTCACCATGATTCGCCAATGCACCGGAATTGTCATAGGTGACCAGAATATCTTCGCTGGCAGTGACCGCACTCAGGGTAAAGCTTTCCGGAGCAACACTGAATCCATTGGTTACCATTACCGAAATAATTTCAACATCGGCCGAGAGCGTGCCCTCAACAAACGAGGCCGCGATGGTTCCGTTGGTGCTCGTGTCCGGATCGTTCAGGGTCAGCGAGAGCGAAGACGGCGTCAGCGCAACGCTGCTGGGTTCATTGATATAGGTTACGGCCAGTGATACGTCCGAGGTGGTGTTGACACCGGAACCGTTCACAGTCCAGACAACCTCCAATGTGGAATTCGTGGACTCTCCGTTTTCAAGGCCGATCCCGGAGTTATCAAAGGTTACCGTGATGTCTTCAGTCGTATCAGTCGTGCTCAGGGTCGCATCGGTCACGATGGCACTGAATCCGGCATCCGCCGTTGCAGAAACGATTGTAATATCAGCGGTAGATACCGCGCCTTCCTCGTAGGTCGCCGTGACGGTGCTGCCCACACTTGTATCGGGGGCATACAGATCCAGAGAGAGCGAAGTCGGCTCCAGCATAAGACTCGGGTCTGCAGCCGGGGTCCCCGTGTCAAATGTTACGCCGCCCAATCCGGTGTGGTCAGGATCCACGCCGGCTGCATCGGGAGGAAGCGAGAGCGTGTAATCGCCATCGCTGTCGATATCAAAGAACACCCAGCCCGGGCCGGTCGTGTCGGCAGGGTTCGACAGGTTCGGCAAATCCGTTACGGAGACGGTCTCGGTGCCATCGGTTAAGCTGATGGTCGGGATATCCCAGCGCTCCTTACCGGCGCCGTCATTCAAGACCGTCACAACACCCAGGCGAAGGATGTCACCCGCCGGAAGACCGCTCACCGTAAAATCAAGCGCCTCACCACTGCCTGAAGACAGGATGATGATGTTACCACAAGGGCCGTCGGTTCCATCGCCAATGAGTGGGTTGTCGATTTGTTCGTACTGTGGGTAATGGCCGATTTTGCTGTTGCAGCCGCTCCCCATGGTCGCGGTTGAAATATAGGTCGGATACATGTAGGTGCTCTGGCCCGCCGTCATGGCCGAAATCTCGACTCCAGCGCCCCCATAAGTCTTATTGGCCGATTCAGCAACAAAGTCACCCATAAAGATGTAGCCGTCGGTACCAAGGCCATTGCCGTCAATGTCATCAATGGTGTTGGACATCCAATCCTTGTCGTGGCTTTGGTAGCCTGTCGAACTACCGTAGATTGAAATGCCCGCATCGGCCGCGCACGCGACCACTAGTGCCGTCATCATTCCTAGTGCTTTTTTCATCATTTCCTCCTGTTTAGGTTAATTTATCTGAACCGAGAAAGACTTCGCCTGGTCGCCGTCGGTCAGGTTGACCATTTAGTTGGAAGGTTGAGGCACATCGCCGAAACTTGAAACGCCCCCAAAAGGAGCAAGCCCGGCAGTATTCTTACACACGTCATTGTTTAAGCCTTGAGCATTCCAACTTACCTATTGAACTCCAAACTAAACATATCCGAAAAATCGAACATCCCTATTATTAGGGATGCGGCGATGCCCGGGTTCCAGGCATTGGAAAACACGCGGCCTTTGCTGCGCAAAGAGCCACATCCTACACATCCACCATGTAGGACGTACCTCCCGAGGAACGAGGGGGGCGCGCAAAAAGTGTAGGACGGCACGTAATTATGAATACAAAAACGGCGGGAAGGTTTTTCAACCGTTCCCGCCCTGCAGTTTTTTACTTTTCAGCGTGCCCTAGAAGGCTTCTTTGATGACCTTCAGCTTGGCGCCGAGCAGCTTGCGTGCGAGCGGATCGAGCTCGGCTTCCGAACCCTGGATATGGAAGGTGCGCTGGATATGCTTCATCGTTTCACCGGGCTTGAGGGCGGCGGCGGGCGAGGAGGTTTCCAGCTCATAGAACGGCCCCAGCGGAGCAACGCCCGGCTCAGGCGAACCGTCGTTATAGGAGTTAATGACGTCGCCGGCGTACGGCTCCTCCTGCAGCTCCCACATAGAGTTGACAAATCCGTTCGGTGCATCCTGCACGTTGTAGGTGACAATGTTGAGCACCTGGCCTGCTGCATCGTAACTGCCGGCAATGCCTTTCGAGCGCAGCGGGCTGATGCCGATCTTGCCGCGCCGTGTTCCGTCGCCGCGGAAGAACAGCTTCTGGCGTTCAACCTTCAGGTATTCTTCCGGAATTGCGCCGAAGTAGGTGTCGTTCACCCGCGGGCCGAGCTCCTTTTCCCCGCCTTTTTTGAACGGAATCACAACGGTGGTTTCGGGCGACGGGTTGTACATGCCGAGCATCCAGATCGACAGCAGACCGGTTTCCGGCTTCCATGCATCGGACCCAGTGTTGGTGATCCGGTTATCGGTCTCATAGCCCACCATGCGCAGTCCCTCGCCGAGCTCGACGCCCAGCATGGCGGCCGCATCTTCTTTGTCCAGCAGCTTCACGGAGCGCTCGATGCCCACGTTGAATTTGGTGCCACTGTAGTTGATCAGCTCCGTGCTGTGTTTGAACGTGGCGGAGTCTTTGGTTTTTGAAACAACTTTGAAAGCCTCGGTATCGATCACCGCCGGCGTTTTCCAGTCGGAAAATTCAAACTTGGCGCCGGGTTTAAAATAGAGCGCATACTGTCCGCCTTCCGGCCCGAGCCAGAAGCGTTCCTCGCCGCCGAAGATGTAGATATGCGCTTCCAGTTTTCCTTTGGCCTCTTCTTCGGACATGATGCCCTTTTCAATGACCGGACGGTTGATCCAGCCGAAGCTCGGGCCGGCTTTGCGGTCGAAGGTACTGGTCATCACACGCCCCTGATAGTCGGGCGCCACCGCGACTGCCGCGTCACCGTCTTTCAGAACCACAATCGGGGTGTGCTGTTTCATGAAGGCCACATCGTCGGCAAACGGGCCGCGTTTTCCCGTGTCCGTCGTTTTGCATCCGGAACTCAAACACAAAGCCGCAACTCCCAATCCTGCTGCAATTTTCATTTTCTTCATCTTATGCCCCTTCCTTTACATTAAACCGATGAATAAAGGGTAGCGCACCCTTCCCTTTCGGTCTTCCAATCTCAACACCCCATTCCGGTAGCTTACCGGTTCCACTATCGGTAAACGCTTCGGGGCGATAGGCTCCGCCGGCCCACGGCCCGCTCTTCAGGTCATGCGTCTTGGTAAAGTTCATGCCGTCTTCCGCATACATAACGGAATGCTGAATCTCTTTCGGTGCGCGTGGACCGATCATGGCGGCAACGCCTGTGCCCTGCGGCCAAACCAGCACTTCGTGGTTGCCGGGGATCACCGGGTTATTTGCGACTTTCACGTAGGGGCCTTCGGGCTTGTCGGCGATCGCCAGCCCCATTTTGGTGTGCGACGGGCTTTTGCCCAGCTGACGGCCTTTGTAGTAGAACCAATATTTTCCGCCACGAACGATCAGGCAAGCATCGTCAACCAGGTGACTGTCAAAGTCCGCCGCATTATCGCTGTTTTTCAGCGCCGGATTGGTGGCGAGCTTTTCCCACGGACCGTCGGGCGAATCCGATACGGCAATGCCGATTTTGGAATCCGGGTTGTAGCCCTTTTTATACGGCCGGGAGACCCCCGTGTAGAACAGCCAGTATTTCCCCTCAGCAACCATGATGTTCGGGGTGAAGACACTTGCCCCTTCCCAGGTTCCGGGAGTGCCTTTTGCCAGCGCCATGCCCTTCTCCGTCCAATTCACGCCGTCCGGTGAAGTCGCGTACCAAACGGTCGCATCGTAGCCGGGACTGATTTTTCCCTTTGAGTACCAGACATAGTAGAGGTCGCCGACCTTGATCACGTCGCTTGGATCACGGCGCATGACGCCCTTTTCCGACCCGATTCCCGTCAGTGCGGAGTGGGTCACTTTTACCGTTTTCATCTGCGCCTGTGTCGTCGCAGCCGCTCCCGCAATCAAGCCGATTGCCAACCATGCAAATATTTGTTTCATATCTATGTTCCCTTCTTAATAACTAAGCTTTCCGCCAAATTTTGATTTCTGTCTATCGGCCTTCCACCATTCGCTGGGACCTTCGTTCTCAATCTCCGCCCAGAGTTTCAGGAGGATCTTTTTCATCTCTTCCGTTTTCTCAGGCATGTTCGCCGCCAGATCGTTTTTTTCCTGCCAGTCCTTCTGGACTTCATAGAGCTCAAACTTCGTCAGCGTTTCATCGCCGACAAGCTTCCAGTCGCCGATACGCATGGCGACGCGCTCATTCGGCTTGGAAACATGAGTGCGCCAAAACATCGGGATTTTACGCTCAACCGGATTGCCTGACAACGCGGGAATCATGCTAACACCGTCGATGGTGCGGTCGGTCGGCAGCGGCAGGCCGGTGATGTCGAGCGCGGTGGCAAAAACATCGGTTCCGATCACCGGAATATCGCTGACGGTTCCGGGGTCGATCTGCCCCGGCCAGCGGGCCAGCCCCGGCACGCGAATGCCGCCTTCATATTCACTGCGCTTATTGCCGCGCAAACCGCCGCTCGTGCCGCCATAGGAAGGAACCGGGCCGTTATCGGAGGTAAAGAACACGAGCGTATTGTCACGGGTGCCGATCTCATCGAGTGCATCCAGAACCATGCCCAGCCCATGATCCATCTGCGTGATATTGCCCATGTACTTGCTGTTTTTGTGGCCCTTGTAGAGCGACTGGAACTTTGAATCCGTAGCAATCGGCGAATGCGGCTCATGAAACCAGACGGTCATGGCAAACGGTTTGTTGGGATCACGAATGTCTTTGAGCCAGTGAGCGGCTTCGCCGGCCACAATCTGGGCAGAATAGCCTTCGATCTTGCCGACCGGCACTCCGTTACGAACAAAGTTGACCGGATTTTTATGGCTCGGCGCCGCGTTGTTCTGGGTGTACATCCAGTAGTCGTAGCCTTGGTCACCCGGTTGCGGATAGTTCGGCTTGTTGAACTGATTTCTTGAAAGCAGGTGCCATTTGCCGACATGACAGGTTTCGTAGCCGATCTCTCTCAACAGCTCCGGATAGGTGATTTCACTGTCCCGCAGGTGGGCCTCATGATTTCCGGACAAATGACGGTAAACCCCGTTGCGGTACGGCGTGCGTCCTGTCAGGATGGCCGACCGCGAAGGCGAGCAGACCCCACAGGCGGAATAGCACTGGGTCAACTTCACGCCTTCCGATGCCAGACGGTCCATATTCGGTGTCTGGATCAGTTCATTGCCGAATGTGCCGGCATCGCCCCACCCCATATCGTCGGCGACCACAATCACAATATTCGGCCGTTCCGCGCCGGAAACAGCCATTCCGGATGCAAATACAAAAGCCGCACACAGCGATGCGACAACGCGTCGTTTTATCATACAAATCCCCAAACTGGTTTAATCAATAACAACACTGTATATGCAACCCGCCCAACCGTAGTATCCCCAATATTACGGATGCCGCGCAGGAGACCACGACAAACCTGCTAACGTACGGCTTTAATGCGGAACATAGCGGAGTTGGTTTCCGCAGAGAGCGTTCCGTTCCAGACATTGGAAATCGCGGTCGGCGGCAGGTTGGTGGCGACAACCGTCCCATCATCGACCAACGAAATATCAATGGCGGCGTTCGCCGCACAGGCCATAAGACCAGCACTCAATATTTCAACCTGCATTCGTTCCATTATCATTGGACTCCTTTAAGGAAAATCATTTGCACCTACTGATTGCCCTTCCGTGCCCATCCCGTCCCCCTCTAGTCCTGTCGAATTTCGAGCTTGATGAAACGAACCTGTTCATCGCTCTCGTAGCGATTGGTAACCACCTCATATTCGTTAACCGCAGGGCCGACGAGGACGTGATCATACGCATTGGTGGACGAGATCGAGTCGACCAGATTTGTTGAATCAATCAGCAGATAGCTCAACCCTTCTGCGACATAATCCGACCGACGGTAATAAACGTAATCGAACCAGTTCGTTCCGTTCTCTGTCACCACGTCGGCCCACTCCCTGGAACCGGCGTCCGGGCGGGTCGGATCCATGCCGAGGGCATATTCCGCCAGGTTGTTGTAGCCATCCCCCATGCCGTCATTTTCTGTATCAGCATCCGCCAGCGCATCGTCTCCAGTCAGGCCGTAGCTGGAGGCCCAAACGGAATAGGCTGAAACTGAACCAAAGAGGCGAAGTTCATCCACGTAGACACGGGCGTTGTAGGAATCTGAAGCATCGCCCTGCCAGTAAACCCTGAACTCGACATCCGATGCCGTCGCAAAATCATCAAAATCATAGTCATCAAAGTTCCCGATATCCGTCGTATCTCCTGCCGCGACAGAACCGTCGGTGATAAAAACCTCCGATTCACCATCAATAATGTAACTGAGCTGATAACGCCGATCGGTATCCTTGGCGTAAGCATCGAGGGAAAGATATTCATATTCGACGGTTTTGCCATTGGCGAAGACGTCGTAGGAGAAGTAATGGGTAAAGTCGTTCTCGGCAATCGACAACGGGAGATTGTTTGCTGACGCGGCGGACATTTGGTCAATGCTGGTGGCAATCGTGCCGTTGAGATCCCCGCCCAGGCCTGCCGATGAGGTGACCTCATCGGACACGAGATCCGGACTGGTGGAGCCGGCCGTGTGTTCATAGAGCACAAGCGGATCTTCCACATAAATGGAAACGGTCGCCACCGCACTGGTGAGCATCCCGTTATCGGCGACAAAGCTGAAGCTGTCGGAGCCACTGTAATCCGCATCCGGCGTGTAGGTCAGGTCGGGCGCGGTGCCGGACAAGGTGCCGTTGACCGGCTGAGCGGTCACGGCGTAGCAGATGTCGGCACCCTGGAAGTCGCTGCCGGAAAGAGTCATATCTACCGAGGTATTCACCGGGACAAACACGGTCTGGTTGCTCGCAACCGGGTTCACCAGGTCGTTGATGCGAAATTCATTCACATAGACGCGGGCCTGGGACGTACTCGAGGCGTCTCCCTGCCAATAGACGCGGAACTCCACATCGGAAGCCGTGGTGAAATCCGAAAAGTCGTACACGTCAAAATTTCCGACATCTGTCGTCACAGCTCCCGGATCAATGGGCCCGTCGGTGATGAAGACCTCCGGTTCCCCGTCAATGATATAGCTGAGCTGATAGCAGCGATTGGCATCCTTGGCATAGGCATCGAGCGAAAGGTTGCAGAACTCGTTGGTATTGCCGTTAGACAGCACGTCGTAGGAAAAATAATAACTGTAATCCGTTGCAGGAACCGACAGCGGCAGACCGTTGGCTGACGCGGCAGACAATTGGTGAATCGTGGTGGCAACCGTGCCGCTGAGGTTTCCTCCCAGCCCTGCCGATGAGGTCACGCCGCCGGACACGATATCCGGACTGGTTGAGCCGGCGGTGTGCTTGTAGACCACCAGGGCGTTGTTCAACTGCTCGACCGAAAAATGGTCGAGCAGGAAGGCATCAGATGTTCCGCCAAAGTTGATCCTCAATTGCTGCACGCCCTGGGTAAGAGCAACGCCATTGGCAACAAAAAGCGTTTTCCAGTCCGAAGCACCCGTGGAATCCGGGGCGCCATGGGGAATGCTCACCGCGCCGGTCACATCCACCCCGTCAAAACTGAACTGAATGGTGCCGCCTGAAGCCATCGAGGCGTAGCCAATGCTGATGTCATAGTTTCCAGTGGTTGGAATAGAAACGGTATAGGTCACCCATTCGCCTGCTTCAATCGAGCTGATCGCATAGCCGCCGCCCGCCGCGGAGCTGAGGTCCACATCCTCAATCAGACGGTAAGACGCCCCGTTGTTGCCGATTGAAAGGTCGTGATAGGTGCGGCCTTCGCCATCGAGAGCAAAGTAATCGTAGTTTTCGGCTTCGATGGTCATGGGCAGCGAGTTCATGGCGTAGTCCGGCGCATCGCCGGTAAAGCCGTCAATCGGATCGCCGGGACTGACGCGACGGTAGGTCAAACCGCCATGGATGGGATAATCGCCGGGATAGTTGTAACTTTCCACGCCAATTTGCGCGGTAAGATAATCAAAGCCGCGCTGCAGCCATTTAATATCATTTGTGGACACGCCAATCCGGTCACGATAATGCCCAAGATTGGCTTCGTAAACCGGGACAAGCTTGGCCCCGCGGGAAACATCGTTCGTATCAGACCCCGTATAGGGATTGATATCGAGCGTAAACCAACGGCCCGAACGATCATGCCGCTGAATAATTTCGCCGCTTTCAACGGTGGGATCCCAGGGCGTCAGCTGGTCCGGATAGGACACGGCATCACTGAGATTATAACGATGCAGAAACTCCATCCCAAGGAGGAGGCGGTTATCCAGATGCCCGTAGAGGTCATCCCCCTGATTCCAGGCAATTTCGGCAATCGTTCCCATGACGCCTGTCCCGGCATAACCATGCCCCTGGTCACGGGAGCTTTCCTGATTCTGCCCATTCGGCCAGATATAGTTATGCATGACTGAATTGTAACCATAATCCGCAACGGTTCCATCATCCCCGCTGCGGGTATATTCGTCATAGTATTCGTTGGAGGATGCGTTGGGTCCTGAAATAATCGGAACCCCCGTCGGATATGGCACATCGTCCGCACGAGCCGGTGCTCCCTGGAGATAGCGCAATCCACGGTCGTACATGATTTCGTTATCAAGGAAAGCGCCCATGGCCAGAAGCATGCGCATACAGAAGATACCCTGATTACCATGTCTGTATGAATCTCCCTGATAGATCCGCCAGTAAAGCGTCACGTCCCCGCTGGCAATATCGGCCGTGGGCACCGTGGTGTTGGAATAACCGGGATAGACCAGCATATCCTTAAACGCCTGAATATCCGCCTCTGCCCACCCGTCATAGGTGCTGCGAATAATTTCAGCCGCTTCGATCAGTCGCCAGTGACGCGCCGTGCTCAGCGGAACCGTCGCGTAGTTATATTTCAGGCCGGACCAGGCGTTAAATATCTCGACACACAGCTCTGCATGACGCTCTTCGCCTGTAATCACCCACATCAGCGCATTGCGGTAAGCCTGCCAACCCTCATTTTCCAGGGAGCCGCCCACTGTTTCGCGTTCCGCTGCGGTCAGGGAACGCGAGGGCGGAACATAATCCTCCTGTACCCCGGGGTGACTGGCGAGTTCAACGAAGCTTGAGTAATAGGGCTCAATGCCGGCGGCCACCATATCGCGCATGCGTTCGAGATCGGCCATGTTATGCGCCAGGCCGGGATGGGCAAAATCGCGGCTGATCGGATTGCCGACCGCCGTGACGGTCAGGCGCTTGCTGACCGCATCGACCGCGAAGCTCCAGATGTTGGTATCGACTGAGGACGCAAACTGAAGCCCGTTGTCTGTGACACTCCCTTCCCATTCCATCACGGTAAAGGTGCCGCCATTCAAAAAGGCGGTGGTGAAGTCGACATCCAGAAGCGATCCGTTTTCGAACACCACATCGCCTCCGCCGTCGTCAGCATAATCATCAATAAAGATAGGCGTAACGCCCTGTGTGGTTTTATCGATGCGGACGCTGAGCGTTGACCCCGCATTCTGCGTCCAGCTGCCGTCAATCGAGCCATGGGATCCAATCGCAATGGAACCCGGATGGGTGCCGACCACTTCAAAGCGCCCAATACCGCCGGAGGTAGAGCCAAGTTTGACCCCGGCGCGCGTGCTCAAGCTGCCGCTCGTAATGCGAAATGTACCCTCGCCGGTTCCACTGGCGGCGAGAAAAATTGAGTTGCCTCCGCTCTCACGGAGAACGGTCAGGCTTCCGCTATGGATATGATAGGTGCCCGCGGCGGAATTATTGCCGATAGAAAGGCGGTTGATACTGACGGTTCCTCCTTCCTGCTGGACATATCCCGTATTCCCGCTGCCATCTCCGATGATGCTCGTTACGGACGCGCTCTGTGTCGCGGTGAGCACGGCATGGCTACCGATCTGGAGCCGGCCGTCGCCGGCGGTCCCCACGCGAATTCCCTGAATATTGTTCGGCGCCTCCATGCTGAGATTGGCCGTGGTGTCGAGAAACGCGATATCGCTGGCGGCGGGATAAGACCCGCCGCTCCAGTTCGTGCCGGTCGCCCACTCCCCACCGGATACACCGACATAACTGATGGAGTCAGCATTCACGGAAAAAACCATGATCCCGACAACAACGAATGCACTGATTATTCGATTCATTCCTACTCCGCTTCGCCAAAAACCAATCTGAACGAATACTATAAGGACAGCGCCGAACGGCTGTATCCCTCATATTAGGGACCTTCTCACCCAGCAGATCCCACCCCCTGAAAACTGTCATTCCAAGGATTGCCCCCCCCGCTTGCAAAGCTTGGAAACAGGCCGAACATTGAAATAGAACGATCTGGGCGGCTGTGATATATTTAGTCTTTATGCATCGATTTCTGACCATTCCGATCGCGCTGCTCATACTGGCCATCAGCCAGTCAAGTGACGCCGTGTCTTCCACCAATCCCCCCCATTACAAAAATCAAACACTCTCCCAACTCGAAACCCGCCTGGAACAAATCGATTCGGAGCTGGCTCGGCTCGCCCGCTTTACGCCCCGTAGCGGCGCCGGAAGCATCGGATGGAGCTCGAAACAATGGAAAATTCCCGATCATCCCGAATGGGCGGAGGTTAAGCTCTCAGGCAACGAAGAGATCGACCGGATCGTGCTGGTGCCCGTTCTTTGGAATTATGCAGATACTGGCCCACAGGCATCCGGTTTCCCCGAGGCATTTGAGGTGATTGCCGGCGCGGAAGGCGACACGGAAGGCAAAGTAATTGCCCGGTTCGGCCCCGAAGACCACCTCCTGCCGCGCGTGGCCCCGCTGGTTATTTCGATCCCGCCCATATCGCCCGCGTGGGTGCGAATCCGCTCTCCCCAACTGTCTATATCCACGATGGAAAGCAGATATGCATTCTGCCTTTCAGAGATCATGCTGTTCAGCGGCGACCGCAATGTTGCGCGCAACCAGCGGGTCCGCGTTTCATCCACAACCACCAGCTGGGGTGGTGATGCGGTTTCTGCACGAGCACTTACAGACGGTTCCACTCCCTTTCTGATGGATGCGTCCCACGGCAAAAAAAGCCGCACCTATCTGGCCCGCTTCCCAACCCGTGTGTCCTTCAGGTTCATCATCGACCTCGAGAACAGCTGCCCCGTCGATGAAATCCGTTTTCACAGCGCATCCGATGTTCGGCAGCACATCCCGCTCCCCAAACAAGTTGAATACGGGCTCCCGCGGCACCTGGTCGTGGAAGGCGCCAACACGGCGGATTTCTCCGAAGCCGTCACCCTGCTGGACTATCACCGCAGCTCGATTTATGACGCCGGCCCGATTCTGGTACGCTCCGTGCCCGGAACCCGCTGCCGCTATATCCGCCTGTCTGTACCGGATCCCTATTTAGTTCCCCCCAAAAAGGAAACCTGTTATGTAAACTTTTCCGAGCTTGAGGTTATTTCCCAAGGCCGAAACGTGGCACTGGGAAAGACGGTCGCGTTCCCCCCAAAAGGCATCTGGCACCAGTCGAAGGAATCCATTACGGACGGGAGCAACAACTTTGGAGTGCTTCTGCCCATCCGGGACTGGATGGAACAGCTGGCCCGCCGCCACGATCTGGAGCGGGAGCGCCCGCTCCTTCTGGCGGAGCTCAATGCCCGCTACGCCCGTCAGAAAAAAAATCTCTTAATCATGTATTGGACCGCCGGCGCGCTGGCCGTCACCGCCGTTCTGATCATCCTCATCGACCGCATACTCCGCATGCGGCATGTGGCCCGGCTTAAACACCGTTTTTCCGCCGACCTTCACGACGAGCTCGGAGCCAACCTTCATGCCATCGGCCTGCTGGGCGACATGGCCAAACGCAAACTCAATGACCCCGACACCCTGACCGGCATTCTCGACCGGATCCGGCAGCTCACCGAACGAAGCGGAAATGCCACGCGCCATTGCACCGATCTGCTTGAATCACAAGATCTCTGCAACGACCTGATCGATGAAATGAAGCGCTCCTCCAACCGCCTGCTTGCCGATGCCGAGCATGAGATCCGTTTTGAGGGCGAACCGTTTATTCATCAACTCGCCCCCCGCAAACGCATTGACCTGTTTCTCTTCTACAAAGAATGCCTGACCAATATTGTACGCCACTCTCAGGCCACACGCATTACCACCCGGCTGACGGGGTCACCAAAAGAAATCCGGCTGATCATTACCGACAACGGACAGGGCGTAAGCAGCATCCCCCACTCTCTCAAACGCAGGGCCCGATTCCTCCGGGCACAGATTCACATTGAAAACCCGACCACCGGCGGAACAGAAGTCACACTGCGACTGATCAACCACCGCTGGCTGCACTATCAAAAGCCAGAACCCCCAAACCGGTAACGCTATGAAAACAATCAAAATCATGCTGGTTGAAGACAACCCGGAATTCCGGGATGTGATCACCTTTACCCTGAGTGACGAGCCGGATCTTGAACTCCAAAGCCAGTTCGCCACTGCAGACTTCGCCCTGCGCAGCCTGCAGGATTTATCCACCCGGAAAGTTCCCGACCTGATCCTGCTCGACCTCAACCTCCCAGGAATGTCCGGACTGGAGGCCATCCCCTGGTTTAGAAAAGCACTTCCGGATGCAGAAATCATCATCCTCACCCAGTCCAACCACGAAGCGGATGTGCTGACGGCCATTGCGTCCGGAGCCTCCGGCTACCTGCTCAAAGAGGCGACCCTCGATCAAATCACAGAAGGAATCCGAACCGTTATGGACGGCGGTTCCGTCCTCGATCCCGCAATGGCCCGGCACCTTGTCAACCATCATAAAAACAATCCGAAGAACACACCGGAAGAAATCCAGCTTTCCCCGCGGGAACTGGAAGTCCTGAGCGGCATTGCAGAAGGAAAACTCCAGAAAGAAGTTGCCCAGGACCTGGGCATCAGCCACCAAACGGTCATCACCCACATTGGCCACATCTACGAAAAATTAAACGTCGAGAACGCGCCCGCCGCCGTCGCCCAGGCCTATAAAAAAGGCATCTTCCCGACCGACAACTGAGGATAATGAGCAATGCGGCCCCGAACTTGCACGGGATCGCAGCGCTGGAGGGGCGGAGGCCGGGCGGTCGCCGACCGCCCACACGAACCGAACCTACCGGTCAGTGCGCCGGCCGCGGACACGGTAGTAGCGCACTTCAACATTCGTCGGAATGCTGGAGGTATAGATGTTCTGCGGCGGCGTGGCCGAGCGGTCGACGGCCACCGGAATCCAGCTATTGACGGCGAGGTTGGTGGAATATTCCAGCGTATATTCGCCGTGCTCCACACTCTGCCAGGCAACCACCTGATCCGTGCCCAACAGATCCAGCGCTTCGATCACGAGGCAGGAAGCGGCGTTGGTGGGATCGGTTCCGACCCAGTATTCGTCTTCGTTGCACAGGCCGTCTCCATCCCAGTCGTCGCCGGGCAGTTCCGCCGTGGTGGAACCGAAGTGGGTGAGTTCCCAGTCGTCGGCCATGCCGTCGCGGTCGAGGTCGATCAGCGACCGCGTATCAAACATGGTGCTTTCATACGCGGCCACCGTGCCGTCGGTGTTGGTGACAAAGACGCGGAAGAAGATATTGGCCCCCGGCTCCAGGCCGGTGAGCGTGACAGAAAAATCGCCTTCGGACTGCGATGGCAGTTCGGTGCTGTACTGCCAGTCTTCAATCACATCGCCGCCATCATACGAACCCCAGCAGACGGTGACGTCCACCACGGTGTTGGAAACGGTGTAGATGACTTCCCCCTGCACGAGGGCGGAAACACCATCGATGCCGTCAACGCCGCGGTTGGCGGCCAGCATCAACGGCTGGGTATCATAAACCTTGAGTCCCTCAGCAAGTGCAACCTGGCTCATTTCCTCAAAATTGCGGCGGTCCGTCCAAGTGGCCTCGTGCCACAGATCAAGCGCCGTCGCTTTGTAGAAGTTGGTCATATCCGCACGCGGCAGCGCGGCGAGTGCATCCTGCCCGGCCTGGATGATGGAGACGGCTTCGTTATAATCAGCAGATCCAACCGTCATCCCATCCAGGCACGGACTTTTTTCCGGCCGGTCAAAGC
>CAZABK010000061.1:0-19187 GCA_964483355.1 uncultured Verrucomicrobiota bacterium | reverse complement strand
CCGAACACAGAAGTGAAGGGTCTCAGCGGCGATGGTACTGAGGGGCAGACCTCGGAAGAGTAGCACGCAGCCGGTTTTTTCTTTTTAAAAGGCTCTGAATCAACAGATTCAGGGCCTTTTTGTTTTAAGTGGTTAAGTTTAAAGTGTTAAGTGTCGGTTCGTCATTTCGCCGTCAGGCGCTCGCTTAAAACTTAATCACCTAAAACTTAAATCTGCCATGAAACTTGTCATCGCCACGCGCAATGCGCATAAGCTCGAAGAGATCCATTCCATCTTCGATTTTCAGAACCTCGAAGTGATGTCCGCTTTTGATTTTCCGGACATTCCCGATGTCGTTGAAGATGGCGACACGCTCGAAGCCAATGCCATCAAGAAGGCGGTTGAAATTGCCACGGCCACCGGCTGCTGGGCGCTGGCCGATGACTCCGGCCTTGAGGTCGATGCGCTCGATGGTGCCCCCGGCGTCTATTCGGCCCGCTATGCCGGCGAGTCCTGCTGTTACGAAGCCAACAACGAAAAGCTGTTGCGCGAGCTGCAGGATAAAAAAGACCGTTCCGCCCGTTTCCGCACAGTGATCGCTCTCTCGGATCCCGGCGGAAGCGCGCAGACGGTTGAAGGAGAATGTCCGGGCGTCATTATCGAAGAACTGCGCGGGATAAACGGTTTTGGCTATGATCCGCTCTTTGTGCCCGATGGTTATGCCGAAACCTTTGCCGAGCTGGCTTCCGAAGAGAAAAATCGTATTTCGCACCGGGCGCGCGCTTTGCATGCGGCACACGATGCCTGGTCCGAGCTTTTGGCGTCGCTTTAGTCGATGCGCAAGACGATGCCGCTTTGAATTCCGGAAAGCTCGCCCGCCGAAGTTTCGAGAACGCTGGCGGTTTTGCGCGGAGCAAAGGCCAGTTGCCAAGGGCGCAGATTGCGGACGACTTTCAGTACGCGCATTTCCTCATCCAGAAAAGCCGCATCGATCGGGAAGCGCATAAACCACATATGAATGCTGCGGCAGGGGCGGATCAGCATTCCGGTTTTTGCTGGAAGCGAAGGATGACCCAGCAGGCCGCGCATGCGCGCAAAGGTTGATTCCGCGAAGATTGCCTCTTCGAGCAGAACCGTGTTGCTTTCGTCATTAATCAAAATGCGTGACATGCCCGATAGAATCAGGAATTCTGCACCTTTATTTCAAGTATCAAATTTCAAGTATCAGGTTTCAGGATTATGGCTTTAAAAAGCATGACAGGTTTTGGCGAAGGTGCTGCCGCGGGCGAGGGCGTTCGCGTTGTGGTGGAGCTCAGTTCCGTCAACCGCAAGCAGCTCGATATCAATGTAAATCTTCCGCGCAACCTCATCACGCTCGATGCTCTGGTTCAGCGCATGGTTCGCGGCGAGTTTACACGCGGCCGCGTTTCCGGGATTGTGCGGGTCGAAGCGGCCGACGGCTCGGCCGGCGCGGTTAAGGTTGATGAAAAACTGGCGCGTCAATATGTCGAAGCAATCCGCGCTACGACGGGCAAGCTCAAGCTGAACAACGATCTGGGCGCCGAAGCCGTCGCCCGCCTGCCCGGCGTGGTTTCGGTTGAGCAGGAAGGCCAGGATGCCGAACAGGTCGGAGCCGTTCTCGAGGTTGCCATGGGCAAGGCGTTGCGCGGCCTCTCCCGTATGCGCACGGCCGAGGGCAAGGCACTCGAAAAAGATTTGCGCGCCCGTCTCGGATTGTTGGAAGAGATGATGAAGACCATTCGAACGCTTTCGGGGTCCGTTGTCGCCAGCTATCGCGAAAAGCTTTTTCAGCGTTTGGAGGAGGCTGGGCTTGAGGATCTCGCCTCCGACGAACGGATTGTCCGGGAGGTTGCGGTTTTTGCCGACCGCTGTGATATCAGCGAAGAACTGACCCGGCTCAAGAGCCACCTTGCGCAGGGGCGCAAACTGCTGCGCTCGTCTGATCCGGTAGGCCGTACGCTCGATTTTCTCTGCCAGGAACTGTTCCGCGAAATCAACACCATCGGGTCGAAGGCCAACGAGGTAGAGATCACCCGTCAGGTCGTGGCGTTCAAGACCGAGCTCGAGCGCATTCGCGAACAGGTTCAGAATGTTGAATAGATGTTATAGGAAGAACTGATGGAAAATGACAACACCGAACTGATTGCCGAAAAGCCCGCGGCACCGCGTCCGTCCCGCCCGCTGATGATTGTTGTGTCCGCGCCGTCCGGTGCCGGAAAGAGCACGCTGTGCAACCGTCTGGTTGATGAATTGCCGAATCTGGTTTTTTCCATCTCCTGCACCACGCGCGAGCCGCGCGGCGAGGAGAAAGATGGGGTGCACTATTATTTCCTTTCGAAAAAGGAGTTTAAGGAGCGCATTAAGCAGGACGAGTTTCTGGAGCATGCCAAGGTGCATGGAAACTATTACGGCACGCTCGAAGACACGATCCTCTATGCCATGGAGGAGGGCAATCATGTCCTGCTGGACATCGATGTGCAGGGCGCCAGGCAGATTCGCGAATCGCTGGTCCGTCTCGATCCGCGCCATCCGATCCGTCGCGGGTTTACCGATATCTTTATTTCGCCGCCGTCCATGGAGGAACTGGAGACGCGTCTGCGTGGTCGCGGAACCGATGCCGACAGCGTCATTGAAAAGCGTCTGAAAAACGCTCAGGCCGAGATGGCCTGTGCGCAGGACTATTCTTTCCTGATCATCAACGACAATCTGGAGACGGCCTATCAGGAGCTCAAGGGCGTATTCCTCTCTTCGGCCGGCCTCGCTTAGCTTCCCGGCGAAATGCCGATCACCTGCCGGAACTCGATATCTTCGGCAGCCAGCACGAAGGCGAGCGTCGGCATTTGGGTGGTGGCTTCCATCAGGTTGCCATAGTAGCGGCTGTAATCCTCAACCGATTCCTCTTCGCCGGGCGGGCGCATGCCCATAAAGACCAGGCCGGCTTCTGCGGATGCATGGCGGATGGTGTCGTAGAAGCTCGGGCAGGTCTTGACCAGCACGTGGGTTTGGGCCGGAATGCGCTGCTCCTCCAGAAAGGTGTCGAGCCGCGCTTTGGCTTCGTCGCGTTCTTCATCGGTTTTGACAATGGTTTTCAGAACCAGTTTTGACTGTTTCCAAACGGGGCTCTTCTGGATCTGGTAGGCCAGTGTCAGGATCAGACCGATGTTGTTTTTGTCGCCGCCCCACCAGACATGAATTTCCTCGGCACCGTCCGATGTTTCCTGATCGCTTTCGCGCAGTATAATCAGGTTGCGCTGGGTGCGGTAGACCAGTCGGATCAGCTCGGCAAATTCGATGAAGTTTTCGCGGTTTTCGGTGTCGCCCAGCAAAATCGTGTTGGGTGTCAGCGGTCCATAGCCATAGGCGCGCACGAGTGCGCGGGCGCCGGAGAGCATGTCGGCGGCGGGAAAGATTTTGACCATGGCTTCGACTTCGCGCTTTTCGAGATAGTCGCGCATGGAGTCTGCCATGGTCTGGACCTTGCCGGCCGACCAGTCCTCGACCGGCAGGATGCTGGCGACCGTCAGCGCGCTGCTGTGCTGGGTGAGCGAATGCGCCATTTCGACGAGATGCCAGCGCGATTTAGGCGAGCCGCTCAGGGCCAGAATTTGGGGGCGCCAGGTGCGTTCGTCGGGCTTGAGTTTGTTGAGCCGGTGGATGGCAAAGCGCACCAGCAGGGTGAGGATGCCGTAGCGCATGTCGGCCCAGTGTGCGTTGAGCTGGCGGCGTTTTATGAAGTAGAACACCAGTGCGGTTGTGAGAATGGCAATGATGGTGGCGCCGGGGTTGATCATCAGCATGGCGGCAAAGCAGGCGGCCGCGCCGAGCAGCGACCAGCCATAGTGCAGCTTGAACTTTGGGCGCCAGGACGGGCTTTCAATCAATCCCTCTAATCCGGCGGAAAGGTTGAGCAGGCCGTAGGAGAGCAGGAAGAACATCGAGAGGATCGGGGCGATCAGGTTGAGGTCGCCGAGCAAAACCGCGCCCAAGGCCACGATGAAGGAGAGTGCGGTGGCGATGCGCGGGTCGGCTTTGTCCTTGCCGTAGCCGCGTCCGATGAAGCGCGGAATAATACGGTCGACTGCCAGCGCCTGCAGGGTGCGCGGCGCACCTAGCAGGGAGCCGAGCGCGCTGGAAAGTGAGGCGGCAAACACCCCTGCGGCGATTAGCGGTGCCCAGCGTGCGACGGTTGCCATGATGTTGGGCTCGATCAGCAAAAGGTTGCTGTCGGGAATTTTGCTGTTGAGAAAGATCGGCAGCACCATGTAGACGAGGTAGCCGGTGCCGATGGCGAGCAGGGTGCCGAGCGGCAGCGATTTGGCCGGATTTTTCAGGTCGCCGGAAAGGCCCAGCCCGGCCTCGATTCCGGTAACGGCCGGAAAGAATACGGCGAAGACAACCCAGAATCCGGCCTTGGGCGGAATAACGGCGTCCGCCGGCACGGCCAGCTCCATCAGGGTCGGCTGTCCCATAAAAAACGAGACGAGCGAGAGGGCGATTGCGGCAAAGATGCCAAACTGTACCTTGAGCGCGAGGTCGGCCGAAAAATAGGCGAGTGCGGTCAGCAGCACCAGCGTGCCGGAAGAGATAATCTTGGCGGACAGTGCCGGATCAAAGGGCAGTGGATTGGTGATCGAGAGCAGGGCTTCGCTAAAGCCGGCAATGTAGAAGGCCACGCCGATGGCGCGGGCAAAGAAGAGCGGCAGGCCGATCGCCGCACCGGCTTCGATGCCGAGGGAGCGGGCGATAATATAGTAGGCGCCGCCGCCGCCGACCTTCATATTGGTGGCCATGGCGGAAATGGAAAGGCCGGTCAGGAAGGTGATTGCGGTGGCCAGCGTGACGATCAGCAGCGTTCCACCGAGGCCGACGTTGCCGAGCACCCAGCCGAAGCGCAGATACATGATGACGCCGAAGATCGTCAGTACGCTCGGCGTATAGACGCCCTTAAAGGTTCCGAATGCGTAGCCCTGCTTTTCAGCCTGTTCGCCCATAGTTTCCCCTGTCCCTGAGTCTGATTGGCGGGGAGCTTCGCAGACCTTGGAGACCAAGAAAAGCTTTATCGCAGATGCCGGCGGGAGGTGAATCCGGCCTGCATGCCGGAGAGCAGGTTGCCGAGGGTGATGCCGACGACGAGGCCGGCAAAGCCGAACAGTTTGCTGCCGAGCAGGCTGAGCGGGATGATGAAGGCAAACACGCGGCAGAGGCAGATGATCAGGACCGGGCGCGGTTTGCCGATGACGTTGAGCAGCTGGCTCATCCACATGCTGATGAGGCCGCCGGTCATCCCAATGACGGCTATCAGGATATAGGTGGTGCTGAGGTTGACGACGGTCGGATCGTCGCTGAACCAGCCGGAGGAAATGCGCGCCATGGGAAGCAGCAGGAGCAGGGTGATGGCGGCATAGATGAAGGCGAAGCGGATGCTGACGCGCCGCGCTTCTTCGACGCGTCCGTGTGCGTCCGCGCCATAATTGTGGCCGACGAACGGGACAATCGCGATGCCGTAGGCCATGGCAACGATCAGCAGAAAGGCTTCGATGCGTGTTCCGGTGGCCATGGCGGCCACCGCCTGGACGCCGCCGACGCCGGCGGCGAGGCGGATGTAGAAGCCCTGAGCAATCGGGTTGAGCGCCTGCGTGATAGCTGCCGGAATGCCGAGCCGGATGATCTCTTTCCAGGAGGCCATGACGGAGCGGAAGCGGTGGCAGGACCAGTCGATCAGGTTATGTTTAAAATGGAGGAAGCTGAGCGAGGCGATCATGGCAATGGTTCGGGCAATGATGGTTGCGAGCGCGGCCCCTTTCATGCCCAAGGCCGGAATCGGTCCCCAGCCGAAGATGAGAATCGGGTCGAGGATAATGTTCAGCACGGCCACGGTGCACATGACCATTACCGGCCGGACGACATCGCCCGCCGCGCGCAGGCAACCGTCGCTTACGGGCGGCATGATGGCGGCGACGGCACCGATAAACCAGATGACCATATATTCACGCACCAGCTCCAGCACCCGGCCTTCGGCTCCCAGCAGGGAAAAGAGCGGATCAATGGTGAGAAGGCCGATCACGCTGACGAGTGCGGTTCCGGCGATGGTCAGGACCAGCCCGTCGGAAACCGTTCGGGCTGCGAGCGTTTTATTTCCGGCGCCGAGCGCGCGGGTGATGATCGACGCGGCGCCGGAGGAAAAGCCGGTGGCCAGGGCGCCGACAATCATGACAACGGAAAAGGTGAAGCCCATCGCCGCCAGTTCATCGGTGCCGAGGCGCGAGACAAACCAGGTGTCGGTCAGGTTGAACACCATGATTGCCAGCATGCCCCCGATGCTCGGGAGCGTGAGGCGGGCAAGGTGGGCAATGACGCTTCCTTGGAGCAGCTTACTCATGGATACCGTGCAGCTTTCGTTTCAGCCGGGAGCAGTCTTCGATCATCATGTAGAGGCAGGGCACGATCAGCAGGGCGATGAGGGTGGCGAAGAGAATGCCGAAGCCCAGCGAGATCGCCATCGGAATCAGGAATTTGGCCTGGCGCGAAGTTTCGAGGATCATCGGGCTCAGTCCGCCGAAGGTGGTCAGGGTGGTGAGCAGGATCGGGCGGAAGCGCTGGATGCCGGCCGAGACGACGGCGTCGTGGGCGCTGTCATGATGGGCCCGCCGCTCATTGGCGAAACTGATCAGCACGAGCGCGTCGTTCACCACCACGCCGGAGAGTGCGAGCATGCCGATGACGCCCATCATCGTCATTTCATAGCCCAGCAGCAGGTGGCCGATGATGGCGCCGATGATGCCGAACGGAATGGCGACCATGACGATCAGCGGCTGGGAATAGCTTCTGAACGGGATCGCGAGCAGGGCGTAGATGGCGAGCAGCACCATGGGGATGGTGACGGCCATGCTACTGAAGCTTTCGCGCTGGTCGGCGGTGCGGCCTTCATAGCTGTAGTCCAGTCCCGGGAACTGGTTGAGCAGTTCGGGGAAATAGTCGTTGTCGAGCTTCTCCATCACTTCGCCCGCCTTGGATTTCGGGCGGACATCGGCGGTGAGCGTGAGCGTACGCATACCGTTGCGGCGGTTGATGGTGGTGTAGGATTTTCCGATGTCGATGTCGACCACGTCAGAGAGCAGCACTTCGCCGCCGTCGGGGGTATGCAGGATAAAGTTTTCGAAGTTGTACATTTTGGTGCGCTCTTCCTTCGGCAGGCGCACCTTGACCTTTACCTCGTTGCGGCCGCGCTGCTGGCGCAGCACTTCGGTGCCTTCGAAGGCGGCGCGGATCTGTTTGCCGACATCGCTGGCGGAGAGGCCGAGGCTGATGGCTTCGGGCTTGAGCGTAAAGTCAAACTGGGTCTTGCCTTGCTCGACACCGTCGTTGATGTCCTGGACGAGGGAATAGTTCCCGAGCTCGGCGGAAAGGGCGCGCGCCGCGTTTTCGAGCGTTGTAATGTCTTGGTGGCGCAGTTCAATTTCCAGTGCCGGACCGCCGCCCGGACCGCCCTGGTCGGAGGCATAACGGACAAAACGCACGCCGGGGATTTCGCCGACGTTTTTACGCCAGGCCTGAACAAAGGCTTCGGTGCCCATAACTTCGTCGCGGATTTCGGGGTCGGCCAGATAGACGCGGACCTGGCAGGTGTGCGAGCCGCCGTTCCCGATGCGGGCAAAAATGCCTTCGACCAGTTCGGGATGTCCGGATTCCTCCAGCGCCTGCTGGGCTCCCTGGACCAGCCGGTCGGCCACCGCTTCGGTTTTTTCTGCCGGCGATCCGTAGGGCAGGGTGGCGGAGGCGATGGCAAAGTCGGATTCGACGGTGGTGAACATTGAGAAGCCCATGCGGCCGCTGAACCAGTAGCCGCCGAACACCAGCAGTACGGAGAGGGCCGCGGCAAGAACGACATAGCGGTGCGACAGGCAGAAGTCCAGGAACGGACCGTATTTGGTGTGCACCCATTCGCGAAACGCGTGGCTGAACTTTTGCTGCCAGCGGTGCAGCCGGCCGAACAGACCTTTCGGTTCCTTCTTGCGGCCATGGCTCAAATGCGAGGGAAGGATATAGAGGCTTTCGAGCCAGGAGATGATGAAGACGGATATGACCACAACCGGCAGCATGCCGATGACGCGGCCCATCATGCCGGGCATGACGGCCAGCGGAATAAAGGCGACAATATTCGTGAGAATACTGAAGCCGACCGGCGAGCAGACTTCGCGGGCGCCGCGCACCGCTGCTTCGTGCGGCTCATGCCCTTCCTGCAGGTGGTGGTAGACATTTTCGCCGACCACGATAGCGTCATCGACCACGATGCCCAACGAGATGATGAAGGCAAACATCGTGATCATGTTGATCGAAAGCCCCGTGGCCGGCATCAGCAGCATGGCGCCGAGGAATGAGATCGGAATGCCCATCGCCACCCAGAGGGCCAGGCGCATTTCGAGGAAGATGCCTAGGACAATCAGGACCAGGAGCAGGCCGAGTGCGCCGTTGCGCAGCAGCAGGTTGGCGCGTTGAGAAAAGATTTCGGTGCGGTCCGAGAGAATGTCGATGCCGATGCCTTCGGGGAGCTGTTCCTGAATCTGCGGCAGCAGCTCTTCAACTGTCTGTGAAACCTGGGTCGGGGTCTGGTCGCCGACGCGATAGATCTCGAGCATGATGGCGGGCTTGCCGTTGTAGCTTGCAAAGACGTCGGAGTCTTCGAAGCCGTCAATGATATCGGCAATTTCGCCGAGCTGGAGTGTGGTGCCGTCTTCGGTGGCCAGCACCGGCACCTGGGCGAACTCGGGCCCATAGTTGCGCCGCTCCTGCATGCGCAGCAGGGTTTCGCCGTTGTCGGTTTTAATGCCGCCGCCGGAAATCTCGCGCGACTGGGTGTTGATGGAGGAGGCCAGCGTCTGGTGGGTCAGTCCGTACTCCCGCAGTTTGTCCAGCGGGACCTCAATGCTGATTTCCAGGTTCCGCGTGCCCGAAAGATCGACCTGCGTGATGTTTTCGTTTTGCAGCAGGCGGTCGCGCACCTGTTCGGCCAGGTTGCGCAGGGTCAGGTCCGAGGCTTCGCCGTAGAGAATCAGCGTCATGGCATCGCGGCGGCGGCTGGAGAGGGATACGACGGGCTCTTCGGCGCCATCCGGGAAGGTGGTGATGCGGTCGACCTCGCTTTTAATGTCCTGATAGACCTTAACGCGGTCGACGCCTTCGAGCAGTTCGGCATGGATCGACGCCCGGCCTTCGCTGGCGGTGGAGGTGACTTCGTCGACGCCTTCCAGCGAGCGGACCGCTTCTTCGGTCGCCAGGCAGACGCTCTGTTCCATCTCCTCGGGCGTGCCGCCGGAGTAGGTGATGGAGATGGAGACCGAGTCGGCGGTCAGGTTCGGAAAGACCTCCTGCTTGATGGTCTTGAAGGTGGCGTAGCCGCCGACCAGGCAGAGCAGCATCAGCAGATTGGCCGCAACCGGATTTTTGACCATCCAGGCGATGGGGCCTTTGAATTTTTCCAAAACGTTGTTCATGGCTTACGCGTCCTCTTTCGTCGGCTGGCTTCCGGCGGGTTTGCCGTTGGGCGTTTTTATTCCCGGCTTCTGGAGAGCCTTTTCGCCGATGCGCCGCAGCTGCATGCCGTCGACCGCCGCGGACAGATCGGTGGTAACGATTTCGAGCTCGGCCCTTTCCCGGATACGCACGAGGACCTCGTCGGCATAACCCTGCAAAACGTCCACCGGCAGGATGCGCAGTTTGTTTTCGGCATTAATGGTCCAGACGATGTTGCCGTCACGCAGGTATTTTCTCGGCAGCAGCAGCGCATTTTGAACGGTTTCGCCAGCGATGCGGACGCGGACATATTCGTCGATGAGCATCGGCCGGCCGTTTCCGGAGTACGGGTTGTCGGTGGTCAGCAGCAGGCGCGCCATGCGCCCCTGCTCGGTGAGGCCGGGCAGCAGTTTATAGGTTTCCGCCGCGCGCGTGGTTCCGTCGGCAAGGGTGAGCGTTGCAGCATAGGGCTGCCGGCCAAGCTCCGGCAGCGGGTTCAGGGCGCTGAGCGGAATGGAGGCGCGGACAAAAAAGCGGTCCGTCGAAGCCAGCTCGACCAATGCTTTGGAGCTTTGCGCATAGTCGCCGATGTCGGCGGTTTCGGAAAGAATCACGGCGTTGAACGGCGCGCGGATCTTCGTGCGTTCGAGATCCAGCTGTGCCGATTCCACTGCAAGTTCGGCGCTCTTTACTGCGGCTGCGGCCGATTTCAGCTGTGGTTCGCGAAGGATCAGGTCGCGGTAATCGGCGAAATCCTCCATATCCATCAGTTCTATTTCATGCCGCACGACATCCTGCTGGCCTTCTTCGATGCGATAGTTGCTCTGCGCCGTAAGCAGGGCGGCTTCGGCCTTGGCGAGCGCCAGCTGATAATTCGTGTCGTCAATTTCGATCAGCACTTCGCCTTTTATCACCTGTCCGCCTTCGACTAGGCTGGGGGCGACCGCCACGATGCGCCCGTTCACTTCCGGTTGGAGGTCGACGCTTTTGTCGGCCGAAACGGTTCCGAGGCAGTCCACGTGGTGGATCTGGTCGGCGGTTTTCATCTTGAGGGTTTCGATCACCGGAATCATCGACGACATGGGGCGCCGGCGCTTGGCTTCGGGCTTGTTCGTCATGAAGTAGCGGGCAATGAAAAATCCGCCGGCCAGCAGTGCAACACCAAGCAGGATTGAGATAAGACGGTTGGTTCCTTTATTCATTTTCTTCCTCCAGGATAAAAGTCCAGTCGCCCCCGAGGGCGCGGTGAAGTTGAATGCGATCGCCGAGCAGGTCGGTCCGGGCCTGTAGATGGGTGATTTCTAGCGATTCGCGTGATACGATGGCCGAGAGCGTGTCCAGAAACGGCAGGACTCCGCGCTGGTAGCGGCGGATGGATTCCGACTCGCTCTTTTGCGCGGCCTGATACTGTTTATACAGCGCTGCGACATATTCGGTCTGATGCTTCTCGCCGACCAGCGCGTCTTCCGTTTCCTGAATCGCTTCAAGTACGGCCTGACGGTAGGCCGCAATCTTTTCACGCGAGACGGCCTGGGTACGATCCACCTCTGCTTTGCGTGAACCGCCATCGAGCAACGGCGCCACCAGGCTGGCGGCCAGGTTGGAGACCCAATCGTCGAACAGGTTTTCGATATCTTCGTCGGTGGTGTAGGCCGAACCGCTCAGCGACAGGGTGGGCAGCCGCGCGGCACGGGCCGCGCCGACATTCCAGTCGGCCGCTTCGAGCGCGAGCCGCGCGGACTGGACGTCGGGACGGTTTTGCAGAAGGGTGACTGGTAAACCGGCTGCCGGCAGGGGGGGGAGGGCCGGCAGGGGTTCCGGTACCAGTCGTAAATCAGAACCGGGAATCTTTCCCATTAAAACCGCAAGCTTGTATTCATACGACGCAATGGCGGCTTGCACCGGCGGGATTTTGGCTTCAGCGGCGGCGGCCTGCTGGCGTTGCTGCAGCACGTCGAGCGAACTCGACTGTCCCGCCTTATAACGGCGTTCGAGCGCGGCAAGCTTGTTGCGGTTGGAGTTGAGCTGGCTTTTATAGATCGCCAGCGTTTCGGTCTGGGCCTGCCATTTAAAATAGTTTTGGGCCAGTTCGGCCGAGAGTGTCATGGCGGCCGTCTGAAGATCAAATTGGGTTGCCTCATAGCTGGCCTGCGAGGCGTGATGGCTGGATTTAAGCTCTCCCCACAGGTCCACCTCATAGCTGGCATACAGGCCGAGAGTGGTGGCGGCCGTTGTGGTGTGGCTGGCGTCGGCATTGGCAAAATGCGTGGACGACGAGCTGGCCTTTGCATCCAGCTGGATTTTACCCGCCGCGCCGCTCTTGCGGGCAGCGGCTTCCGCCTGTTCAAGACGGGCGGCGGCCTGTTTCAATGTCAGGCTTCCGGCAAAGGCTTCATCCATCAGACGGTTAAGCTGTTCAGAGCCGAACGCTTTCCACCATTCAGTCTGGCGCGGGGCTTCGCCGGCGTCGGAGCTGAACTGCTCCGGCGTGTAGCCGTCGAGCACGCCTTCGCGTTGTGGTTCGAGGGTGGTGCAGGAAGCAAGAAGAAGTGGAATCAGGCTAAGCTGGCCGATTAGATGGACCTTTTTCATGCGTTGGTTCCTTTAATGGTTTTCAGGCCGCCGATGGCAAAATCTTCCACCTGCTGCATCAGTTGTTCATTAAATGCTTCGGGGAGCCGGTGGCAGCGCTCCGGGTCGGCCTTATGTTTCTGGTGCCCGACATTCAGGAAAATATGAATCCCCATATAGTTGATGGTTGCGAGCTCGATCTGTTCCTCGCTGAATCCCTCGCCCAGCAGATCGCGCACGGCAGCGGTTACCCGGTTGAGGTTGGGCAGAAGATAAGTTTTAATGATGGTTTCGTGCTGCGCTGTCGGTTCGCTCATTTCATGGTGGATGAGGCGCGGGAAGAGGCTGGCCTCCTGTTCGCTGAAAATGGTCTGGAGGCGTGAGCGCATGAAAAGGCGCAGCCAGGCTTCCGCACCGGTTTCCTCGTGGCTGTCGGGGATGGGCGCAAACGCGGTGGCTACGTCCGATAAATTTTTCCAGACCTCGGAGTAGAGGTTTTCCTTATCGCCGAAGTGATAGTTCACCGCCGCAATGTTGGCTTCGGCCTTTTCGCAGATTTCAGCGATCGTCGCTTTGCGGAATCCTTTTTCTGCAAAGATTTCAGCAGCGGCCTCGATCAGTCGTTCTTTGGTGATTTCGGTTTTTTTCATAAATTCAAATGCCTGTTTGAAATGCGTGTTTGATAACGTAGGGCGTGCCCGTTTTATTGTCAACCGGCTTGTTTTTTCTTTTGCCCTTCGCGGTTGCGCGATACCTTCGGAAGCATGGCTCGTGATACCATCAGAATATTGGGCATCGATACTTCGCTGCGCTCGACCGGTGTGGGAATTATCGAAGTGTGCGGTTCCGAGCTGCGGGCCATCGCCTATGGCCGCATCCGCAACAAGCCGTCCGAGCCGCATTCGCAGTGCCTGAAAAATATTTTTGAATCGATCGGCGAACTGATCGACGCCCACCAGCCCGATTGCGCTGCGATCGAAGGCGCGTTTTTTGCCAAGAATGCCAAGACCGCCATGGTGCTCGGTCAGGCGCGCGGCGCCGCCATTACCGCGTGTGCCGGGAAGAGCCTGGAGGTCAGCGAGCATTCGCCGCGCAAGGTTAAATCCTCGGTGGTGGGGACCGGCGCGGCGCAGAAAGATCAGGTGGCGAAAATGGTGATGCGGTTGCTAAACCTTTCCGAGCAGCCGCAGGAGGATGCCGCCGACGCGCTCGCCATTGCCATTTGCCACTACCACCAGCTGGCGCTTCCCGAAGAGCTGCGCGCCAAAACCATCTGATTTTCTTTTCAGCATCTTTCAGCATTATTGTGCGTTTTGTCCCTTGCGAAGAGTTGGTCGGCTCGGTAACATGCCCTGTTAAATGGGTGCCGCTCTGGCAGGGGGCCGGAGGGCCATTTAGCTAGAAACACACAAGGAGTATAAGGATGGCAGTAACAAAAGCTGATATCATTGATAAAATTGCTAAGGATGCAGACATCACCAAGGTTCAGGCCAAAGCGGCTTATGAATCGCTGGTTGCTCAGGTCTACAAAGGCGCCAAGTCCAAAGACGGCATCACGATCCCCGGCATCGGCAAGCTGATCAAGCATCGCCGCAAAGCCCGCAAAGGTCATAACCCGGCCACCGGCGAACAGATTAAGATTCCGGCCAAGACCATCCTTAAGTTCCGTGTTGCCAAAGCGGCTACGGACGCCGTAATTCCGCCGAAGAAAAAATAAACCCTCTTCGCTGGAACAAAAAAGGAGACCCGAACAACGGGTCTCCTTTTTTTTATGCTCATACTGAGCGGATTTACTTTTCTTTACCGATCTCTTGCCAGGCGGCCGTCTTTTTCATACCGCGGACAAGCTGCATGCGCGCCAGTGTTTCCTTGCGGCGGATCGGAATTTTACCCGGCTGCTTTTCCCACTTGACCACGCTCGGGGTGCTGACGCCGGCCAGCTTGGCAAACTCCATTTGGGTCAGGCCGAGGCGCTTGCGCAGCGATACCACACCTTTGCCGCTGATGCGGAATTTGACTTCGGATTCCGACGCTTCTTCGGCCGGTGTTGTTTTGCCAAGCTCCTTTTGCAATCTCGCGACCTCGCGCTGCAGTACGGTCACATCCCGCCGCAGGTTGGCGATCAACCCCCGTTGTGCGGCATTCACGCGTTTGACGGGCTCCAGCTCTTTCTTGATCTCTTTCCGGGCCAGGCGGGTGATCTCGGCCTGCAACGATTTCATAACTGACATAATGCTCTCCTTTATGATCAATACTCAAAAGGCACACTATAACTGGAGTGATAATAGCGAAAGCGAAAACATTGCTTCAGTTCTGTTGGAAAAGTTGCCCGAAGGGCAGGGTTGCGAGGTGTTGTTTCGCGCGCTAGAGTCCGTTTGTTTTTGGAATCGAGATGAGGAAAATAAAATGATCAAGCGTACTGTCTGTTTGGGAATGCTGTTGCTGGCCGGTTGTGCCACCTACGAAAAGGGCGGATATCACCCGAAGTCGGCGGCGGAAAAAAAGGCCTTTGCCCGCGCGACGCGCAATGTGAACCCGGATATCGTGCGCAATGACTTTAATGCCTGGGCCGGCATCGAAGTGGCCTGGGCCGGCGTCATCAAAGAGATTGATTTCAAGGAGGCCGAGCGCGCCATTCATGCGGCGTTTTATGTGGAGCACCGCCACTTTGACTGGTCCGATAAACCCTACCGCCTTGCCGCCGGCGGCGAGGGCGAATTTGTGGCCGGGCAGGCTGTGCCCAAGCCCGCAGCGATCAGTCGCCTGAAAACATTGGCCAAGCTCGGGGATATGGTGATTGTCTACGGCATGCCTGTCCGGATGAGAAACGGCATCATTCAGCTCAAGGCCACCTCCATCCGCCCGATCTCCGCCGACGACTTCACGATCGCAGAGCCGGAACGTTAACTTTTCGTCCAGAGCGACGGGTCGAGCAGATAGTCCGCGCGCACATCGCGCATGGAGTGGAGCATGTTTTTGCCGATGTTGGGAAAGTCGGCTTCTAGCTGTTTGAGCAGACGTTCTATCCGTGCGCGGTCACCGGTTTCATCGAGCTGTCTGGAATAGTCGCAGCTGCCGAGGTCGGGAAAGTCATAGTTCTGTGCGCAGGTTTCGATCAGGTCTTTCGGCGCATAACACAGCGGCCGGATAACGCGTTTGGTGCCACCGTCGGCGGCGACGTTCGGTCCCATTGTTTTCAGCCCGGTTCCGCGGAAGAGTCCCATCAGCAGGCTGACGCACAGATCGTCGCGATGGTGGCCGAGCACGAGTTTATTTGCGCCGAGCTCGTCGGCATAGCCGTGGATAAAGCCGCGTCGCAACCGCGAGCAGAGACCGCACGGTTTATCTTCGGCCTCTTTTTCAACGATCAGCCGGGCGATGGGCGTTTTGATGACCTTCAGCTGCCAACCCTGCTCGGCGGCGTAGTCGGCGAGCGGGGTGTGGTGAAGGCCGGCGAAGCCTTCGTCAATGGTGACGGCGTATAGATCAAACTTGATCGGCGCACGTTTCTGGAGGCGGGCTAGGACATGCATCAGCATCATCGAATCGACCCCGCCGCTGATGCCGACGAGCAGGCGGTCGCCTTCTTCGATCATCCGGAAATCATGGACGGCTTTGCCGGTCAGATTGCAGAGCTGTGCCTGCGCGTCGCCCATTATTTGCTCCGCAGGGCAGCCTTGATTTCATTCAGCTCCGGCGCCTTCAGGCCGAGGATGAGAATAAAGTAGACGGCGGCGCCGGAACCGATCGCGAGGACGACGGAGATGAGCTGGGCGACTTTTGCGTGGAGATAATTTCCGAGCAGCGGCTGGGAATAGTGTGCAACGGCCCAGGCGCCGGCGGCCATGATGAGTGCGCAGGCGGAGCTGCGAGTCAGGCTGTGGAGGATCGTTTTCCACTCAATGCCTTTGACGCGCTGGGCGAGGAGGATGCCGAGCGTCGCCATGCCGGCGGCTTCGGCGAGGACGGTGGAGAGCGCCATGCCGGCGTGCTTCCAGTAGGTCGGCAGGGTGAGGATGAAGGTGATGTTCAGGATCAGGTTGAGGACGACGGTGTAGATGCCGATGCGTACCGGTGTTTTGGTGTCCTGCATGGCGTAGAAGGCGGGGACGAAAACCTTGGCGGCGCTGAAGACGACGAGACCGGGGGCGTAGAACATGAGTGCGCGGGCGCTGAGGAGCGTGGAATCGGCATCGAACCGCCCGTTCCATTCAAAGATGGCGGAGAGGATTTGCGGCGCCAGTACGAGCAGGCCGAACGCGGCGGGCACCATGATGAAGGCGAGATGGCGGAGCGAATGAGTGATGGTTTCGCGCATCGATTCATGATCGCCCTCGGCGGCATGGAGAGAGAATGTCGGGAGCAGGACGGTGCTCATGGCGGTGGCGATAATGCCGAGGGGAAAATAGATCAGGCGCTCGCTGTAGAAAAGTGCAGCCGGGGCCCAGTCGGCAATCCAGACGGCGAGGTAGCTGTCGATCAGCACATTGACCTGCGTGATGCCCGCGCCGAGTGCGGCCGGGCCGAGCAGGAGCAAGACCTTGCGGATGCGCGGATCGTTCCAGCGGCTGGAAAACTGGAACGGGCAGCCGAAGCGTTTGAGCGCCGGAAGCTGGATGGCGACCTGCGCCGCGCCGGCGACGAGCACGGCCCAGGCGAGCACATAGGCGCGCCGGGCATCATCGGTTCTCATCAGCGGAAAGAGACCGAGCATGGCGACGATGAGGATCAGGTTGAGCAGGCAGGGCGCGAAGGCCGAGGTGGAAAAGTGCTTGTAGGAGTTGAGCACCGCCATCGAAAGCGCGGCGAGGCAGATGAAGAGCACATAGGGAAACATGACGCGCGAGAGGGCAAAGTTGGCCAGCCATTTTTCCGATACGCCGGGGATATACATTCCAATGGAAAAGAGCAGCACGCCGATGAAGGCGATGGCGCTGAGCACGGCGGCGGTCATGGTGACAACTTTGCCGGCCATCTCCCACGCCGCTTTGTCGCCCTCTTTTTTTCGCGTTTCAATGAGTACGGGAATAAAGGCGGCCGAGAGCGCGCCCTCGCCGAAGAGGCGCCGGAAGAGGTTGGGAATCTTGAAGGCCACCAAAAAGGCCGAGGCAAAAAGCGACGTGCCGAAGAAGTAGGCAAAGATAATATCGCGCACCATGCCGAGGCTGCGGCTGAGCAGCGTAAAGCTTCCAACCACACCGGCGGATCGGATGACCTTTTCGTTCTTCAAGCAGATCCCCTTTGTTTTGGTTGCCTTGACTGAGCGAAAAAACTAAACATAGGCCATTCAAAACCACAGTTGAAAGCAATAATGGATGCATTTATGACCAATCCGGGAAAAATTTTGATGGGGGACGGCGAGGCGATCAAGGTCTCGTACGAGGCAATGAACAATCAGGCGGTGGACCTGGATCTGAGCGATAAGGCGGTTGAACCGCTGCGCAAATACCAGACCACGCTGGCGGGTTCCGCGACCCTTTCCGGCCCCGGCACCTTTATGGGCAGGGCCACGCGCACGCTCTCGTTTGAGCCGACGAATATGGAAGGCTGGTGGCTCGACCGCACCGATCTGCCCGGCTCGCTGCCGATTCGTGTCGGCATCGCCAACGTCTGGACGACCGGACAGATTGTGAGCAATATTGTACTGCGCAGCGGCAATCCGCACAACTATGTGCGCATGGTCGAACACATTATTTCGCTGCGCATGGGGCTCGGTATCGACAACCTGATGGTCAAGCTCGACTCGGGCGACCCGCCGCTGTTCGCGCAGGGCAGTCTCGATCTGGTCGAGGCGCTGGAATCCTGCGGCCGGGTGACGACCGATAAGCCGGTTCAATATGTAACCGTCAAGGAGCCGGTGACCGTCGGCGGCACCTATGGCGACTTTGTAACGCTTGCGCCGCCCGACGATCTCGATAACCCGCAACTCACCGTCGACTGTGCCGTCAATTTTCCGACGGCGATCGGCCAGCAGCGCATCATCTTTCCGGTCACCGAAGAGCTCACGCGCATGGCATCGGTCGCCCGCACCAACACCTCCTACGGCAAGGTGCTCTACTGCAAAACCATCGGCAAGCTTTTTGCCGACGTGCGCAATCTCGGTTATAACAAGCACAATGTCTCCATTGCCGGAAAGCGCCGCTACATCAACGAGCCGCGCCTGCCGCACGAAGGCAAGGCGCTCGAAGCGGCCTGGCACCGCGCCGTGCTCGACCTGCTGGCCGCGATCGCGCTCATCAACAACGGCTGCTTTGTCGGCAAGATTAAATCCTATAAGGCCGGCCACCGCCTCGACTGCGAGCTGGTCAAGCAACTCTACCTCAATCAGGTCCTCGTGCCGCTGGAGGAGCTGAAATAATGAAATCATACCGCAAGGAACTCTGGTTCGAGACGCCGCAGCGCCGCCAGATCATTCACATTACGCCGCAGATCGAGGAGTGCCTGCGCGAATCCGGCATCAAGGAGGGACTCTGCCTCGTGAATGCGATGCACATTACCGCGTCGGTCTTCATTAACGACAATGAAAGCGGCCTGCATTCCGATTATGAACGCTGGCTCGAAAAGCTCGCGCCGGAAAAGCCCTATTCGCAGTATGCCCACAACGGCTATGAGGACAATGCCGACGCCCACCTGAAACGCACCATCATGGGACGCGAAGTGGTCGTGGCGGTTACGAACGGTCAGCTGGACCTCGGTCCGTGGGAGGCACTGTTTTACTACGAACTCGATGGCCTTCGCAAAAAGCGCGCGCTCGTCAAGATCATCGGGGAATAGCTCTTTTCACGCCGCCGGTTGGCGGGGCTACGAATGCTCTTCCGGCGCGTGGAGCAGCAGTTCGTAAAGCTGGCGATAGTAGCCGTCGCGTTCCATCAGTTCATCGTGCGTTCCCTGATCCACCAGTTCGCCGTGGCGCATCACCAGAATGCGGTCGGCGTGGCGGATGGTGGAAAGGCGGTGGGCGATCACGATGCTGGTGCGGTTTTCCATCAGCTTGCCCAGTGCATCCTGAATCAGCAGTTCCGTGGCGGTGTCGACACTGGCGGTCGCCTCGTCGAGCACGAACAGCAGTTCCGGATTCTGCGCCAGGGTGCGCGCCATCACCAGCA
>CAZABK010000060.1:0-19302 GCA_964483355.1 uncultured Verrucomicrobiota bacterium | reverse complement strand
CAGTAGCTCCAGCAGATGGCTGTCGATGTCATCAATGCTCTCACGCAATTCGCTCATACGGTTGACAAAGTCAGCATTGTTGCTCAACTCATGCGGCAGCTCGAGTGCATCGACCATGGAGCGAAACTGTGCGGGCGTCAATTGCTGCGCGGCATCGGACCAGGCATTCGGCGGATCGAGATGCACTTCCACCATCAGGCCGTCAAACAGCAGGTCCATCGCCTCCTGCGCAATAACCGGAACCAGCTCCGCCTTCCCGCAAATATGGCTGGGATCGCACAAAATCGGAATATCCGGCATGCGCCGCATCAGTTCGATCGGCATTTTCCACCCGGGCGCATTGCGGTAGCGCATTTCGAGCGATGAGCTGACACCACGATGAACGGCCCCCAGCTTGGTCAGGCCGGCATTGGCCAGGCGCTCGATGGCGCCGACCCACAATCCAACATCGGCACTCATGGGATTTTTTACCAGCACCGGAACATCCGTTCCGCGCAGCGCGTCGGCAATGGATTGAACGGAAAACGGGTTGGTGGTGGTACGCGCGCCGATCCAGAGAATATCCACCCCATGCTCCAGACAGGCCTCGACATGCGATGGCTCGGCCACTTCGGTGCCGATTTTCAGGCCGGTTTCCGTACGCGCACGCTCCAGCCAGGCCAGCCCCTTCAGCCCGACGCCTTCAAAACTGCCCGGCCGCGTCCGCGGCTTCCAGATTCCCGCCCGCATAAAGCCGACATTATGACCAGCCAGCGCTCGCGCCGTTTCCAGCACCTGCTCCTCGGTTTCCGCACTGCACGGTCCGGCAGCCAGAAAAGTACGTCCTGCGGAAAATCCCCATTTTTTCAAGGCCGACGCATTCATCCTTAAAGAACGGTCCCGGCGGGAATAACAGTGTTTTTGGGAATAACCATAATGCCTTCGCGAATCCAGTACAGATCAGTCTGCGCGTCCGCCGGCTTGCCTTCGGGCGAGATGATCACGCCGTCGCCAATGCGGGCATTTTTATCGACGATGGTCTTTTTGATGATGCAGTTTTTACCGATTCCCAACGGAATTCCGGACGGATCATGAACGATACCATGTTCATAGTAGTCAGCCCCCATAACGATGGATTCCGAGATCTCCGTCCCCTCGCCCACAAGCGCGCGCAACCCGATGACCGCGCGGTCGATCCGCTTGCCGGAAATAATGCAGCCGTCAGAAAGCAGGCAGCGACTGAGATCGCACTGGTTAATCTTGGACGGTGGAAGATAACGCATACGGGTGTAGATGGGTGAATCCAACTCGTAGAACGAGAAGCTGGGCAGCGCATCGGTCAGCGCCAGATTGGCGGCCCAAAACGAGCGAATCGTTCCGATGTCTTCCCAATAGTCGTCGAAAATATAGCTGTAGACTTTGTGCGAATTGATAGCACCGGGAATAATGTCCCTGCCAAAATCGGTCTCTTCGCTGTGGCACAGCAACTCGCGCAGCACATTCATGTTAAAGATATATATGCCCATGCTGGCCAGATAGCGCTCATCGTCATAGATCGGCGCGCGCAGCTCGTCGAGCAGTGGTGTATCGCCCGGCTTTTCCGCAAAGCGGACAATCTTCCCGCTCTCATCCACCTGCATAATGCCCAAATCGCCGGCATCGGACCGGCCGAGCGGCTTGGTGCTGATCGTCAGGTCCGCCCCGTTCTTCAGATGCGCCTCAATCATGTTGTGCAGGTCCATGCGATAGAGCTGATCGCCCGAAAGGATTACAACGATATCGGGATGGTCGTCGTTAAAATAACGCATGGAACGCCGCACCGCATCGGCCGTTCCCTGGAACCATCCGGCGGAATCGGCCGTCTGCTCTGCGGCCAGAATGCGCACATGCCCGCCGCTGAACTGGTCGAAGCGATAAGTGTTGCCGATATGCTGATGAAGCGAAACACTGTTGTATTGCGTCAGCAGAAAAATATTGCGGATGCCGCTGTTGATGCAGTTGCTGATCGGAATATCCACCAGCCGATATTTTCCGGCAATCGGAACCGCCGGCTTCGAGCGCTCGCGCGTCAGCGGCTGCAAGCGACTGCCGACGCCGCCCCCCAGAATCAACCCCACAATATTCATACCTGCGCCCCCTTTGGCATTATTTTCAAGCTGTGAAAAAATGATAGAAAACAACGGCTCCGAAGGGAAACAAAAGAAAACAAATATTTAGCACTTGCGTCGCCCCAAACGATTCTGTAGAAAGTCCGCTCTTTTGCAGGAAAAACCATTCTGTAATTTCTGCAGAAAAACAAATTTTGGTCCGGTAGCTCAGTCGGTAGAGCATTTGACTTTTAATCAAAGGGTCCTGGGTTCGAGCCCCAGCCGGATCACCATCTCAACTCCGTCGCTTGCGGCGGAGTTTTTTTATGCCTGCGCAAGTTCCACCAGTTTAGGGTCGATTCAGCGGGAGCGGTGGTTTAATTTTCTCCCCCATTTTTCAGTGAGGAGATTGCAATGATTAAAGCGAAAGTTGTTGGTGCCGGCGGATATGGCGGCGTTGGAATTACAGAACTGCTGCTCAAACATCCGGAGGCGGAGATCGGCTGTCTGGTGAGCCTCTCGGACACCGGCCGCAAAATGAGCGATGTATTCCCGCACCTGCGCGGCTTCTGCGACGAAACCATTGTGTCGCCCGACGACCCGAAAACCAAAGAGCAATATGACGTGGTCTTCTATTCCACGCCCGACGGCGTCGGCATGCAGACCGCCGCCGAAGAGCTTGAGCGCGGCGCAAAGGTGATCGACTACAGCGGCGACTTCCGCTTTGGCACGCCGGAACAGTATGCCGAATATGCCAACTTTATCGGCCTTGATCCCGTCCATAAGGCTCCCGCCCTGCTCACCGAAACCGTTTACGGCCTGCCCGAACTCCACGATATTGACAGCAACCAGATGCTCGCCGGTAATCCCGGCTGCTTCGCCGTCAGCTGCATCCTCGGTCTTGCACCGGCAGTGAATGGCGGACTGATCGACACCAAAAGCATTATCTGCGACTGCAAAACCGGCGTCTCTGGCGCGGGCAAAAAACCCAATGCCGCCTTCCACTATCCCAACCGTTACGACAACATGAACGCCTACAAGCTCGCCGGCCACCAGCATGTGGTTGAGGTCGAGCAGGAACTCGGCGCGCTGAGTAATGAAGATGTGCAGATCACCTTCACCTCGCAGGTGGTTCCGGTCTGCCGCGGCATCATGTCAACCCTCTACGCCACGCTGGACGGACAAAACGCCGAGCAAGTTGTCGAAGCCTACCGCGAATTTAACAAGGACAACCTCTTCGTACGCGTGCAGGATGCCAAGACGCCGGCCAGCATTGCCGACGTACGCGGCACCAACTATTGCGTACTGACGGTCGATGTCGATGAGCGCAACAACCGCCTGCGCGTCGTCTCGCACATTGACAACCTGATGAAGGGCCAGGCGGGCAACGCGCTGCAAAACATGAACCTGATGTTTGGTCTGGATGCTGGCACGGGACTTGCGTTTCCCGGACAGTATCCATAAACATCTATCAAGTTCATGAATAAATACGTAAAACTGGCGATTACCGCGGCATCGATTGCGTTTTACTACGCAGTTTTGCGATATGCCGCGCCCGCCAGTACCCCCTATTTCATGCTCGGGCTGGTCCAGATCGGCTACATGGCCTGGCTATGGGGAACCTCGGCCGGAATCATCACGGCCGGGCTGCTCGTTCCGCTGACCCACCACATCTACAGTCAGTTCGACATCGCCCTGAACTATCTCGCCTTTGCTGCGTCACCGGCCTATATCGCCGTCGAACTGGCGGCCTCCCTTGCGCTGGGTCATCTTCACAAAAAAAGCCTGCTGCTCTCCAATAAAGACAGGCTGCTGGAAGAAACCAACCGGGAGCTACAGGATGCCCTGACGCATGTTCAGGAGCTGGGCGGGATCTATTCCATCTGCACCAGCTGCAAAAAAATCCAGGACGATGATGGCGTCTGGATGAACATCGATGACTATCTGCTCCGCAAAACCAAGATAGAACTCAGCCACGGCATCTGCCCCGACTGCGCCGAAAACTACACCGACCAACCGGCCGACTAATCGGATCAGGCCCGCGGATGGGCCAGCTGATAGACTTCCTTCAAACGTTCGACGGAAACGTGCGTATAAATCTGCGTCGTCGAGAGCGACGCGTGGCCAAGCAGTTCCTGAACACTGCGCAGGTCCGCACCGGCGTCGAGCAGATGCGTCGCAAAGCTATGCCGCAGGCTGTGCGGCGTCAGCTCAGCATTAAGCCCGCAGAAGAGCACATATTTTTTCATCATGCGCTCGATGGAACGCGCCGAAAGCGGCCCGCCGTTCTTGTTGAGGAAAACCGGGCTGCGCACATCGCGCTTGCCTTCGAGCAACCAGACATTTTCGCGCAGCTCCAGATTCTTCATCAGCGCGCGCGTCGCCGGCGAACCGAGCGGACAGAGCCGCTCCTTCTTGCCCTTGCCGCGCACCCGCGCCACGCCGGAGAGCAGATCGATGCTCTCTTCCGGCAGCTTGACCAGTTCGTTGATGCGCATGCCGGTGGAATAGAGCATTTCCAGAATGGCCGCATCGCGTGCCACCATATATTCGCGCCACAGCTTTTGCTTCGGATTCGTTGCTGTCTGCTGTTCGTTAAATTTGACCGGCGCATCGAGCAGCTTGCCGACTTCGTTGACCGACAGCACCTGCGGCAGATAGTTGCCCTTCTTCGGCAGGTTCAGGCCGCTGAACGGGTTTTGTTCCACATATTCCTCGCGCAGCAAAAATTTATAGAACGAGCGCAGCGCCGAAAGCTTGCGGCCCGTCGTCGTCGGCGCCATCTCCAGTTTCTGGAAAAAGACCAGAAACTTACGCGCGGCAAAGCGGTCGGCCTCTTTCCAGCGATACGGTGCCTGCGCATCCGCGCCCCAGACAATTTCGCAAAACTGCCGGATATCGATCAGATAGTTGCTGATCGTATGCTCGGAGGCATTCTTCTCGCCTTCAAGATACTGCACAAAATGCGCTACACACGGATCATTCATTTTCTAACACCCGCTTCGCTCAAGACCGCAAAAATCGCAAAGACTGCTCCTTAGCGAACTTTGCGACCTTCTGTAAAATTTATTCGGCAGAGGCTTCTTCCTTTTTCGCCTTCGGCTTGCGGGGGGAGGGCAGGCCATATTGATCCTGCACACCGGCATAGTTTGGAATCTGTTCGGCATAGCGCGCCACCATCTTCTTGAGCGCGGCGAGCTGGCGGTCCGACAGCGCGCCCTTGCCCTTGAACTGCGTGGCGAGCGATTCGTAGAAGGTCTTGTCGTTAAACTCGCGCTTGCCGCGCTTGGTCGGCTCAGCCCACTCGGTCACGTTTTCCATCAGCGCCAGCACCGGCGCGGTGGTCGGATCAGCTTCGACCTCCTTCTTTTCGTCGAGCTTAAATTCGGCTCTGAGCGCCTCAAAGCTTTCGAGCTGATCAGAATACTTGGTGAGCAGCGTATCGAGATAGGCCACCTGCCGGTCGCTCAGGCGTTTGCCCATCGTGATCTGATCGGAGAGCGACGCAACAAACTTTTTATCGTCATAGGTGCGCTTGCCCACCTTGCGAGGCTCTTCAAACTGAACATTGGCCAGCACGTCGAGCTTGCGCGGCGTATCACCGCGCACGGCCTCGGGTTCGACCAGTTCCAGCTCCTGCACCAGCGCATCGGGCACCTGCTTGATATAGCGGCAGCACATCTTATGCAGCATTTCGCCCTGACGCTTGGATAGCAGCTCGCCCTCGCCCACCTTTTCCTTGAGGTCTTCGAAGGTTTTGCAGTCATCATAGGTGCGGCGGCCGGACTTCACCGCCGGCGCCCACTCAGAAACATTTTCCAGCGCGGCGAAACATTTGGCGACGAACGCCGGTTCGGCGGTTTCCTTCGCATGGTCAATCCATTCGAGCAACGACGGATAAAACGACTCCATCATTTCCGTCCACTCAACCTTGCCCTCTTCAACCTCGTCGAGACGGGTTTCCATATCGGCGGTAAAGCGCGCGTCAAACAGGTCGATCTTATTACCGCTCGTCAGCTTTTCTTCGGTGCGCAGCACCAGAGAAATCAGCTCCTTGCCGAGATCGGTCGGAATGAGCGAACGCTTTTCCTTTGCCACATATTCGCGCTCGTCGAGCTTCGACATAATCGCCGCATAGGTGGACGGACGGCCGACACCGTTTTCTTCGAGCGCGCGGATCAGCGACGCTTCGGTATAACGCGCCACCGGCTTCGTCTCCTTCTGCTCGGAGAGCCAGTCGAGCACATCCAGCTTTTCGTCCTTCGTGAGCAGCGGCAGCTTTTCGGTTTCAGAATCATCCCCCTCTTTCGGCTTATCCGCGGCGGCTTCAATGCCGCTGGCTTTCATGTAACCGGGGAATGCAATTTCCGATGCCGTTGCACGGAACAGATAGGTGTTTTCGGAACCGGCCTCCACCTCAACCGTACGGCGGGCAATTTTGGCCGGCACCATCTGGCTGGCGACAAAGCGCTCCCAGATCAGGCGGTAAAGCTTCTGCTCGGCGGCGTCGAGCTTCACGCCCTCGCGGCCGGGCTCGATGGAAACGTCGGTCGGACGAATCGCTTCATGCGCCTCCTGCGCGGCGCCTTTGCTTCTATAGACATTGGGCTTTTCGGGCAGATATTCCGCGCCATAGTTTTCGCCGACAAAGGCGCGGCACTCATCCTGCGCCGTCTGGGCAATGTTAAACGAGTCGGTACGCATGTAGGTGATCAGTCCGCTTTCATACAGCTTCTGCGCCAGCCCCATCGTCCGCGCCGGCGTAAACCCGAGCGAACCGGAGGCCGACTGCTGCAGCGTGGAAGTGATAAACGGCGGACGCGCCCGGCGGGTTACCTCTTTCGTGATCACGTCGCTGACCGTGAGCGGGCTGTTGTTCAATTCGTTTTCAAGCGCTTCGAGCTGCTCGGGCGTCTTCACCGCACCCGGCAACAACTTGCGATCCTTAATGCCCACCGGCTCGCCGTTGATGCGCGCGAGTTTGACCGTGAACGGATCAAGCGGCGCCTCCTGCTTGCGGACTTCCGCGCCGACCGCGAAATAGGTTTCCGGCTTAAAGTTTTCAATTTCGTTTTCGCGCTCGCACACCAGCCGCAGCGCCACGGTCTGCACGCGGCCGACGCTCTGCGCGCCGCGGATCTGCTTGCGCACCACCGGGCTGCCTTTGAAGCCGACCAGACGATCGAGCACGCGGCGCGCCTGCTGTGCGTTTACGCGATCCATATCAATTTTTTCCGGCTGTTCGAATGCCGCCAGAATCGCCGGTTTAGTGATTTCGTTATAGGTCACGCGGAAAAAGTTTTCTTCCGGAACGGTTTTCTTGAGCGCCTCAAACAGGTGCCATGCAATTGCCTCCCCTTCGCGGTCCGGGTCGGGGGCGAGGAACACCTTCTCGCACTTTTTGGCTTCGGCCTTGAGATCTTTAAGCACCTTCTTGCCGCGCGTCGTCGCGGTGTAGGAGGGCTCGAAACCTTTTTCAATATCCACGCCCAGCTTTTTCTGCGGCAGATCGCGCACATGACCGACCGACGCCATCACGCTGTATTCCTTGCCGAGATATTTTCCAATCGTCTTCGCCTTCGCCGGCGACTCCACAATTACCAGATTCTTACTCATCTTCTTTCCTTCAATTTCCACCACACAATTCCGCCTAAGTAGAAGGAATTGCGGAAGAGCACGAAGCGTATTCATTTTTAACTTCGTGCGCTTCGTGTACTTCGTGGTTAATTCATAAATCCTGTTCTTAAATCTTCAGACAATTCTACAAATCTTCCGGGTAGCGTTTTGATAACCCGCTTCATTTCCAGCCCCAGCAGTAGGCCGCTCAACTCATGGCTCTGAATGCCGACCTCGCGGGCGAGCGAATCGACATCCATCGGCTCCTGCCACAGCGCCTCTACAATCTGCGACTCCTGCTCTGTCAAGGGAACATCCGGCCGTGCGGCGGTTGCCGACTCCGGCGCTTCTAGCTCCGAGGGCGGAATCAAAAATTCATACTCTTCCAAAATGTCATCAATCTTCTCGACCAGCTTGGCGCCGTTTTTAATCAGCAGGTGCGGCCCGCGCGCGCCGGGAGTATCAATCCGTCCCGGCAAGGCAAAGACCGTGCGGCCCTGCTCCATCGCCGCCTCGGCGGTATGCATGGAACCGCCCTTGACGGCCGACTCGGTCAGCAGCACGCCCATGCTCAGGCCGCTGATGATCCGGTTGCGATACGGAAACGTCATGCGGTCCGCCTGCCGCCCCATCGGATATTCGCTGATTACCGCGCCCTGCTTGGCAATCTTATCGGCCAGCTCCGCGTTTTCCGGCGGATAGAGACAGTCGAGCGCGCCGCCCAGCACCGCAATGGTGCGCCCGCCGCTCTTGAGCGCGCCGTTGTGCGCCGCCGTATCCGTTCCGCGCGCCAGTCCGCTCACCACCGTAAAGCCGGTCTGTCCCAGCTGATAGGCCAGTCGATCGGCGGCGCTCAATCCATAATGCGAAGTCGAACGCGAACCGACGATGCCGATGGCCTTCCTGTCTTCGTGGAGCAGGCGGCCTTTAACATATAAAGCCAGCGGCGGATCATGAATGCTCTTGAGCGCTTGAGGATATTCGTCGTCGAGCGGCGTGATAATCCGTGCGCCGCAATCGGCCGCCTTTTCAACTTCTGCCTCGGCGTCAATCGAGTCGCGCTGAACAATAATCTTGAGCGCCAGTTTTTCACCGACTCCGCGCGCCTCCACCAGCGCGTCGCGGTCGGCCTCGAGAATTGCCTTGGGCGAACCGAGACAATCGATCAGGCGGCGGACACTTACCGGCCCGAGCCCCTCGATCATATTCAAAATAATATATGCTTCCCGCTGTTCCATCAGTATTCACCGCAGAATTCGCAGAAATCCGCGGAACCGTTCTGCGTAGTTCCGCGGATTTCGCGGTTCTACAAATCAGTCCAGAGCTGCTCCATGAGGTCTTCAGGAATTTCGTTGCCGATGCTCGATTTTCCGATTTCGGAGACGAGCACAAACTTGGGCATGCCGCCGACGGTTTTCTTGTCGACCGCCAATGCTTCGCGCAGGTCGGCCCACTTGTATTCCGGTGCCTTCACCGGCAGCGCCAGTTCCTGCAGCATCTGCTCGATGCGGTCGCACTCGTTTTGCGAAAGGCCGGTCAGCGCGACCGAAGCGCGCGCCGCAAAAACCGACCCAATGGAAACGCCTTCGCCGTGAACATATTCGCCGTAGCCGGCCACCTTTTCGAGCGCATGTCCGGCGGTGTGACCAAAGTTTAGAATGGCGCGGAGCCCGCCCTCGCGCTCGTCCTGCGCAACGACGTCGGCTTTGATCTCGCAGCAGCGGCCAATCACCTTTGCGAGCAGCTCGACGTTGCCGACATTCGGCAGCTCGGCAATGTTTTCTTCCAGCATTTCGAAAAACGGCGCGTCATAGATGATGCCGTATTTGGCCACTTCGGCGAGGCCGGCGCGGTATTCGCGCGGCGGCAGTGTTTTAAGGGTGTGCAGATCGGCCAGTACCAGCTCGGGCTGATAAAAGGCGCCGACGAGGTTTTTGCCTTCGGGCAGGTTGATGCCGGTCTTTCCGCCGACAGAGCTGTCGACCATCGCCAGCAGCGAGGTCGGCACCTGCACAAACGGAATGCCGCGCAGATAGGTCGCGGCCACAAAGCCGGCCAGATCACCGATCACCCCGCCGCCGAGCGCGACAACGAACGATTTACGGTCGAGGCCGCATTCGATGCAGCGGCTGTAGAGCTCGAACACCTGGTCGCCGCACTTGGTCTGCTCGCCCGCCGGAAGCGTTGCGAGACAGGCCGAAAAGCCGGCGCGCTCCAACGAATGGAGCGCGGTTTTGGCATAGTGTCCGGCCACGTTTTCGTCGGTGATGATTAAACATTTCCCCTTCAGACCGACCTCGGCGCAAAGCTCGCCCAACCGATCCAAAATTCCCGCTCCAATGTGAATATTATAGGAGCGATCGCCTAAATTTACTGGTACGTCGTATAACATAGCTCGAAGTGTGTAGGGGCTCGCAGGGGGCCAAGTCAACGAAATTCTGCAGACAGCCATCAGCTAGCAGCGCACAGCTGTCGGCTGTCAGCTCAAAGCTTCCTGCTCAGAAAATCCTATTTTGGCATTGCAACTCCAGATTAGCGATCTATATTTGACCATATCGGTACGAATTAAGTATTGCCAACCAAGGAGAAATAAAATGAACGTAGAACAGCATCTTAAAGTCGCCAACTGGCACATCGAACAGGCCCGCCTTCACGCCACCACGGAGCATTCCTGCGGCTGCCCGCTGAACGATGAATATTCCAAAATCATCGATCAGGTCGACTCCGGCAACATCGTCGATGACGACGCATAACCGATTTTACATCGGCGCAACGCAAGAACCGCCCCACCCGGCGGTTTTTTTTTGTGTAGGATAAAGCTCCAGCCTTGTCCCGCACACTATCCGAGGGTCGAGACAGGAGTCTCAACCTACACTCGCTTCTACGCTGAAAAACCTGCACCAACCCTTGCAAAATAAATCCAAGTCCATAAAATCTCGCTCATGTTATAATGTGCTATATGAATCCGGTGCTCTGCCGTTATGCGGACGTTCGTTGACCCCACTGTTCGAGTAGGAGATGCAAAAATGGAAGAACCAAAATTAAGTGTTGCTGCCAGATTTGCTCGTTGGCAAATAAGACCTCAGTATGGCAATAGCCCAAGTTCAATAAAATTAGCGGCATACCAGTTTTGGGGTATCGCAGGTCTATCACTTGTCTTAGCGTTCGAAACTCTGAATGATACTCAATTTTATTTGAGTGGGTTCTGGTTTCTAATGGGTTTATTTCAGTTCACAAAATCAGGATTTTCAGAAATTATAGCGCAAACGAAAAAGAAATAACTCAAGCCACCAACAATCCCTGCCGAATACAGCACAGAAAGGAACGAAAATTATGAAACCGATACTCATAGCGGCAGTTTTAACCAGTAGCATCATGGCCCAGGCCAATCCGGATCTGGAAAAGCGGGTCACAGAACTGGAAAAGGAAGTTGCGGAGCTCAAAGCCGCGCTCGGTCCCATAATGGAAAAATCCAAAGCCGAGCAGATCATCTCCCAACAACGCGCGAAAGCCAAACAACGCATGCGCAAGGATTCTGAAATCTATTCCCGGGATGAATTAAAGGAAATCGAATCCCTCTATCAGGTTGCCAACAAACAGTGGCGAACTGAGGAGGGCAAAGAGAGCCTGAAAACGCTGATCGAAAAATATAACAAAGCTAACCGTACCGGCTGCGCCCTGCTCTACCTTGGCCAAATGAGCAAAGGGGAAGAACACGAAAAATACCTAAAACAGGCCATTGAAGGTTTCAGCGACTGCTTTTACGGAAACGGGGTTCAGGTTGGCGCCTATGCAAGATTTTACTTGGCCCACCACCACAAAGGCTCCGGCAACGAATCCAAAGCAAAAAAGCTGTTCGCTGAAATCCGCAATGACTATCCCAACGCAATCAACCACAAAGGTCGGTTGCTTTCATCACTGATCGATCAGGATTAGCCTACACCTTGATCATTAGCGATCAGGGAGTTGTTCACCTTTTTAGTGAAACTAAAATTGTAGGGCTGGAATGGGCAACGCCCTTCCAGCCGCGGCGCGAAGGTCTTTGACCGTTCGCGCCCTACAAAAACGCGCTAACGATTCAGGACTCTATAAAACAACACCCAGCATCTGCTTGAGATAGAGCGAACCGGTGATGACAATGAGGCGGTTGGGTTCGGAGGCCCAGGCTTTCGCCGCGTATAGTGCATCAGCGACCGAAGCGACTTCGGCCGTGAATCCGGCGACCTGACACTGGGCGGCGGCGTGTTCGGCAGAGGTGCCGCGCGGCGCATCGATCGGAACCGTCCAGGCCGCGGAAACCAGCGGCCTGATTTCGCGCAGAAATTCGACCGATTCCTTGTCGTCGAGAAAACCAAAAACAAAACCGATCTGATGCCGCGAATAGTTTTCCCTGAGCGTTTTGACCAGTGCGCGCGCGGCGGAAGGATTATGCGCGCCGTCGAGAATCACAGGCGGCTCCGGCTGCAGCAGCTGGAAGCGCGCACCCCACTCCACCGCCTCGAGCCCCTTTTTAAAGGCCGGCTCAAAATCAAGCATGTCGGCCAGCATCTCAAGCGCGGCGACGGCGACGGCGCAGTTTTCGCGCTGGCATTCGCCCAGCAGCGGCAGGTGGAGCGGCGGCAGGCCGCGGGAATGCGTTTCGATTTTGAGCTTTTGCGGATCGCCCACCTTCACCACAGAAACCGCTTCAGAAGAACAAACCACGGGCTCGCCCTGCTGCTGCAGAACATTCATCGCCACATCGGCCTGCGGCGCAGAGACGACGGGGCGGCCGGGCTTAATGATCCCGGCTTTTTCGCCGGCAATGGCCGCGAGGCTGTCGCCGAGAAAGTTGGTGTGATCAATGTCAATGTGCGTAATGACGGAGACCAGCGGAATTACCACGTTGGTCGCGTCCCAGCGTCCGCCCATACCGGTTTCGATGATGGCGATGTCGACGCCTTCGTCGGCAAAATATTGAAAGGCGATAGCGGTTGAAATTTCGAAGAAGGTGGCGGGACGGCAATCGGTCATCGCGGCGGCCGCCTCCATCTGCTCGATGTAGCCCTCCAGCTTTGTATCGGCAATCTGTTCGCCATTGATGCGGAAGCGCTCGGAAAAGTCGACCAGGTGCGGCGAGGTGTAGAGTCCGGTCTTGAAGCCGGAGGCGCGCAGGACGGATTCGAGCATGGCGCAGACGGAACCCTTGCCGTTGGTGCCGGCCACATGAATCACCGCGAGTTTGTGATGCGGGTTATCCAGCGCCTGAAGCAACGCCTCAATAGCGTCCAGCCCGGGCTTAATGCCCGCTGTAGTTCGCTGGAACAGCCTCTCTACCGGATTCATAAAGACAGGATCATTGAATGACAGAATAATTCATACAGGGAAATGATCCTGTCATTTAATTATCCTGTCAAAAAATCATTTATCGCAGAGATATTCGAGCACGAGGCCCATGCGCTCGCGCATTTCGGCGCGTGGAACAACCATGTCGATCAGGCCGTGGTCCTGCAGGAACTCGGAGCGCTGGAAGCCTTCGGGCAGATCCTGCTGGATGGTTTCCTTGATGACGCGCGGACCGGCAAAACCGATGAGCGCTTCGGGCTCGGCCACGATCAGATCGCCGAGGGTGGCGAAGGAGGCCATCACACCGGCCATCGTCGGATGGGTCAGAATCGGAATAAACGGCAGACCGGCGGCGGCGTGGCGCGCCAGCGCGGCCGAGGTTTTGGCCATCTGCATGAGACTGAGCAGCCCTTCATACATACGGGCGCCGCCGGAGGCGCAGGAGAGCAGCACCGGGCGGCCTTCCTTCGTGGAGCGCTCGATGAGATAGGTTACGCGTTCGCCGACGACACTGCCCATGGAAGCGCCGAGGAAGGAAAAGTCCATCACGCCGAGGCCGATTTCGCGGCCGTTGAGCGTGCAGCCGCCGACGGTGACGGCGTCGTCCCAGCCGGATTTTTTCTGGTTGGCTTCGAGCTTATCGATGTAGGACTGCTTGCCGGTAAAGCCGAGGGTGTCGACGGATTTAATATCGCCGGCCCATTCGACAAAGGTGCCTTCGTCGGAAAGCAGATCAATGCGCGCCTGGCGCGGGAGCGTAAAGTGGTGATCGCACTTGATGCAGACCTCGAGGTTAGCCTTGACCTCTTCCTTATAGACAATTTCGCCGCAGGAGGGACATTTCATCCAAAGTCCGTCCGGCACATCGCGTTTTTTCACGGTGATGGTGGAATAGTTTTTCTTATTGCTACCAAACAAAGCCATATCCAAAAATCCTCTAGTTAACCTCGCGCCGCCGTAATCACAAAAACGGACGCCGCTCCTCCCTTTTTCAGAGCTTTTGCGCAGGCATTCACGGTTGCCCCCGTGCTCATCACATCATCGACCAGCAGCACATGCCGGCCGGCCAAGCCTTTCCTTCTCCCAGAATGAAAAGCGTTTTTCACGTTACTAAGCCGCTGGGGGGCTGTCAAATTCGTTTGCGTCTCTGTCGGCCGAATTCGACGGAGCAGCCGCGCGGCGGATCGGCAGCCGATCCGCCGCCCCAGCTCGCGCGCCAGCAGGGCCGACTGGTTATAACCGCGCTCGCGGCGGCGAACGTGGTAGAGCGGAACCGGCACCACCAGGTCGAACGACCGGTCCGGATATTCGGCCCGCAGGCAGTTGTGCATCAGCTCGGCCACATCGGGCGCGAGCCAGAGCGCCTTTTCATATTTAAGCATCCGCAGCGCCTCGCCCACCACGCCGTCATAGCGCGCGGCCGAACGGGCTTGGTCGAACGACGGGGTTTCACCGGAACAGCTGTAGCATATAAAATTGTGCTCGACCGATCCGGCCACGGGATCGCCGCAAAGCTTGCAAAACGGCGGCGCCACCTTGGCGGCGTCGGACCAGCAGTCCCAGCAGATATAGCGGAAGGTTTCCGGCGAGCGCTCCCCGCAACCGATGCAGCGGCGGGGATAGAGCATATCCAATAGCAATTTCATTGCTGTAAATCCTAAAACCGAAACACCCAAACCCGAAACAGAATCGACTCGGAATTGGGTATTTCGGACTTCGGGGTTTCCTCACTTTGTGAGGATGGGGTCTTTATGGATCACTTCGGCGTTGAGTACCGGCAGCTCCACATCCTTCGCCCAATAGAGCTTGCCCTTGATCAGCAGCGAGCGGTTCAGCAGTTTTTCGAGCTGCGACTCGCGACCGCGCACCAGACAGATCGGTTCCACAAAATTCCCGTCAATCAGCACCAGCTTATAGAGGCCGGGATTGGCGCGGCGCAGAATGCCGGGAATTTCGGTGGCTTCGCCCTGCGTTCGGTCCGGGTCGAGCGTGAGCAGCAACGGCGGCAACTCCTCCGCCAGCTCCGGTTCGGGCTGCACCGGAGCGGGTTCCGCTTTTTCGGCCACCACGGGCGCGGGTTCGGCTTCCACCACCGGCTCCGGTTCCGGCGCGGGCGGAACAATCTCTTCCACAAACTGCTCGCTGATCCAGACGCGGCTGGAGGCCGGCGGCGCAATCTTGAGCCACTCGCTAAACTCGCCGCGCACTTCGAGCACGTCATCGCGCTCGACAACGGCCAGCACAGAATAGTTGAGGCTCGGGCCGGAGCGGACATTCAGTTTTTTCGGCTGCACCACGCCGTTCAGGATATATTTTCCGGCGACCCAGCAGTCGATATAGTCGGGAGGAACCACCGCGACCCAGCCGTTGGTGGCATCCAGCCGCACAAACTCTTCGCCGCGCATGGCGGGTTCGAGCGACTCGGAATTGAGCTCCGGTTTGGCGCGCAGGTTTACGCGGTCGCCGGTAACGCGCACCTTCGCCGCTTCGTCGGTGTCGGAAAATGCGGACAGCGCTACCGCACTCAGAGCAATCATCAACATCGGTTTCATCGTTCTCCCTTAGAGCGCGAACAGCGTGCGCGCATTTTTTGCAGTTAAGTTCGCGATAGATTCTATCGAACATCCCTTGAGCTCCGCAAGCTGTTTTGCCACATGCGGCACGAAGGCCGGCTCGTTGCGGTTGCCGCGCATCGGCACCGGCGCGAGATAGGGCGAATCGGTTTCGATCAGCAGGCGATCGTCCGGCACATATTGAACGACCTCGCGCAGCGGATCGGCATTCAGGAAGGTCACGATGCCGCTGAAGCTGATCATCAGGCCGAGGTCGAGCACCTGGCGGGCAAATTTTTTGTCGCGCGTAAAGCAGTGGAGCACGCCGAGCCGCGCCGGATCGCCCTTCCAGGCCGTCGCAAAATCCTTGAGCATGGCCACCGTATCCTCGTCGGCATCGCGCGAATGGACCACCATCGGCTTTTCAACCTCCACGGCGAGCGCCAGATTTTCGGCAAACAGCTTTTTTTGCTCGGCGGCGGTTTCGGCGGTGTAATAGTAGTCGAGTCCGGTTTCGCCGACGGCTTTGCAGAGCGGATCGGCAACGAACTCTTTTAATAGGGAAAGATCGCGGTTTTCGGTGGCCTCGTCGCGGTCGTAGCCCGCGCAGCCGAAAATGCGGCAGGGATATTCCGCGGCGAGCTTGAGCGAAAGTTCGTTGGCGTCGGGCGTTCCGCCAATCGCCATCATCTCAAAAACCTGCGCCTCTTTGGCGTGCGCGAGAATTTCCGCGAAAGAGCCATCTTTCACGAAGCGGTCAAAGTGTACATGCGTATCAATAAACATAAGGCGGAGCAGTAAAACGAAATCCGGCGCGGGCGGGCGAGAAATATCCGGAAAAAAGCGTTTTCACAAATCACCAACTTTTAACGAAATATGCCTTGAAGATGCATAGGTCAGCCTGCATATTTGCGCGCCTTTAGAGAGTTAAAGGTTAATTACTTAACGAGGAAAAGCAATGGCTAGAACAGTCCCTTTGAAGAATGTCCGTAACATCGGCATTATGGCGCATATTGACGCCGGCAAGACCACCGTATCCGAACGTATCCTGTATTACACCGGTCGTTCGCACAAAATCGGCGAAGTTCATGACGGCGCGGCCACCATGGACTGGATGGAACAGGAACAGGAACGCGGCATCACGATTACTTCCGCAGCGACCTCCTGCATGTGGAAAGACCACATGATCTCGATCATCGACACCCCCGGCCACGTGGACTTCACCATGGAAGTGGAACGTGCCCTGCGCGTACTCGACGGCGCGATTGCCCTCTACTGCGCGGTCGGTGGCGTTCAGCCCCAGTCCGAAACCGTATGGCATCAGTCCGAGCGTTACGAAGTTCCGAAAATCGCTTTCGTGAACAAAATGGACCGTATCGGCGCCGACTTCTACGCGGTGATCGACGGCATTCAGGACATGCTCGGCGCCAACGCCGTTCCGGTTGTCATTCCGATCGGCGCATCCGACACCTTCACCGGCATCGTTGACCTGATCAAAATGGAAGCCGTTATCTTCAATGAAGAGTCCAAAGGCGCGGAATTCGAAATCACCGAAATCCCGGCCGATCTCCTTGAGACCGCCAAGGAATGGCGCAACAACCTCGTTGAAAAATGTGCCGAAATGGACGAAGAGCTGCTCGAAAAATATTTCGAGGAAGGCGACCTCTCCGAAGACGAAATCTGGACCATCCTGCGTAAAGCCACCTGCGCCCGTCAGGTTGTTCCGGTCTACTGCGGCTCCGCCTTCAAGAACAAAGGCGTTCAGCAGGTTCTCGACGGCGTCATCAAGATTCTGCCGGCTCCGAACGAAATTCCGCCGATCATCTGCACCCAGAATCCGGAAAACCAGCGCAAAGTGGACGACAACGAAGTCTTCTCCGCCCTGGCCTTCAAGATTATGTCCGACAAGCACATGGGTAAGCTCACCTATCTGCGCATCTACTCCGGCACCATGACGGCCGGCGAGACCATCTGGAACTCCACCCAGCAGAAGAAACAGCGTATCGGCCGCCTGCTCCGCATGCACTCCAACCGTCAGGAAGCACTGGACGTAGCCGTAGCCGGCGACATCGTTGCTGTTGCAGGTCTCTCCGAAACGAAGACCGGCGACACCCTCTGCTGCAAGGATAACGAAATCTATCTGGAATCCATGGAATTCCCGGCACCGGTAATCTCGATTTCCATTAAGCCGGAATCCAACGCCGACAACGAAAAGCTCAGTGATGCCCTGCATCGTCTGGCTGACGAAGACCCGACCTTCACCGTCGCCTTCGACCAGGAAACCAACGAAACCATCATTTCGGGCATGGGCGAGCTCCACCTCGAAATCATCGTTGACCGCCTGAAGCGCGAATTCGGCGTTGTGGCCGAAGTCGGCCGTCCGGAAGTGGCATACCGCGAAACCGCGACCTCCATGTCCGATGGCTCCTACAAGCACTCCAAGCAGTCCGGTGGTCGTGGTCAGTATGGTCACGTTGTAATGACCATCGAGCCGGGCAAACCGGGCGACGGCTTCGAGTTCGTCAACAAGATCGTTGGTGGCCGTATTCCTGCTGAATACATCCCGTCCGTCGAAAAAGGTATCATTCAGGCGCTGGAATGCGGTCCGTTCGCCGGTTATCCGGTGGTCGACATGAAAGCCACCCTGACCGATGGTTCCTACCATGACGTCGACTCTTCGGACTTCGCGTTCCAGATTGCTGGTCGCCAGGGCTTCAAGGAACTCTTCATGAAGGGTAACCCGCAGCTGCTCGAGCCGATCATGAGCATCGAAATCACCACGCCGGACGAATTCATGGGCGCCTGTAACGGCACCATCGCTCAGCGGCGTGGCCGCATCGAGTCCATGGACGAACGCGGCGGAATGAAGATTGTTAAGGGCATGGTTCCGCTGAGCGAAATGTTCGGCTACTCCAACACCCTGCGCTCTCTGACCCAGGGCCGTGCTTCCTTCTCGATGCACTTCGAGCACTACGAAGCCGTTCCGATCAACATTGCCGAAGAAGTCGTGGCCAAGCGCCGCGAAGAAGGCAAAATCAAATAAGTATCCGCTTATGCGATTACAAAGGCCGTCCGCGAGGGCGGCCTTTTTTCATGCCCACAAAAAACGGCCACCCTTTCGGGTGACCGTTCGCTGTCGAGTTAAGAAAAACTATTGAACCTTCTGGATAATTGCAACGAGATCCTCCTCCTGATGCACGCCCACCAATCTCTGTTTCAGCTCGCCATCCTTGAAGACGATCAGGGTCGGAATGGAGCGGATGGTATATCTTTGGGCCAGCTCCTCCTGCTCATCCACATTGACCTTGCCAATAACGGCATCCGCGCCAACAGCTTTCGCCACCTGGTCAAGAATCGCCCCCTGTATGCGGCACGGCCCGCACCACGGCGCCCAGAAATCCACCAGAACTACGCCATCAGCCAGGATCCCATCAAAGTTTGACCGGGTCAGTTCCACAACCACTCCTGCCTCTACAGTGATCTTAGCACTCTCTTCCGCGGGCATTTCAGCGGGACTCTTCCCCTCTTTACACCCACTCACCACCAGCGCAACCACTGCCAACCACAACCATTTTTTCATCGTGCCCTCCTTAGGCTTATTATTTGCTCAAAACGACTATAATTATTTTATGGGACGCATCCTGTACCTTTTCGTTCATTCCAGCCACAAAAAAAGCCGCCCCGAAGGACGGCTTCTGCAAACCAATCAAAAGATTGATTAGTTAACGCCAACGGCGTTGAGG
>CAZABK010000059.1:0-19548 GCA_964483355.1 uncultured Verrucomicrobiota bacterium | reverse complement strand
GACCGTGTCTCCCTTGGCGAGCAGCTCAAAGGTTTTTTCGTCCTCAATATCCAGCTGCTCCGGGTCGATCTCGACCCCGTGGTTGCGTTTAATCAGGTCACACGCTTCATAAATGATGGTCAGGTTTTTCAGCCCCAGAAAGTCCATCTTCAGCAGGCCGATCTCTTCGGTCGGTCCCTTTTCAAACTGAACAACGGTCAGGCCTTCTTTGGATTCCTTCGTCAGCGGAATAATTTCGATCAGCGGCTTTTCGCCGATCACGACGCCGGCAGCGTGCATGCCGGTATGGCGCGGCAGCCCTTCGAGCAGGCGCGCATATTTCATGATGCGCCGGGCGTCGGGCTCGGTCTGGGTGGCCTGCTTGAATTCCGGGCTCTCGGCGAGCGCCTTTTCGAGCGTGGTGCCCGGGGTATCGGGAATCATTTTGGCGAGCTTGTCGCAGTAGGGTAACGGGATTTCAAGCACGCGGCCGAGGTCGCGCATCAGCGTTTTGGCGCCGAGCGTCCCGAAGGTGATGATGTAGCCGCAGCACTCTTCCCCGTATTTGTCGCGGGTATACTGAATGACGTCCTGGCGCTTGGTCGGGCAGAAATCGATATCGAAGTCGGGCGGCGAAACGCGTTGCGGATTGAGGAAACGCTCGAAAATCAGGCTGTATTTAAGCGGGTCGACGGTGGTGATTTCGAGCGAGTAGGCCAGCAGTGAGCCGGCGCCCGACCCGCGGCCGGGCCCGACGGGAATACCCTGTCGGCGCGCCCACTGGATAAAGTCGGCGACGACGAGGAAATAGTTGATATAGTTGGTTTTTACGATGACACTGACTTCGTAGTAAAAGCGCTCTTTAATTTCCGCCTCGCGCTCGTCTTTCGGATGGTCCAGATCTTCGATGCCGTAGAGCGTTTTCAGGCCGCGCTTGCCGAGGTGTACGAGATAGTCGAGCCCCGCTTCAAAACCTTCGGGCAGCGGAAATTCCGGAAAGTGGAGATCTTCGGCCTTTTCGGGGAAGAAAAATTCGACGTTGCAGCGGCGCGCGATTTCGATGGTGTTGGAGATGGCTTCCGGATGGTCCGGGAAAAGTGCGGCCATCTCCTCGCCGCTTTTCATGTAAAACTGGTCGCCTTCATAGCGGTGACGCGAGGTGTCGGCCACGAGGTCGCCGCGCTGGAGGCAGATGAGCACATCGTGCGCTTCGGCGTGTTCCTGCCGGACATAGTGGACGTCGTTGGTCGCGACGAGCGGCAGGCCGGTGATTTCCGCCACCTTCAGAATGTTCGGGTTGGCGGTTTTCTGGTCCTCGATGCCGTGGTCCTGGATTTCCAGGAAAAAGTTGTTGGGGCCGAGAATGTCGGAATATTCGCGCGCGAGCTCGACGGCTTTGTCGACGTCGCCGTTTTTACAGGCCTCTGTCACTTCGCCGCCGAGACAGGCGGAAAGGCCGATCAGCCCCTTGTTGTGCTGGCGCAGCAGATCCTTGTCGATACGCGGTTTGTAATACATGCCCTCGAGGTGGGCTTTGGAGACGAGCCGAACGAGGTTTTCGTAGCCCTCCTGCGTCTCAGCCAGCAGCACGAGGTGCATGTTGTTTTTCTGCGAACTGCGTTCTTCGATGCCGTGGCGCGCCACATAGACCTCGCAGCCGATGATCGGCTTGATGCCGGCGGCATGGGCGGCTTTATAAAATTCGACCGCACCGTAGAGCACGCCGTGATCCGTCATCGCCAGATATTCCATGCCCAGATCGTTGGCCGCCTTCATGGCGTCCTTAATCTTTACCGCGCTGTCGAGCAGGCTGTAGCTGGTATGAAAATGCAGATGGCAAAACGGCACGTGGCTCACGAAAAATCCCTCGATTACTGGAAAAACGACAAGATAAAATCCGACTGTGAAAATGAACAGGATAAAGTGCCGGGGGGACGGATATTTTGCGCGGCACCTCTATTCGGCAGGGGTATGGCTTGACTTGATGCCGATTTCTTTCCTAGTTGTAAAAAGTTTCTTAGATCGTGTCGTTCGGGGAAAGAAAGGTGGGAATGTCCGATAAAGCGGAAAGCAGAACCGACGGTTTGCCGGCGGAGCCCGGCAAGCAGGATGGGCAGCCGGCGGAGCTGCGCCAGGCCTTGGCCGAACTGGGCAGTGCCTTTGTGGAAGTCTATGATTCCGCACCGGTTGGCTATGTGATTCTTGATCCCGACAGCCGCATCCTCGAGGCCAATTTGACCGCCGCGGATCTGCTGGGGTGTACGTGCGCCGAGTTGCAGAACAAATGCGCTTTGGCCGACTTTATCCATCCGGATTCGCTGGATACGTGGGCGTCGCACCGGCGCTATCTGCGGGAGCACCAGGAAAAGCACGGTAACGATCTCGTCCTGCAGCGGGCGGATGGCAGCGTGTTCACGGCCCGTGTCGAATGCACCCCGTGCCTGAATGCCAACGGGGAAATTGAACGTTGTTTGACCGTGCTGGTGGACATCACCCAGCGTGCGCAGGCCGAAGGGCTGATGGCAGAAGCACTCGCGGGCTGGCAGGCCACCTATGACGCCATGGCGGACGCCGTTTTTATTCTGGATGTGGATCAACGCGTTCTGCGCGCCAACAAGGCTGCGGCATCCTATTTCGGCATTCCGGTCGAGAAAATGAAGGGCCGCCGCTGCTGGGAGATTGTTCACGCTTCAGCGGCGCCGGTGGCGGAATGTCCCGTCCGCCGCATGCTCAAAAGCCTTCGGCGCGAGTCCATGGAATTGAGCGTTGGAGGTTCCCACTATCAGGTTACCGTCGATCCCTTGAAGAACGAAAAGGGCGAGCTCTGCGGGATCGTGCATATCGTGCGCGACATTACCGCGAGCAAACAGACCGAACAGGAACTGGCGCGTCTCAATCTGGAACTGGAACAGCGGGTGGAAGAGCGCTCCGCCGAACTGCGCGAAAGCGAGGAACGTTTTCGGGTGCTGTTTGAGGAAAATCCTGATGCCTGTTTCCTGGTTGATCTGGATGGACGGTTCGTCGATGGCAACAAGGCGGTGGAGCGTTTGATTGGCTATAGCCGCGAAGAGCTGGTGGGGCAGAGCATTTCCGCATCCGAAATTTTCCCGCCGCTTGCCAAAAGGCTGGCTTACGAGAGGATCGAGCGGAAGAGAGCGGGGGAAAAGCTTGTGCCGGCCGAGTATGTGCTGCGGCACAAGGGCGGGATCGAGGTGGTGGTCGAGGTTACCTCAATACCGATTTCGCTTCAGGGGGAAACGGTTTTGCTCGTCAACGCGCACGACCTGACGCATCGGAAACGGGCCGAGCAGGATCTGCATGAGAGCGAAGAAAAATACCGCCAGCTTTTCGAGGCGGAATCCGATGCGATTATGATCTTTGACGGCGAAACCCGCCGGTTTGTCGATGTAAACAATGCGGCGCTGGAGTTGTACGGCTATTCGCGCGAGGAGTTTCTGCAACTGACGCATCAATCCATTACGGCCGATCCGGAGCTGGCGAAATCCCGGATTCCGGCGACCCTGGCCGGATTGCGGTTTCCCATCTTCCTGAGCCGGCACCGCAAGAAGGACGGGACGGTTTTCCCGGTTGAAATTTCCGCCAGCTCGTTTTCGGTGAAGGGCCGGCCGGTGCTTTGCGGGGTGGTCCGCGATATTTCCACCCGAATCGCGCGCGAGGAGGAGCTCAATCGCCATCGCAGGGAATTGCGGAATCTGGCGTCCGAACTCTCGCTGGCGGAACAGCGCGAGCGGAAGCGGATTGCCACCGAACTGCATGACGGGGTAAGCCAATTGCTGAGTTCATCCTTCATGCGGCTCGACCTGCTCCGGCAGGCCCCGGACCTGCCGCCATCGGCCGTGGAGTCGCTCGACAAGATCGGTGCGATCATTCAGCAGTCGCTGCGACAGGCGCGTTCGCTGACCTTTGAGCTGAGCTGTCCGATGCTGAACGAGCTGGGCTTGGCCGCGGCGCTGGCGGAACTCTGCAGAAGCATGTCGCATGAATGGGGCATTCGCATTGAATTCAAGGGGGATGAGCGGCCGCTGCCGTTGCATTTCGAGCAGCAGGTGGTGCTGTATCGCTCCGTGCGCGAACTGCTGGTCAATGTCATGAAGCATTCCGAGGCTTGCTGGGCCTGCGTAAGGCTGGCGCTGCAGGAGCCGGACGTGCGGATCTGTGTCGAGGATGACGGCAAGGGCATCGATGCCACCGCGGCAGGCAAAGGATTTTCCCCGACGGGGGGATTCGGACTGTTCAATATTCGCGAGTATCTCCAGTATGCCGGAGGAGGGCTCGCGATCCAATCCATTCCCGGTGGTGGCACCGAGGTTGTGTTGACCATGCCGTTGGAGGGCGAGGATGAATAGGCCGATCCGACTCTTGTTGGCGGAGGACCACGAAGTGATGCGGGAAGCCCTGCATGCCTTGCTGGATTCCAACGATGAAGTTGCAGTGGTCGGAGATGCGAGCAACGGACGAGAGGTGATGGTCCTGGCCGGAAAAACCGCGCCGGACGTGGTCGTGATGGATATCAATATGCCGGAACTCAACGGCATTGATGCCACGCGCCAGCTCACGGCCACTTTTCCCAACCTCAAGGTGATCGGCCTGTCCATTCATGTGGATGGACGCATGGTTTCGGAAATGCTCAAGGCCGGTGCACAGGGCTATGTTTCCAAAAGCAGCGGCTCCCGGGAGCTGTTGGCCGCCATTCGCGCAGTTGTTGCCGGCAAAATGTATGTCAGCCCCGAGGTGATGGGCGATTTTGTGGAAACCCGGAACCGCGCCGATGGCGAACCGGGTGTTTTTGCTGCGCTGTCCTCCCGCGAACGGGAGGTTCTTCAGCTGATTGCCGAGGGGCATTCCACCAAGGAAATCGGCGACAAGCTTTGCCTCAGTGTTCCGACCATCCACACCCATCGCCAGCATGTCATGCAGAAGCTCAATGCCCGCAGTGTTGCCGACCTGGTGCGTTATGCCATTCGGGAAGGCATCGTCTCTCCGGATGCATAGGGCGGTGCCGCGCAACCGGCGGGGCGGGTCATATTTTTTATGATGCTTTTTCATGGCGGTTAGGATGGTGTTCCGGCTGGCCTTTGTAAGAACATTGGATTTTATGTGAACAATCTTTCTACTGACCGTGCTGCGCGCTGTCCGCGCGAATGAGGAGGTCTTGATGACAATGTTAAAGGGCGTTGCTGTTTCTCCGGGATATGCAAATGGAACCGTTGTGGTTTACCGGCCGCCCATGCTGGATGGAGTCGAGCGCAATTCGATTGAGCCGGAGGAAACCGAGAGCGAGTTCAAGCGCTTTGCTGATGCGCTGGGACGTGCTGTCGAGGAGATTACGGTGGTCCGTCAGCAGGTGGCCATTGACGTGGGGGAAAGCGAAGCGGCAATTTTTGATGCCCATTGTGCGATCCTGAACGACCCTGTGCTCAGGCAGAATGTCCGCGCGCGGATGGAGCGGCAACTGATTTGCGCGGAAGCGGCGCTGGCCGATGAAATGGCCGCTTTTGCCAAACGGCTGGCCGCCGCGGGCAACGACTATATGCGGGAGCTGGCGATGGATGCCCATGATGTCGGCAACCGGCTATTGCGGCATCTCTGCCTGGATGAAGGCCAAAGCCCGTTGGCGGAGCTGCCGCCCGGAAGCGTGGTGGTGGCCAAGGACCTGATGCCTTCGGAAACGGTTGGCATGGATCGCGAAAACGTGGCCGGCATTGCCAGCGAGCGGGGCGGGCCCACGTCGCATGCCGCAATCCTGGCCCGGTCGCTCGGAATCCCGGCGGCAACCGGCTTGCCGGGGCTGCTGGATGAGGCGCGGACGGGGATGGCCTGCCTGCTGGATGGTGCCAAGGGAACACTGGTGCTCAATCCTTCCGAAGGACAACGGCGGCGTTTTTCAACCCACCGCAAGGAGTTCGAGCAGTCTCGCGAGCTGATGCGGACCATGGAGAACCGGGTCTGCCGGCTCAAGAACGGAACGCGCATTAAGCTGATGGCCAACATTAATCAGTCCGGTGATGTCGGCTTGGCGGATGAGCATAATCTGGATGGCATCGGCCTGTATCGCACGGAGCTGATGTATCTGGCGGCTCCGTCAGCCCCCAGCCACATGACCCAGACCCGCCATTACAGTCGCGCGGCCGCCGCCTGCAGTCCCGCCCCGGTTACCATTCGGACGTTTGACTTTGCCGTCGACAAGCATCCCTCCTTTTTGTCGGTTGATGCCAAGGTTTCGCTGGAACAGCGCGGATTGCGGTTTGCACTGCATCAGCCGCGGTTGCTGCGGAGCCAGCTGCGGGCCATTGCCCGCAGCTGCAGGGAGCACCCGAATATCCGCATTCTCTTTCCTATGGTTACCGGCTGGTGGGAGCTCAAGGAGGTGTTGGCCATGGTGCGCGCCGTTTCGGAGGAAGCGCAGCTCGAACATGCGATTCCCGTGGGAGCCATGATTGAAACCCCCGCCGCCATCTTTGCCCTGCCGGAAATCATCAAGTTGGCGGATTTTATCTCCATCGGATGCAACGATCTGGCGCAATACATGTTGGCGATGGAACGAACCAGCTCCGGTCAGACGATCAGCGAGTGTGCGCTGCATCCCTCATTGCTGCGGGCGATTCGCCAGATTGTGGATGCGGCGGCGCAGCAGGACTGTCCGGTGAGTATCTGCGGCGAGGCGGCTTCGGATCCGGTGATGGCGGCCATCTTTGTGGGGTTGGGGATCCGCGAACTGTCGGTGAGCCCGGCCCGGGCACCGGTGGTGCGCTATGCCTTGCGCCACTTGAGCCTGAGCGAGGCCAAGCGCGCGGCCGACTGTGCCATTCAGGCCGATCCCGCCCGGGTCATGCATGATCTGCAGGCCATTCTGCCGGCGGACCTGAAGCCCATTGTCGCGATGGAAGGCGGCGTGGCGGCAACCCGCTAACGCATCGCTGAAACGGGAGTCGGGCGGGTGTCGTTTGAGCGTTTGCCTTGACTAACGTCCGGTACTTTTTTCACTATCGCCAAGTGGGGGAAGGGTTTCATGGAAAGAGCTGCAGAGAAAACAGGTTGTATGCCGGACGGCAGCAACGAGGTCTCGTTCGAAGATCTTTTCGATCTCAAGGATATTCAGCGCATTCAGGATGAGTTTTCCTCCGCGACCGGCGTGGCCTCGATCATCACCCGTCCGGACGGAACCCCGATCACCTCGCAAAGCAACTTTACCCAGCTTTGCTGCGGCATCATCCGGAAAACAGAGAAAGGCCGTACCCAATGTTTTCACTCGGATGCCATCATCGGGCGCCACCATCCGGAAGGCCCGATTGTTCAACCCTGTCTGAGTGCCGGGCTGTGGGATGCCGGCGCCAGCATAACGGTGGGCGGACGGCACATTGCCAACTGGCTTATTGGGCAGGTTCGCAATGAAAGCCAGTCCGATGAGAACATGCGGGCTTATGCCAGAGAGATTGGAGCCGATGAAGAGGAGTTCATGGAGGCGTTTGCCCGGGTGCCGACCATGTCGGAGGAGCACTTCAAAGGCATTGCGCAGGCGCTCTTTACGCTGGCCAACCAGCTTTCGCTTTCGGCCTATCAGAATATGCAGCAGGCCCGCTTGATTGCAGAGCAACAAAAGGCCGAAGAGGTGCTTAGCCGCAACCGGGAGGAGCTGAGGACGCTCACCGTCGAACTCTCACTGGCCGAACAGCGCGAGCAGCAGCGCATTGCCGCCGAGCTTCATGACGGCGTGAGCCAGTTTCTCAGTTCGGCCTTACTCCAGTTGAATGTGCTTCAGGAAAAGCCAGAGCAGGAAGAGTCCGTTGCGGATGCGCTGGAGAAGATCGGCGGGATCATTGAGCAGACCTTGCGACAGACCCGCACGTTGACTTTTGAGCTGAACTTTCCCTCGCTCAGTCAGCTCGGGCTCGCTGCGGCGCTGGAGGAACTTTGCACAAGCATGACCCATGAGCACGCCATCTGCTTTGATTTCATCGGCGATACGCAGCCACTCGAGCTGCCGTTGAACCAGCAGCTGGTGCTCTATCGCTCCGTGCGTGAACTGCTGATCAATGTTGCGAAACATTCCGAGGCGCAATCCGTTCAGGTCACGCTTAAGCGCGGGGACTGCACCCTGCAGATTATCGTCAAGGATGACGGAAAAGGGTTCGATGCGGCTTCGGCGGGCGAGGGTTTTTCTCCTTCCGGCGGTTTCGGACTTTTCAATCTTCGCGAATATCTCCGGCACGCGGGGGGAACACTGCAGATCGACTCGGCCCCCGACGTCGGCACCGAAGTCGAGCTGACCGTGCCGTTGCCGGCGGATTGTGCGTCCGCCTGCTGACAAGATTCCATCAAGGCCAACTTTCAGCTGGCGTTTTTCGTGCAGATCGGAAAAATGACGACCTTTAACCGAAGAGGAGTATATGAAGACACTGAAACCGCTGTTTGACAGCAACCGCGAATGGGCCGAAAAAATCCAGCAGGAAGATCCGACCTTTTTTGAACGCCTCTCTCAGCAGCAGCAGCCGGAATATCTCTGGATCGGCTGTGCCGACAGTCGTGTGCCGGCCAACCAAATCATCGATCTGCCCCCCGGCGAGGTGTTCGTGCACCGCAATATTGCCAACGTCGTGGTGCATACCGACCTCAACTGCCTCTCTGTCATTCAATATGCCGTTGACGTGCTCAAAGTGAAACACATCATCGTCTGCGGCCACTATGGCTGCGGCGGCGTTGCCGCTTCCATGGAGGCCGAGGAGCATGGGTTGATCGACAACTGGCTACGCCACATCCGCGACGTCTACCGCTATCACCGCGCCGAACTCGACGCCATCGAAGACATTGAGCTGCGCCGCGAACGCCTCTGCGAACTCAACGTGGTTGAGCAGGTGGCCAACATCTGCAACACCACCATCGTGCGCAACGCCTGGGAACGCGGACAGTCCCTGAATGTCCATGGCTGGATCTACCGCCTCGAGGACGGCATTTTGCGCGATATGGATGTTACGGTGTGCGGCGCCGATGAATAATCGCTATTTCGGATTCCGCCATGGCGAGAGCCAGGCCAACGTCGACGGCATTGTTATCAGCGATCCCGAGGTTGGAACCACGTGCTACGGCCTCACCGAAAACGGACGCCGGCAGGTGGCCGAAAGCATTGCCGCGGCCGAAGGGTTCGGCGCCGACACGCTCATCGTCGCATCCGACTTTAAGCGCGCCGCCGAAACCGCCGAGATCATTCGCGCGGCCCTCGGCGTCGATGCCGTCCAGTTTGACGTGCGTTTGCGCGAACGCTTTTTCGGGGCTTTCGAAGGCGAGCCGCATGCCAAATATTCCGAAGCGTGGATGAACGATGCGCTTAACTCCGGCCACACGGTCGGCGGAGTGGAAAGCGCCGACGTGGTGCGCGAACGCATGTTCGCTGTGATCGAGTCGCTGGAGGCCGAGCACACCGGCCGAAAGATCATCATTGTTTCCCACGGCGATCCGCTGCTTCTGCTGCAGACCGTCTTTGAGGGAATCGGCGCGGCCGAGCACCGTTCCCTGACCTACTTCAACACCGCCGAGCTCCGCGAACTGAAATAGGGTGTTCATAAATGCGGAAAAGCATCTAATTGCAACGAAATGAATGGAAAGCAACGAATCAAATTCTGTTATGCTATTTGTTGCTTTCCAATCATTTGTTGCTGAACACAGCTGGTTTTGAATAATTCAGGTTAGTGCGCTTCGAGCCAGTTGGCGCCGGTGCCGGATTCGACGAGGATAGGAATCTCCATCGGAATGGCCGATTTCATCTTTTCTTCGATGAGCGGGATGAGCTCGTCGGCCTCATCGAGCGCGAGATCGAAGACCAGTTCGTCGTGCACCTGCAGCAGCAGTCTGGTTTTTGCGGCGCGGTCTTTCAGCAGTTTTTGAACTTCGATCATGGCGATCTTGATCATATCGGCGGCGGTGCCCTGGATGGGTGCGTTGATGGCGTTGCGCTCGGCGCCGGAGCGCACCATCTGGTTGCGGGCGTTAATGTCGCGGATGTAGCGGCGGCGGCCGGTGATGGTTTCGACATATTCATGCTTCTGCGCGAACTCAATGGTGGAGTCGAGATAGTCCTGCACTCCAGGATAGTTGGCGCGGTATTGCTCGATGATTTCGGCGGCTTCCTTGCGCGGAATGCCGAGGCGCTGCGAAAGGCCGAAGGCGGAGATGCCGTAGATGATGCCAAAGTTGACCATCTTGGCCTTGGCGCGCATTTCGCGGGTGACGTCGGTTTTCTCAACGCCAAAGACGCGCGCGGCGGTGGCGGTGTGAATATCTTCGCCGTGGATAAAGGCTTCGCGCAAATGCTGGTCGCCGGAAAGTTCGGCCATGATGCGCAGCTCGATCTGGGAATAGTCGCAGGCGAGCAGGGTGTAGCCGTCTTTGGGGATGAAGGTGCGGCGGATTTCGCGGCCCTCTTCGGTGCGGATGGGAATGTTCTGCAGGTTGGGGTTTTCCGAGGAGAGGCGGCCGGTGGTGGTGATCGCCTGCCGGAAGGTGGTATGGACGCGGCCGGTTTTTTCAAACACGTTTTCGGGGAGCGCGTCGACATAGGTGCTCTTGAGTTTGGTGAGCGTGCGGTATTCGAGAATTTGCCGTACGATTTCATGCTCGGGCGCCAGTTCGGAAAGCACCTCTTCGTTGGTTTTATATTGTCCGGTCCGCGTCTTTTTCGGTTTGTCGACGAGCTTGAGGCGGTCGAATAAAACTTCGCCGAGCTGCTTGGGTGAGTTGAGGTTAAATTCCTCGCCGGCCATTTCATAAACAGCGGTTTCAAGTGTGGTTATTTTTTCGGCGAGCTGTTCGGAATATTTCCCGAGGGCGGGCACGTCGAGATTGATGCCGTTGTGTTCCATCTGCGCGAGCACCGGCATAAGCGGCGTTTCAATTTCGTAGAAGGTACGCTGCTGTCCGCGCTCTTTGAGCATCGGCTTGAGCTTGTGCCAGAGCTGCAGGGTGATGTCGGCATCTTCGGCGCCATATTCGCACAGTTCGTCGGGGTCGACCTCGCGCAGCGTTTTCTGTGTGCTTTTCTTTTCGCCGATGAGCGCGGTGATCGGCACGGGCGAATAGTCGAGCAGCGTCTCGGCCATGTGGTCCATGTTATGGCGCTGGTCGGGGTCGATGAGGTAGTGCGCGAGCATGGTGTCGAGCAGCTCGCCGCGGACGTCGATGCCATGCCATTTCAAAATGCTGACATCATATTTCAGGTTTTGCCCGACCTTGCGGATATCGGGATTGGTGAGCATCGGCAGGAACGGCTCGAGTGCGAGCAGTGCCTGTTCGCGATCGGGCGGAAGAATGACAAACCAGGCTTCGTGTGGCTCGATGCAGAAGGAGATGCCGATGAGTTCGGCGGTGCGGACGTCGAGTCCGGTGGTTTCGGTGTCGAAGCTGACGAGCGCGTGGCCGGAAAGTTTCTCGGCCAGTTCGGTGCGTTCGGCGGCGGTGGAGACGAGGTGATATTTATGCTTCACCTCTTTGATGGTTTTAAAGGCCGGGACGGGCTCCATCATTTCCGGCTGCTGCGCCGCCGCAAATTCAAAGAGATCGCCCTGGCCGAGCGTGACCTTGGCGGTCTCGACCGATTTCGGGGTGGGGCTTTCGCCGAAGAGCCGTTTGATGAGGGTTTTGAATTCGAGCTCGGTAAAGAGGATTTTAAGCTGGTCGTCGTTGCGCTCGCCGATACGCAGTTCGTCGGGCGATTCCTTGACGGGGACGTCGCACTTGATGGTGACGAGGCGTTTGGAGAGCAGGGCGGTATGTTTGTTTTCTTCAACCTTTTCCTTCTGCTTGCCTTTGAGCTGGTCGGTGTTGGCGAGCAGGTTTTCGACGGAGCCGAACTGGGCAACGAGCTTTTGCGCGGTCTTGGGGCCGATGCCGGGGACGCCGGGAATATTGTCGGCGGTGTCGCCCGCGAGTCCGAGAATGTCGATGACCTGTTCGATCTTTTCAATGTTCCACTGCTCGAGAATTTTCGGCACGTCGAGCAGTTCGGCGTCGCCGCCGGCGCGGCCGGGCTTGAGCATGAAGGTGTGGGCGTCGACAAGCTGGGCATAGTCTTTGTCGGGTGTGACCATGTAGGTGTCGAAGCCCTGTTTTTCGGCCTGACGCGCGAGGGTGCCGATGACGTCGTCGGCCTCGAAGCCGGGATATTCAAGCACGGGAATGTTGAAGGCGGTGAGCAGGTTGCGGATGTGCGGCACGGCGGTATGGATGCCTTCGGGCGTTTCGTCGCGCGTGGCTTTATATTCAGGATATTCCTCGTGGCGGAAGGTGGGGCCGTGGGTGTCGAAGGCGACGGCGATATGCGTCGGATCGTAGGTGTGGATGAGGTCGAGCAGCGTGTTGATGAAGCCGAAGACGGCCGAAACGTTTTCGCCTTTGGAGTTGATGCGCGGGTTGCGGATGAAGCCGAAGTAGGCGCGGTAGACGATGGCCATGCCGTCGATGAGAAATAGTTTTTTAGTCATATGCTGTGGCTCGCGGAGTTGGTGGTTTAGTCGACGATATATTTTTCGAGGTGTTTTTCGTCGGCCAGAAATTCGGGGATCAGTTTTTTTCGGGCGGAGGCGCCATGTTCGTGAACGGAGGCGGGATCGCCGGTGATGAGCGGATGCCATTCGGGCAGCGGCTTGCCTTCGTGCAGCAGGCGGTAGGCGCAGGTTTCGGGCATCCAGGCAAAATATTCGGGGTGACCGGGCGAGAGGACGGCGCAGTCGGAAACGAGCTCGTGTCGGTTTTCATAGTTCATGCAGCGGCAGGTGTTGACGTCGAGCATGCGGCAGGCGACGCAGGTGTAGTGAATTTTGCCGGTCTCTTCGACTTCGAGCTTGTGGACGCAGCATTTGGCGCAGCCGTCGCACAGCGCTTCCCATTCGCCGGTGGTCAGTTCGTCGAGTTGTTTGGTTTCCCAGAATGGTTTCATGATGCGGAGGTGTATTGGTTGATAATGGTGATAAGAGCCTGCCGCCCGATCGGTTTGGCAAGATAGTCGTTCATGCCGCCGTCGATGCATTTTTGTTTATCCTCTTTCATGGCGTGGGCGGTGACGGCGATGATGGGAATATTGCAGAACGGTTCGCTCATGGCGCGTATTTTTGCGGTGGCTTCAAAGCCGTCCATGTCCGGCATTTGGCAGTCCATGAGTACAATGTCATATGCTTCCTTCTGAATCTGCTCAATGGCCTCCTCGCCGTTATCGACGGCCTCGACCTCGCACCCCGCTTTGCGCAGAATGGCGACGACGACATTCTGGTTGACGAGGTTGTCTTCCGCCAGGAGCACCCGAGTCCCCTTGCGAGTGACCAAGGGAGACTCACCGTTCGTGCCGGAGGTCGTGGCGGGTTGAGCGGCATGGGGCAGCTTGAGGTTGAGGGAAAAGGTGGTTCCCTTGCCGGGAGTGCTCTCCAGTTCGATTTCGCCGCCCATGAGTTCGGCGAGCTGTTTGCAGATGGCGAGTCCCAGGCCGGTGCCGCCATAGTTCCGCTTCGTGGATCCGTCGGCCTGAGTGAATTTTTTAAAGACGGCTTCCTGTTTTTCCGGGGGAATGCCGATTCCGGTGTCGATGACCTGAAAACAGAGGTCCGCGCCCTCGGGGGTATTCCGCCGGCATTCCATGTTCAGGGTCACGGAGCCCTCGTGGGTAAATTTGACAGCGTTGCCGAGGAGGTTGATCAGGATTTGTTCGATCAGGCCGTCGTCGCCGAGGAGCAGTGCCGGGACATTGTCGCGGCATCCGCACTTGAATTCAATGCCGGCATGCTGTGCCTGGGGGGCGAAGAGCGCCGTGAGGTTTCTGCACATTTCATGCAGGTCGACGGGGTCGTTGCGCACCTCCATTTGCCCGGCTTCGATTTTGGAAAGGTCGAGGACGTGGTTAATGATTCTCAGCAGGCCGTGGCTGGATTGCTGAATGGTTTCGACGCACTCTGCCTGTTCCCCGGTCAGCGAGTTGTCGGCCAGCAGTTGCGCCATTCCGACAATGCCGGTGAGCGGCGTGCGGATTTCGTGACTCATGTTCGCAAGAAATTCGCTCTTGGCTCTGTTGGCGTTTTCCGCCATTTCCCGGGCTTCTTCTGCCAGGTGTTTGGCCTCATGGAGTTTTTCTTCGGCCTCTTTGCGCAGGGTGATGTCGCGCGAGTGCAGCTGCAGTACCGTCTCGCTGCCCATCGGCTGAAGCTGCCCGGTCATTTCGATCGGATGGACCGAGCCATCGGCGGCAAGTGCCATCCCTTCGCACTGTTCAAGCTGGCCGGAAAACCACTGCCGCATGTTGCCGGCGACCTCGCCATGGAAGGCGGGAGGCACAAGGTCATAGATCGATTTGGAGAGCAGTTCCGCCTTCTTCATCTTTACACTGTCGCAGGCGCGTGCATTCACGGCAGCAATATGACCGGTGCGCTCGAGCACAAAGACCGCGTCCGGTGAATGTTCAAAAAACTGCCGCAGCCGTTCTTCGCTTTCGGAGAGCTGGCGGGTGCGCTCCGTCACCATTTTTTTCAGCTTGCTGTTTCCCAGCAGGATCAGGGCAATGGCGGTTGCGAGCAGGGTGGCTGTAACCGCGGTACTGATGAGTATGGTTTGCCGGGGCAGAATGTTTTTTGAATGTTGGGCACCAATCCACTTGGTCTTGATGCGGTAAAGCGTTCCGCTCTTCTGTGCTTTGGCAATACCTCCGTTGAGGATCGCGAGCAGTTCGTGGTTGCCCTTTCGCACGGCCATGCACAACTGATCCCCGTAAAGGGGGTGGTCGGCCGTCTTCAGGTGGTTATTTCCGGAGGACTCGAGATAGTGCCGAATCAACAGTTCATTGCCGATGATGGCATCAACTTTTTTTTGAGCCAGCAGCTGAACGGCGCTGGCGATCGTTGGCACATAGCGCGCTTGGCAGACGATGCCGTTTTGCTGGAGAATTTCCAGTGCGTGGCTGGAGCCGATTATCGCCACCCGTTTGTCCGCCAGGTCCTCAATGCCGGTGATGTCGGAGCGATCGTCAGAAACGAAGAGGGATACCGGTGCCACTTTGACGGTGCTGCTGAAGTCAACCTCTTCGGAGTGTGCTTCGGAATAGGCGAAGGTGGTGATGACATCGGCCGTTCCGTTGCGTAGCATCTCCAACGCCTGCGGCTGCGATGCGGTTTCAAAGTGGGCCTTGAAGCCCGTGTCGGTTGCGATCCATTGCGCCAGCTCAACGTTCATTCCGCTCAGATGTTGTTTGTGGGTAAACTCGAACGGAGCCCGGTCGGGTTGTGCGACAAAGACGATTTCCTGTTTCTGCTCCAGAAAGACGCGGGATTTCTCGCTGAGCTGGTGGGCGTCTGCGAGTCCACTGCCGAGTATGGCAGCCAGGCATAAAAAGATGGAATGACGGGGTAGTTTCATAGCAATTCCAAACTATAGCCGGAGGGCGAATCCGGCAAACAAAAACATCCCGGCGGCTTTGCCGGACGGAGCACCTTGTTTATTCCGAAACCGCGCACAATTTGCGGATCGCGGTTGCGGGATCATTGGATTGGTTGACCGCACTGACCACGCAGAAATTGTCGGCGCCGGCTTCAAGCACTTGCGCAAGGTTGCCGGTGTTGATGCCGCCGATGGCCACCGAGGTGATGGAAACGGCGCGGGCAATGCGTCCAACCTCTTCCGGCCCGAGCGCCGGATCGGCGTCGAGTTTGGTTTGAGTGGGGAAGACGGGGCCGATGCCGATATAGTCGGGCGCCAGTTTTTCGGCGTCGCGCGCCTGCTCCAGGCTGTGGGTGGAGAGGCCGAAAATCTTGCCGGGAACGTTCCATTGCGCGCGGGCTTCGGTCAGCGACAGATCGTCCTGGCCGAGATGGATGCCGTCGGCGTCGGATTCGATGGCGACGGAGAGGTCGTCGTTGACGATAAAGCGGGTTTTGGTTCCGCGGGTAATCTCGCGGATCATTTTGGCGGTTTCGAGCACCTCGTTGCGTGGCGCGTTTTTCATGCGCAGTTGGAGATAGCGCACGCCGCACTCCACCGCGGCGCGGGCGGTTTTTTCGTAGCCGGCAACCGGGGCAGTGAGAATCAGATAGAGTCCAAAGTTTTCTTTCATAGGGCGCGATTAAGGCATACCGCTCCCGTGGGGTACATCCTCATGTTTGAAAAAATGGGGATTCATTCTTTTCAGTGAAAAAATGTTCTGTAGACTTCTGAGCCTGAACCGAATGTTTAAGGGGGATTGGAATGAAAAAAGTGGCAGTATGTTGTTTGTGCTTGCTGGGTGTTTTGAGTGTTGGCTTGGCATCCGAATATCACGATTTTATGGACACGAAAGGACGTTCGATCCGGGGTAAGATCATGCGCTATGATGCCAAAAAGAACGTGGTGACGATTCAGCGCGATAACCGACAGCAGGCGACCATTCCGTTGACGATGCTTTCCGAGAAGGACCAGGACTATGTCCGTCAGTGGGATTTCAACAAGGTATTCCTCTCCGCAAGCAGTTTTAAGATCGAGGCCAAGCGCAAGAAGATGAAGGACGGCGACGGTGGTTATAGCGGCTATAATTCCGCGAAAAAGGTTGAAAACTACGGCTATGAAGTCACTTTGCAAAATCGGTCGACCTCCACGTTGGAAAACCTGGAGCTGGAATACTGCATTTATTATGAGCAGGAGGAATATAAGCGGGGAGGCGAAGCCCGCAAGGAGGGCGTGCGTTACGGGAAGCTTGATGTCGGCACTCTCCTGCCCAAATCGGAAAGGGAACTGGTAACAAAACCTGTCACAATCTATACCGAAGAATTGGACTCCGACTGGTATTATGGTTCTGGTGCGGATAACAAGCAGAGCGGCAAGGTGCGCGGTATTTGGGTTCAGGTGCATATGGTGCTGGATGATGGCAAGAAGATCTCCCGGAACTTTTGTCTGCCGGATAGTCTCTCCGGCAAAATGGCCTGGGCGAAGTCGAGCCGTGCGGTCGGCATGAACTCGTCGAAGGACTAAAAGCAATTGGGCCGGAGCTTCGGCTTTAGCGCAGGGCTGCGCTTCCCAAGGGCCCGCCTCATTAAAAGCTAATATTCCTAAGTTGCAATAAGCGGGCAAACTGCTAGGTTTGCCCGCGATTTTTTTAAAGACAAAGGAGTTTGCAGAATGATTAAAAAGGGAAGTACTTACGTTGTAATGGGGCTGCTCAATACGGATTCGATTGCCTATGCCACCGGCAAGATGATTGAAGATCTGGGCGGTAAGGTGATCTATACCGTTCAGAATGAGCGTTTGAAAAAAATCTTTTTTGACCGCGGCTGCACTGATCTGTCGCAGGAGGAAAAGGATGCGATGGACATTCGCTACTGCGACGTCACCATCGAAAACGAGGTGCGCAACCTCTTCAAGGATATTGGAGATATCGCGGGGGTGGTTCATTCCATTGCGTTTGCGAACCCGAAAACCTGCCTGGGCGACAAGGTCTATACCAATGCTGTCGAAGATATTAAGCAGGGTTTCCATATCAGTTGCGCCTCGCTGGCCACCGTTGCCGAGTTTGCGCAGGAGCACATGCCCAGAGGCGGCTCGGTTGTAACGCTCTCGTTTGCTTCGCAACTGGCCTTCCCGTACTACAACTGGATGGGCGTCAATAAGGCGGCGCTCGAAGCACTGGTCCGCGCGCTGGCACGTGAATATGGCCGCGAGCACGTCCGTGTCAACGCCATCTCGGCCGGCCCGCTCACCACCAAAGCGGCCAAGTCGATCCCGCACTTTGCGCATTTGGCCCGCACCTGGAAAAAGATCAGCCCGATGCCGTGGGATCCGATCAATGACAAGCAGGAAGTGGCCAATGCGGTGGTCTTTATGCTCGGCGAATATTCCAAAAAGATTTCCGGCCAGACCATCTATGTCGACGGCGGTGCATCCGCTGTGGGCGGCGAGCTGCTCAAGCATGAAAAGCCGCTGATGCGTACGCCGGCCAAAAAGAAACGCGAAGCGCAGGAGCGGCTCGAGCGCATGCGTGCACTGCAGAAATCGCACGAAGAAGAGGCGTAACAGCTAAATACCTAAACACCCCAATACCCAGGGAAACTCAAATGGGAGTTCCTTGGGTTTTTGGGTATTTCGAGCTTCGAATTTTACAAAAGGGAACTGAGCCATGGGACTGAGTGTAGGTATTGTCGGACTTCCAAACGTTGGGAAATCCACCATCTTCAACGCACTGACGCGCGAGCAGAACGCTGAGAGCGCAAACTATCCGTTCTGCACCATCGAGCCGAACAAGGCCGTGGTGCCGGTTCCTGATCCGCGGCTCGACAAGCTGGCCGAAATCGCCGGCTCGCAGAAAATCCTGCATGCTACGGTCGACTTTGTGGATATTGCCGGCCTCGTGAAGGGCGCCAGCCAGGGCGAAGGCCTCGGCAACAAGTTCCTGACCAATATCCGTGAAACCGATGCGATTCTCCAGGTGGTCCGCTGTTTTGACGACGGCAATGTCGTGCACGTTGATGGTTCGATCGACCCCATTCGCGATGTTGAGATTATCGAAGCTGAGCTGATCATTGCCGACTTTCAGATGATGGAAAACCGGCTCGGGCGTGTGGTGAAAGCCGCGCGCGGCGATAAGGCCATTGCCGCAACGCTCCCCACCTTCGAAGCGCTGGTTGAGCATCTGGGCGGCGGCAAGATGGCGCATGCGTTTGAAGAGAAAGACTCCGAAGCCGCCAAGGCCATCTTCAAGGAATCACAGTTCCTCACCGACAAAAAGGTGATCTACTGCTGCAATGTCGATGAAGACGGCCTGCTCGAAGACAACGACTATGTCAAGGCCGTCAAAGCCTATGCCGCCGAACGCGGCGCCGATGTGGTCAAAATCTGCGCCAAGATGGAAGAGGATCTCAACGGCATGTCCGACGAGGAGCGCGACGAATTCCTGAAGGAATACGGCGTCAAGGAAAGCGGCCTCGATCAGATTATTCATACCGGCTACCACACGCTGGGCCTCATCAGCTATCTGACGCAGGGGCCGAAGGAAACGCGCGCCTGGACCATCCACCGCGGCGACACGGCGCCGCAGGCTGCCGGCGTGATTCATACCGACTTTGAACGCGGCTTCATCCGCGCACAGGTTATTTCCTACAACGATTTTGTCGAAAAGGGCGGCGAGGCCGCCTGTCGCGATGCGGGCCTGCTGCGCACCGAAGGCAAGGAATACATTGTCCAGGACGGCGATGTGATCGAATTCCTCTTCAACGTCTAACCTGTTATTTTTCACAGAAGAGCGCAAAGTCCGCAAAGCTCGAGGTTTTATTTTCTTCGCGAGCTTTGCGGACTTCTGTTGAAAATCTGTGGCGGGTTCTCTCTGGGCATAAAAAAACAGCGCAAGGAAAAGAGGAGGGAAAACCTTGCGCTGTAAAACGGGAACCCAACAGGAGACCCATTTTAAAATCAATTACGGGGTGTTAGACACGTCTGTAAAAATATGTTCAAAAAATATCGATATTTTTTTATCCGAACGATTTGAGCGAGGGAAGATGCCAGTTTCCCGCCAACTTCCAAGGCTTTTTTGCCGAAAATTCAATATTTTTCAAATGGCCGTTT
>CAZABK010000058.1:19468-19780 GCA_964483355.1 uncultured Verrucomicrobiota bacterium | reverse complement strand
GAGCGGGCGGGCCCGGAGGCCCGCCCGCTGAGTGTTCCATTCGGAACGTTTGTTGCGTTTTCCTCTTTTGGTTCTTTTTGTTTACTCCTCTTGGGCGGCTTTCGCCTCCTCGATTACTTTCGAGGCAAGGTGTGCGGGAACCTGCTCATAGCGGGCAAAGTCCATTTCGAATGAACCCTGTCCGCTGGTGATCGAGCGGAGCTCCGAGCAGAATTTAAACATTTCGGCCTGCGGCACGTCGGCGTCGATCGCCTGCAGGCCGTCTTCGGGGCCCATGCCGAGAATGCGGCCGCGCTTGGTGTTGAGCAGGCC
>CAZABK010000058.1:0-19458 GCA_964483355.1 uncultured Verrucomicrobiota bacterium | reverse complement strand
TCGGGGACAATCACCTTGACGGTCATGATCGGCTCGAGCAGGACCGGGCTGGATTTTTCGATGGCTTCGTGCAGGGCGCGCGAGCCGGCAATCTTGAAGGCGACTTCGGAGGAGTCGACGTCGTGGTAGGAGCCGTCGTAGAGCTCGACCTGAACGTTGATGACTTCGGAGCCGACCAACGGTCCTTTATTGAGACCTTCGACGAATCCCTTTTCGCAGGCGGGGATAAAGCCGCCGGGGATGGCGCCGCCGACAATCTTGTTGAGGAACCAGTCCGAACCGTCTTCGGCTTTGGGGCGGATGCGGATGTAGCATTCGCCATACTGACCGCGACCGCCGGACTGCTTCTTATGTTTGTAGTGGCCTTCGCCGGAGCCGGTGATGGTTTCCTTGTAGGCGACCTTCGGCGTGTGGTGGGTCATTTCCACGTTGGAGCGGTTTTTGATGTGCTCGAGGGTGACTTCCAGATGCATGTCGCCCATGCCCCACAGGACCAGTTCGTGGGTCTCGGTGTTATGGTCGATGCGGGTGGAGGGGTCTTCTTCCGTTGCGCGGTGCAGCGCCATGCCGATCTTATCGGCGTCGGTCTTGTTCTTCGGCTCGACGGCATAGGCGGTGACGGGAGAGGGGAAGACGATCGGCTCAAACTTAATCTCGGAGCCGACGGCACAGAGCGAGTCGTTGAGATAGGTGTGTTTGAGCTTGGTCAGCGCCACAATGTCGCCGGCCTTGGCCTCTTCGGCTTCGATGGTTTTCTTGCCATCCACGTAGAGGATGGTGCCGACCTTTTCCTTCTGGTTCTTGGTGGCGTTATAGATTTCCATGCCGGGCTTGAGGACACCGGAATAGATGCGCACAAAGGTCATTTGACCCACGAAGGCATCGTTGAAGCAGCGCCAGACCTGTCCGGAGAAGGGTTCTTCTTCTTCTGCGGAGATTTCGTTGCCTTCGGCGCAGCTGACGGGATAGTCATGCGGCGAGGGGAAGAGGCGGCTGATGGAGTCCATGGTTTCCTTTACACCCATGTCGGCCTTGACCGATGTGGCGAAGACCGGAATCAGATGTGCGTCGTGAACCGACTTGCGCAGGCCTTCGGAAAATTCGTCAGCGGTGAGCTCATCGCCGTTAAAATATTTTTCGATGAGCTTGTCGTCGGTTTCGGCGGCGAGTTCGATGAGGTGGTCCTTAATGGCTTTGACGCGGTCTTTCAGCTCGTCCGGCACTTCGTCGGCCGGGCAGTTGAGGATGTCGACGGCCTTGCCGTCGGAGGTCGGGAGCACCATCGGAATACAGCGGTCGTCGCCCCAGCGCGCTTTAATTTCGAGCAGGGTGTTGTCGAAGTCGGTGTCGTCTTTGTCGAGGCAGGTGATGGCAATGCCGCGTGGCAGGTTGCGCTTTTCGGCGGCTTTCCAGGCGCGCTGGGTGCCGACCTGAATGCCGGCGGAGGCGTCGACGGTGATGAGGGCGGCGTCGGTGACTTCCGCGGCGGAAATCATGGCACCGATAAAGTCAGCAAAGCCGGGGGTGTCGATCATGACGAGGCGGCGGATTTTGCGCGAGGCCGCGGTGTAGACGCCGTCGAACGGTTTTGCCCAGATGGAGATTTCGTGCGCTTTTTCTTCGTCGGTCCAATCGGCCACACTGGTACCGTTTTCCGGAGAACCCACGCGATCTACCTGACCCAGCTTAAACAGGATACTGTCGATCAACGAAGTTTTTCCGCTACCAGTGTGGCCCATTAGAGCGAAGTTGCGGACATTATCAATGGGAATGTTTTTCATATTTCCTCTCCGGTTATTCAGTTGTCTCGCTCTCCTGCCTGTCGCACGTGCGGCATAGCAGCAGGAAGCTTCAAAAAAATACCGGCGGGCGAATGTTTTATCAAATCTTTTCCGCCGCCGACCTGTTTTGGCTGAAGAGCCGGAGGGCCATGTGGATGGCGGCCAGGTAGAGCAGGGGATCGGTCTGTACGCGGAAGCGCATGTTTTCGCCGTGTTCAAGGCCGTTGCCGATCAGGGCGATGTAGAGGACGGTTCCGGCGCAGAAAAGATAGAAGGCGTCGGGGCGTTTTGTGAGCCCGGCCAGCATAAGAAGCAGGCCGGCGGGGACGAGCAGAAAGGCATCGCCGGGGATCGCCAGCGGTTTCAGGACGGCGTGGTTTGACGGGTTTAGCAGAAAATAGTGGCGGGCGGGCGTGAAATAGTTGCGCCACGCTTTCATGACGATGCCGGCATAGCCGGGGAGGTCGCCGGCGATCAGTCCGACCGCCTTTTGTTTGTAGGCTTCCGAGACGGCGATATATCCAACGTGATTCAGGTTGGGCTGGCCGTTTTGCTTGAATGCGTCGGCGAGTGCCGGGATTTCGGAAAAGCGTGCGGGAACGGTTTGGAAGGCGGAGGGATAGTTGGTGATGGCCGAGAACGGCTCAACCATCGCGACGGCGGAGTTTCCCAGCTGTTGCTGTTTTCCGCCGACCGGCGCAACCTTCCAGAGATTCATGCCCATCCAGCTGCTGGAGCCGAAAAAGCCGAATAGCAGCAGGTTTTTAAGGAAGACCGCTCCGACCAGCAATAGGGCCATGCCGGCCGCCGGAATGATTCGCTTGCGCGCCGGTGATGCGATGAGCAACAGCGGAACGGTTGCGGCGGCGAGGTAGACGAGATGAAACATGGAGCGCATCAGGCAGACGGCGGTGAGGCCGGCCAGGTAAAGCAGGGCATTTTGGGTGCGTCGCTTTTTTTCGTAGAGCAGCAGCTGATGGGCGCTGAGTGTCAGCAGGGCGGCGGCCGGCCAGGTGTAGAAGAGCCAGTTTTCGTAAAGCACCGCGCCCGGCGAGAGCATGAAGAGTGTGGCGAAAAGATAGGCGGTCCACCTTCTCAATCCGACGAGGTGCAGGGTGCGGTAGAGCGAATCGTAGAGCATCAGGCTCAATGCCTTGAAGATGAATGCAAAGGCCGTCGCGTATGCGTTGGGGAAGAGCTTCAGCACCGTTCCCAGAAAGAGGTTGAACAGCGGCGGCTGGGCGTGCTGATAAAAGACGCTGCGGGCCAGATCGTTTTTCAGCAGTTCGACGTCGAGATATTGCCAATACCAGTCGAGCCCCGCCGCATCGAAACGTACGCCCATGAAATAAAAGAGCAGGCGCGACAGCACATAGGTTGCAATCAGCAAAAGAGGGTAGCGGACTGTATCTTGTAGACGGGTCTTCATTGAGAGGCAGATTGATAACATTTGCGCGCGGCTTCGTGGAGCCTGTTTTTTGCTTTGTCAAAGCTGCACTCTTTATTCATTGTGTGCGCCGTTCATGAAAAACAGGCAATCCAGATTTGAATTGATGGCGCCGGCGGGATCGTATGCCTCGCTGAGCGCGGCGATCCGTGCCGGGGCGGACTCGATCTATTTCGGCGTCGACAAGCTCAACATGCGCTCGCGCGCCGCCAGTCCGTTTTCGCTGGCCGACCTCAAGCGCATCGCGCGCATCTGCCGCTGGTGCGGGGTGAAGAGTTATCTGGCGCTCAATGTGATCGTCTACGACGACGAGCTCGAAACCATGCGCGAAATTTGCGCCGCCGCGAAAGCGGCGAAGCTTGATGCCATCATTGCCTCCGATATTTCCGCCATCGAATATGCGCACGCCATCGGACTCGAAGTGCACATTTCGGTGCAGGCCAACGTTTCCAATATCAGCGCCGTAAAATTTTATTCCCGCTATGCCGACGTCATGGTGCTCGCACGCGAACTGACGCTCGAACAGATCAGCGCCATCACCGCCGCGATCAAGGCTGAAGATATCCGCGGCCCGAAAGGCGAACTGGTGCAGATTGAACTCTTTGCCCACGGCGCGCTCTGCGTTGCCATTTCCGGCAAGTGTTACATGAGCCTCGGTCAGTATAATAAATCCGCTAACCGCGGCGCCTGCTTCCAAAACTGCCGCCGCGCCTACCGGCTCACCGATGTCGAAACCGGCGACGAGCTCGAAGTGCAGAACCGCTACATCATGTCGCCCAAAGATCTCTGTACGCTGCCGCATCTTGATCGGCTGGCCGACGCCGGCGTGAGCGTCTACAAGCTCGAAGGCCGTGCGCGCACGCCGCAATATGTCAGCACCGTCACCCAAGCCTACCGCGCCGGGCTCGACGCCGTTGAGGACGGAACTTTTGACGCCGAAAACTTTGATCTGCTCCAAGCCGGGCTGGCCGAGGTGTTTAACCGCGGCTTCTGGGACGGCGGCTACTATCTCGGCAATCAGATGGGCGAGTGGGCCGCGAGCGGCCATTCGCAGGCGACGCACAAACGCATTCAGCTCGGTGTCGTCACCAACTATTTTGCAAAGATCGGCGTCTGCGAATTCAAGCTCTGGCAGCAGGAGCTGCTGCCCGGCTGCGAAATTCTTGTTGAAGGTCCGACCACCGGCGCGGTGCAGACGCACCTTGAATCGCTGCGCGTGGATGAACGGCCTGCCGACAAAGCGGTCAAGAACGACATGGTCACCTTCGCCCTCCCTGAAAAGGCGCGCCGGCAGGATAAGGTTTTCCTGCTGCAGCCGGTGGAGCCGCAAGCCGACGGCTGACCTGAGGGTTAGAGGCGGATTTTACGAATGTCGTCTTTCATGCGTTCGATGTCGTTGATCCAGTCTTCGATGTCCTGTTCGTGTTCCAGCTCCTCATTGAGGATGGTGGTGGCCATCTGGTGGGTGACGTGGTCTTTGCCGTTGGTGAACTCGGCCATCTGCTGGTAGCGTTGGATGGCGCACCGTTCGCCGTTGAGGTTCTGTTCGAGAACCGTTTCGACATAGGGATCGCTCGGCGTTGCGTATTTACACTCGCTCAGTTTCGGCCAGTCTTCCGGCGTCAGCACCGGCGTGCCGCCAAGCTGGATGATACGGTTTACGATCAGCGTGGCATGGTTGAGTTCCTGGTCGGCATGCAGTAGCAGTTCCGGCTCGATTTCGCTGCGCATGGGGCCTTCCATTATGCGCGCGCCGACCCAGTATTGATAATAGGCCTGCCACTCTTCCGACAGGGCCCCGTTGAGCATTTGGAGCAGTTCATCAACATTGACGTCCAGAATTTCAATTCCTCGTTTGCCCATGATTCTTCTCCCGTTTGGTTGTGGTTTGCGCCGGCAACTATGTGTCGGCCTCAGCTACGTGCAGAATGATAAATCCGGCGGGAAGATGGGGCAAGGATGTTTCTGGGGGTTATTCTTTCTTTTTGCCTTTGTTCAGGGCGGCATTGACCAGGAAGAGGATCGGCTTTTTCAGGATGCCTTCGAATTCCCTTTCCACCTTCTTGAGCTCGGACGGGATTTGGATGTGCTGCGGGCAGTGCTTGATGCATTTTCCGCAGTTGACACATTGGCTGGCGAATGACGGTTTCTTGTTTTCGCCGCCCTGGTTTTGCATCAAATACATTGCGCGGTTCATGAAGCCGGCGTTGAAGAGATACTTGGCGTTGTAGGCGGTGAACGCGGCGGGAATATTCACGCCAGCAGGACAGGGCATGCAGTATTGGCAGGCGGTGCAGGGTACTTGCATCAGGCCGCGGAAGGTGGCGGCCACCTGCTGCACCGTATTCAGCTCTTCGGCACTCATGGCGTTGATGCCGGCGGTTGATGCCGTTTCGAGATTTTCATCGAGTTGCTTGATGGAGTTCATGCCGGAGAGGACGGTGATGACACCGGGATGGTTCCAGACCCAGCGCAACGCCCAGTCGATATGGCTGCGGTCGGGGGCGGCTTTGTAGATTTTTTCCACTTCGGCAGGTTGCTTGCCGGCGAGCGAGCCGCCGCGGAGCGGCTCCATGATAATGACACCGATGCCTTTTTTCCTGGCGTGCTCAAGCCCTTCGATGCCGGCCTGATAGTGCTCGTCGAGAATGTTGAACTGAATCTGGCAAAAGTCCCAGTCATAGGCGTCGATGATCTCCAGGAAGTCGGCCCTGGGACCGTGGAAGGAAAAGCCGATGTTGGCGATTTTACCGTTCGTTTTGATCTGATCGATGAACGCCATGCCGCCGTTGCTTTTGAAGCGATTCCATGCCGCGCCATTGAGCGCGTGGATCAAATAGTAGTCGATCCGGTCGGTATCGAGGCGCCTGAGCTGCTCGCAAAGATAGTAGTTCATGTCTTCATGGCTCATGCAGAGCCACTGCGGGAGCTTGTCGGCCACCTTCACCTTTTCGCGATAACCGTTTTTCAGTGCTTTGCCGAGGATGACCTCGCTTTTGCCGCCGTGGTAGGGCCAGGCGGTGTCGACATAGTTGACGCCGTGGTCGATTGCATAGCGGATCTGCCGGATCGATTCCTTTTCGTTCGGATTGTTCTGTCCGCCGGGGAGGCGCATGCAGCCGAATCCCAGAATCGAGAGCTTGTCGTTCGTCTTTGGCATTTCGCGATAAAGCATGGTTATCTCCAAATGTTTGCAGGCCATCCTTTAGGCGAATAGTACAAGGAACCGCCTTCCTTCTCCACCAAAAGTTACAGCGGACAAGAACGGCGGAACTACGAACCTGCTCTTTCCTGGAGCTCATCGAGGCGGTGGGTGGTGAGGTAGTCGTGGAAGATCTGCATGAGACCCTGGCGGGCGAGGGCGGATTTGTAGACTTTATGCGTATGGTCGGGGCCGAAGAGGGTGAAGGCGGTCTGGCGGATGATGCTGTTCGTCGGTTCCGGCGGCAGTTTTTCCAGATCAATTTCCTGGCCGGTGGCGGCGCGGAACGGCACGAGAATGTTGGTGATGATCGCGTTGGCGCGCGGGCGGCCGACGAGCGCCGTCGGGTTGCAGCTGGTTTTCCAGCTGATGTGCGTATTCCAGAAGTTGTCGGGAAACTCGGTCAGCTGTTGTTCGGAAATTTCGGGGAGGGCAAAGGCATAGTGTGCGGCGGCCATTAATCTTCTGACGGGATGGTTGGCGGGGCGGATGCCGGCGAGGACCCATTCGGGTCTTTTTAAGGAGAGATCCTGGAGTTCTGAGGTTTGTCGCCACCAGACGTCCCAGACGGCGCGAATAAAGCGTTTGGTTTCCGCCGGCCATTTGGAATCGAGCTTTTTCGGGAGCAGTCCGGAGAGGCCGAGAAGGATGGCATAGGCTTCGTCGGGCGTGCGGGCCAGCGCGCGCAGGCGTGCGAGCGGCTGGGTGACGGCGAGCTTGCGAAAGGCGGCTTTGTTGTTTTTATAACCGAGTGCGGCCATCAGCTCTTCCCAAAGCACCTGCTCCGGTTCCCGTAACTGCATGGCGAGGGCAAAGCGTTCGGCTTTGAGGCGCAGCCGCTCTTCGCCGGCGCTTTCGAGAAAATCGGTTTTGCAGTCGGGATCGATTCCGGCCAGCGGGAAACTGCCGGAGGGAATGGAGTAGGGATAGGCGGTGAGGTCAATGGCGTCAAACGAAAAGTGGGGATCGGCGGCGAGCGCGTTTTGCAGCGGAATCTGGATGAGGCCGGAAATTTCGGTGCCGGGAAAATAGGTGATGTGAAAGCGGACGTTTTCGTAGCGCGGGTCGCCGGCGTGGCCGTGCTGTTTCCAGCCGTTGGCGTGAATGTGGATTTCGAGGTCGCCGCAAACGCGCCGTTTTTCTTTGCCGATGAGCAGGGCGGCGTTGCGGAAGTCGGGCCCGGCTTCGAGATTCCATTCGCCGGGATGTTCGATTTCAACCGGTTCGCCGGCGGTGGTTTGGAGTTGGGCGGGGCGGTGGCGCGGGTCGGCCCAGAGGCATTGGAGATGGCGTTCACGCCAGGGAAAGGTGCGGAAGGCGGCGGCGGATTCCCGGACGGCGGAATCGCCGGTTTCGTGGCGGTAACCGTTGGCGCGCGGGAAGCATATTTCCAATGAATTGAATAAGAACGAGTTCATGCATTCAGAATAATTAAAACTTTTCGGCTGGGCAAGCGGTTTGGACCACCCGCTATGCTGGAGTCACGGAGTTTTATTGCTCAGGGTCTCCGTGCCTCTGTGGTGAAAAATGTTGCTCCCCGGGTAGCAGTGGGTAATATCGGCGGTCTTATGAACAAATTACAGGTAGACCGGATTGTGAAGGCCATCGTGGATGGCGTGGAGAATTATGCTCAAATCGCGGCGCGCGCTGGTGTGGAGCCGGCGGAGCTGGTGAAGCATGACGCGGTGATTGATCGGGCGATTCAGCTGATGCGCGGCTTCTATAAATATGCCGACGAAAATATGAAGCCGGCCGGGTTGCCGCCGCCGCCCAATCCCTATTGGGATAAGGCGACCGGAATCGATGAGCAGTGCCCGGAATATTATGCCTTCGAGGCGGTTCAGCGTAACGGTATGGACCGCGAGCGCAGCGTCTGGACCTGCGGTCAGTTGGGCCTGGAGGCCGGGGCGGCCGAAACCGCGATCGACAATGTCTGCATGCCGTGGCGCGAGGCCAACGGCTGGAAAACCTATGCGCGTGAGACGGACGGCAAGTTTGTGCTGATGAACCGCCCGCCGGTGAAGCTGAAGCGTCACCTGGACCGCCTTCTTGATCAGCTAGTCTGACGGGTTTTCGAGCAGCAGGCGGTGCGAGAGCACGGCCAGGCTGGAGGCCAGCTCTTCGCGTTGGACGATCACGTGCTCGGGCACGTCGAGCGAGGTCGGGGTAAAGTTCCAGATGGCGCGGATTCCGCCTTCGATCATGGCGTCGGCGACGGTTTGCGCCACGGAGGCCGTAACGGTCAGCACACCGATCTGGACGTGCATGCGTTTGGCGAGTTCCGGCATTTTCTGAATATCGAGAACCTGCTTGCCGTTGACCGTCGTTCCGATGAGCTCGGGATTGGAGTCAAAGGCGGCGACAATGCGCATGCCGTGCTGCTCAATTCCTTTATAGCCGAGCAGGGCGGCGCCGAGGTTGCCTACGCCGACGAGAATGGCATCGGAGGTGTTGGACCAGCCCAGAAAGTTTTCGATCGCTTCGATGATTTCATCCATCTGGAATCCGAGACGCGGGCGGCCGACGGCGCCGGTGATGGCCAGGTCTTTACGAACGACGATTGGATCGAGCCCCAGCTCTTTGGCAACGACCGTTCCGGAGGCATATTCCTCGCCCGCTTCTTTCATTTTGCGCAGTAATCGCAGATAAAGCGGCAGGCGTTTCAGCGTCGGCACTCCGGCAGTTTTACGTTCCATTTGGCTCATAAGAAATCTCCATTAATTGGGAGAAGCTAGCAGGATCGATCGATATCCGTCAATCGATAGCGGCGGATTGATTTAATCCCTCGCGCTGGAAAGCACTCTCAAAAGCCACGGATTCCGTGGGTGATTAGAGGTGGTGGAGTCGATATTTATCAATCGATAGGAATATATCTTATTATGGGTTGCCTTTTGTAAATCAGTCCAATATAGATGCGGCCATTGATGCAGATCGCGAGAAGATTAAACACCGGAACACGGGCGAAGGAGCGACAGGCGAATGCTGACCGAGAACGAATATGAAAACAGTTTTGCCGCGGTGCTGGATAAAAAAGCCGGCCAACCGCTGCTTACGCTTTGGTTGGCCGGGCTGCTGGCCGGCGCGTGCATCAGCCTGGCGGCGTATGGCTATCTGGTGGCGCAGGCGGTCGGGGCCGGCAAGCTGGGCGGCGCGGTTGTATTCTGTGCCGGACTCGTAATGGTGGTGCTGCTGCAGGCGGAACTGTTTACCGGCAATATGATCCTCGGTGTCGGCGTGGTGGGGCGCCGCTTCGGCTGGGGCCGGGTGGTGCGGAACTGGGGCTGGGTGTATGCCGCCAATTTTGCCGCGTCGCTGCTGCTGGCCTATGGACTGTATGTCGCCGGCGGTGTGGAGCATTCCACGCTCGGACGCATTGCGGAAAAGGTGATGCATGCGAAAACCTCGCGCACGGTTTCGGCCTATTTGGTCCGCGGCGTGTTCTGCAATCTGCTGGTGGTGCTCGCCTATGTGATGGCGCTGTTTGCGCGCGACGTGAAGGGCAAGATGCTCTGCATCCTGTTTCCGGTCACGCTGTTTGTGCTGTGCGGGTTTGAGCACTGTGTGGCCAATATGTTTTTAATTCCGTTCGGCCTGCTGGTCGAAGGGGTTCCGTTCCGCGCGTGGGGTGCGCCGCTGTTCGGCAATCTGCTGCCGGTGACGGCGGGAAACATAATCGGGGGAGTAATTGTTCTATTCTTACAGCCGCGTTTCATTAAGATGGCACGCGCTCAACACCAAAAACATCAGGAGAGAGACCAATGAATAATGCGTGGAACGGATTTCAGGGCAAAGCCTGGAAAGAGAAGGTGGATGTCCGGGAATTTATCCAGAGCAACTATACCCCGTATGATGGCGACGACGCCTTTCTGGCTCCCGCAACCGAAGCTACGACCGACCTGTGGAAACAGGTGGCCGGGCTGATGAAAGAGGAGCTTGGCAAGGGCGTGCTCGATGCCGATACCGATCTGCCGTCGACCATCATCTCCCACGGCCCCGGTTATATCGATCGCCCGCTCGAAAAGATTGTCGGCCTCCAGACCGAAAAGCCGCTTAAGCGCGGCATCATGCCCAACGGCGGCCGCCGTATGGTGGAGGTCGGGCTCGATGCCTACGGCTACCACTTTGACGATCAGCTGAACGACTTTTACAAAAAATACCGCAAAACCCACAACGACGGCGTGTTCGATGCCTACACGCCCGAAATGCGTGCCGCGCGTTCGGCCGGCATTGTGACCGGCCTGCCGGATGCCTATGGCCGCGGCCGCATCATCGGCGACTACCGCCGCGTCGCGCTCTACGGCCTCGACTTCCTGATGGCCGACAAGCAGAAGCAGAAAGCGCAGAGCGATGCCGCGCCGATGACTGAAGAGACCATCCGCGCCCGTGAAGAGTTTTCTGAGCAGCTTCGTGCGCTCGAAGAGCTGAAGGCGATGGGCGAGTCCTATGGCTTTGATCTGTCGCGTCCGGCGGAAAATGCACGGGAAGCGATTCAGTGGACCTATCTGGCCTATCTGGCGGCGACGAAAGAGCAAAACGGCGCGGCCATGTCGCTCGGCCGCGTTTCGACCTTCCTCGACATCTATATTGAGCGCGATCTCGCCGTCGGCGCGATTACGGAGTCCGATGCGCAGGAGCTGGTCGACCACTTTGTGATGAAGCTACGCATGATCCGCTTCCTGCGGACGCCGGCCTATGACGAACTCTTTTCCGGCGATCCGACCTGGGTGACGGAGTGCATCGGCGGCGTCGGCGAAGACGGCCGGCCGCTCTGCACCAGGAGCAGCATGCGTTTCCTGCACACCGTCTACAACCTCGGCCCGGCGCCGGAGCCGAACCTGACGGTGCTCTGGTCGGAACAGCTGCCGGAAAACTTTAAAAAATTCTGCGCTAAGGTATCCATCGATACTTCGACGGTTCAGTATGAGAGCGACGATCTGATGCGTCCGAAGTTTGGCGACGACTACGGCATCGCCTGCTGTGTCTCTGCCATGCCGATCGGCAAGCAGATGCAGTTTTTCGGCGCGCGCTGCAACCTAGCCAAGGCGCTGCTCTATGCCATTAACGGCGGCGTGGACGACAAATCCGGCAAGCAGGTCGGTCCGGATATCGGTATCATTACCGAAGAGGTTCTCGACTATGACCGCGTGATGGCCAAGTTTAAGCTGATGCAGGGCTGGCTGGCCGGACTCTATATCAATACGCTGAACGTGATTCACTACATGCACGACAAGTATGCCTACGAGCGCATTGAAATGGCGCTGCATGATGCCGAAGTGCACCGTACCATGGCCGGCGGTATTGCCGGACTCTCTGTGGTGGCCGATGCCTTCTCCGCCATGAAGCATGCCAAAGTGAAAGTCATCCGCAACGAGCAGGGGCTGGCGGTCGATTATGAAATCGAAGGCGAATATCCGGCCTTCGGCAACAACGATGAGCGCGTGGATTCTATCGCCTGCGAGCTGGTGCATGGCTTTATGGAAGAGCTGCGTAAGCATCCGACCTACCGCAACTCCGAGCCGACCATGTCGATCCTGACGATCACGTCCAACGTCGTGTACGGCAAAAAGACCGGCAACACGCCGGACGGTCGTAAAGCCGGCGAACCGTTTGCACCGGGCGCCAACCCGATGCACGGCCGCGATGTGAAAGGCTCCATCGCCTCGATGGCCTCCGTCGCGAAGCTGCCGTACGACGATTCGGAAGACGGCATTTCCTACACCTTCTCCATTGTGCCGAAAGCACTGGGCAAGACGGAGGAGCTGCGTGTTCAGAATCTGGTGGCGTTGCTGGACGGCTACTTTATGGAAAAGGGCCATCACATCAACGTGAACGTCTTTGATAAGGAAATGCTCGAGGACGCGATGGACCACCCGGAAAAATATCCGCAGCTGACCATCCGCGTTTCCGGGTATGCCGTAAACTTTACGCGCCTGACCCGCGAGCAGCAGGAAGATGTCATTCACCGCACCTTCCATAAGAGAATGTAGCCTGCAGGCGGACTGAAGTAGGGGTGTTGTGGGGTAAGGGAGTGTTTGTTCTCGCCTTTACTCCCATACTCCATTACTCCATCACTCCATGACGTTAGAAGAAGCCAGACAGGTGCGTGGGCGGATCAATACCTACGAAAGCTGCGGGACGGTTGACGGCCCCGGGCTGCGCTGCGTCGTCTTTATGCAGGGCTGCCCGCTGCGCTGCCTCTACTGCCATAACCCGGAAACCTGGGAATTCGGCGGCGGCGATGAGTTCACCGCCGAAGAGGTTTTTCAGGAGATCAGGAAATACCACAACTTCATGAAGGCCTCCGGCGGCGGCGTCACCTTTTCCGGCGGTGAACCGCTGAGCCGTCCTAAATTTCTCGAAGCCCTGCTGCTGCTCTGCAAAGAGGAGGGCATTCATACGGTCGTCGATACCAGCGGCTTTACGCACCTGACCGACACGGTGAAGCGCATCGTGGAACTGACCGACCTGTTTCTGCTGGATGTCAAAAGCGTCAATTCCAACATGCACCAGATCATCACCGGCGAGTCCAATAAGTTGACCATGGCCTTTGCGGAATATCTGGCCGAGGTGAAAAAGCCGGTCTGGATGCGCTACGTGATCGTGCCCCGCCTCAATGACCGCATTCACTGCCTGCGCAAGCTCGCCAAATGGGCGGCCGGCATGGGCAATGTGGAAAAGATTGAGCTGTTGCCCTTCCATAAAATGGGCGAGTGGAAGTGGAAAAAATATGCGCTGCCCTACCGCCTTTCCGAAACCCGCGAGCCCGAGCCCGAAGAGGTCGAACATTGGTGCGACATTCTCCGGAAGTACGGCCTGAGCGTGGACTAAGACGGGCCGGACCGTCCGTTGCGGCCCACTCGGCGATCAAACCCGACCTTCGAATCGATCCTAGATATCAAAAGCGCGAAGCAGCTTTCACCGCTTCGCGCTTAATTAAACGGATAATTGCCACAGAGGACACTGAGGCGCAGGGGGGGGGGGCGAGAACAGGTTTGTTCAGCACCTCCGTGCCCTCTGTGGTGAAAGTGTTCGGGGAAAGTCAGGCCACCGCCAAAACGGCCTGCTTGACCTGCGCCGGGGTGGCGCGGGTGAAGAGCTGGTCGTTGACCCGCACGCGTGGCGCGTTGGCCAGGTCGGAGGTGCAGCGCTGCTCGCAATTACCGCAGGAGACGGAGACCTTCGATTTCAGTTTGGGGCTTAGAATCTGGTCAAACTGCTTCAACCAGGTGGCCTGCGTCTTGTTGCAATTGGCGCCGGTGCAGATGGTCACGTCTACTTTTTTCACTTTACTTGCTCCGTTGTTTCTTTCGGGTTTCGATGTTGTTGCGTTTGAGTGCACGTAATGGATCAAAAAATATCGATACGCGTCAATCGATTAATCGATATTTTTTGATCGAAACCTACCCGGGCTGCTTTTTTACCACGGAGGACGCGGCGCGGCTCAGCCGCGGCCCAGTTTTACAACCGTTAATCAACATGAATGAACATAAATTTGGGTTCCTGATATTCGCGTCCATCAATGTTAATTCACGGTTTAACCTTCCAGAAAAACAAGAAGTTGACGGATAGTAGTTCAGAGGCTCAGAGGGCGAACGGTTTTTAAACTCCTCTGTGTCTCTGTGCACTCTGTGGTGGAATCATTCGGATCGAAAGGCTTCGATCCTTTTTGCTGAGGCGGAAATAAACCGCGGTTCAATTTTTTAGCGACGGGCTTTTTTCGAGCAACTCCTTCAGCTGTTTGAGGGCAATTCGAGGGTTTCCGAGGGTGCCGGGGCCGGCAATGCAGCCGCCGGCACACGACATGACCTCGACAAAGTTGCCGGGACATTTTTTTGCGGACCAGACCTTCATCTGTGCAATGCTCCTGCGGTCCAGCCCGTCCACCAGAATGGGTTCCAACGCCGCATTTCCGGGGGCGAGGGCTTTTACGGCGGTGGTCACGCCGTTGCTGGCGGCAAAGCCGCGGCCTTCGCCGTGCACATTTTCGCGGAGGGGAACTTCATCGCATTCGAGCACATCGACTCCGGCTCCGACGAGGATGGCGCCGAGTTCCTCGAAGGTGAGGACAAAGTCGACCTCCGGATTGCGCGCTGCTTCAACGCGCTTGGCGATGCAGGGACCGATGAAGACGGTGGCGGTTTCCGGATAGTCTTTGCGGATGCACGCGGCGGTATAGGCCATCGGCGTCGGCGTATCGGAAACGTAGGGGGTCATTTCCGGCAAATGTTTTTCGACGGTTTGAATGTAGGCCGGGCAGCAGGAGGTGGTCATGAAGCGCTCGCCTTCGCTCATCTTTTCCGACCACTCCGCGCTTTCATGCCGCGTGGTTTCATCGGCGCCTTCGGCCACTTCCACCACGTCGGCAAAGCCGACCTGTTTGAGCGCGGAAACCAGTTGGGGCAGGTTGCCGGGCAGCTGGCCGACAATGGAGGGCGCAATCATGGCCACGGCCTGTCCGCCATCCAGCTGTTTCAGCACATCGACCATCTGCGACATGTCGGAAATCGCCGCGAACGGGCATTCGCGCAGGCACTTGCCGCAATAGGTGCATTTGGTGTGATCGATCATCTCGCGCCCGGTCTCTTCGTCCTTGGTGATGGCGCCGACGGGGCAGGCTTCCTCGCAGGGGATCGGAATGCGGATGATGGCGTGGTAGGGGCAGGCTTTCATGCAGAGGCCGCAGTTCACGCATTTTTCCGGATTGAGCCAGGCTTTGCCGTTGCGGAATTCGATGGCGTCTTTCGGACAGGCTGTTTCGCAGGAGCGGGCGATGCAGCCTTTGCAGGCGTCGGTGGCGGAATAGCAGGAGGTGACGCAGGCGCTGCAGGCTTCGTCGATGACGGTGAGCACGGGCGCGACCGGCGCCTTGCGCAACAGCGCCTCTTCATAATATTCGCTGATCGATTTCAGTTCATCGGTTTCATTTTCGACGCTGAATCCGAGCGCGGCCATGGTGCGGTATTTCAAAACGGCGCGGTCTTTATGGATGCAGCAGCGCGATGAATCCGTGGCGTTTTGGGGGCGCATCGCCAGTGGAATACGGTTGAGCGTATCGTCCGGCTGTTCGGTAAAGAAGGCGCGGGCCACGCGAACGAGGATTTCCTTGCGGAGACGGTTGGCTTTGTTGTCGTGAAACATGGTTCAGGCTTCCACTCCCAGAATTTCGCGCACGGCATCGAGCACCTTGGTGAGGCTGGCGTCGGATATGATGCGGTCATTCACCTTCACAAACGGCGGCCGGCCGTTGACCTCGTCGTTGCAGAACCCAAGGCAGTGGCTGCCTTTGATTTCCACATGCTCCGCGGTGTAGGGATCCATCATTTCATCGAAGGTCAGCAGGTGGGCTCCGCCCATGAGATAGCAGGTGGTGCCGGTACAGATTGAGACGGTTACGTTTTTCATATGAACTCCAGTTTAACTTCCTTGAAATAGGATTCTTCAAGCGTGGTTGCGATACGGCGCATCAGGCTGCGGCGGATTTCGAGTTCCACCGGCAGGTTGGGATCCTGATGGGCCTGGTTGATTTTGGTGCCGACCAGAATGTGAATCACATCCGAGTCGACCAACCGGTCATAGAGCAGGGTGGCGGCATTTTCCTGCGCCGGTTTCTGTTTGCCTTTGAGCAGGTTCAGGGTTTCGGTCAGCGTCAGGATTCCTTCCGTCACCAGATCAATGCCTTCGAGCTTCGAGATCGGCGGCAGGGAGGAACGCTTGAAGCGGAATAGATCGGTGAAGATTTCGCGGCCGAATTCGCGGGCGATAATTTCGGCAGAGGTTCCGCCGCTGATTATTTTATGGCCGTCGAAGGAGCGGATGATTTCCGCATATTCGCGATCTTTCTTTTCCGAAAAGGGCGGGCCGGAGGCCAGCAGGGTTTTGCGCGGTGTGCGGAAATAGAGCACGCCGCAGGTCATATCGTCGTAGGCCTTCCGCTCGGGCTCTTTCTGCAGGGCTGCGCGGACGACCTGCTTGGCCAGCAGCCGCGCGGAAATCTGCGGATCGTGCCGGGTGAGCCCGCGGGAAAAGTCGGCACAGCCCTTGTTGCGCCAGCCGAGGGGAAAGGAGGTCGAGCCCATGCCGGCTTCGGTGATCCCGTCGCTGAAAAAGATAATGCGGTCTTCCGGCTGGGCGGTGAATCGATAAACGCGCAGTTTACGATAGTCGCCCTGTTCGCTGCCATATTCGCTGAACGGAATTTCGAACGCCTCACCGTTGCGCAGCAGGATAAACGGCGGGTTGCCCTGTTCCACAATCTCGACGGTTCCGTCGGGTTTGCAGTCGACAACCGTAAAGGTGGCGTAGGCAATTTTCCGCACCTGACAGACCGGCAGGGAATTCATGATCACCTTGGCATAATGGACAAAGTCGGTGTCGGATTCCGCAAACTTGATCGCCATGCGCGCGGTCATGTTGGCGAGGATGTTGGCCTTCACGCCGCTGCCGAGGCCGTCGGACAGCACCGTCAACAGCCGGTTGTTCGCCGAATCCTTATGCACCATGAATGCGTCGCCCGCCGTATGCTGCGACGCCTTCCGCACCTGATAAAATTCCAGTTCTGTAAATAAACTATTCATTGTCTCATCCACAGATTTCACGGATTGAAGGGATTCATAATCCGGGAAATCTGCGTAATCTGTGGATTTAAGTTTTCAGTTCTGAGGAGTCGGCATAGTCGTCGGCGATGGAGCGCAGCAGGATTTCGGTGTCGGCCATGTGTTCGCCGAGCTTGCAGGCAATGTCCTGCACGGTGGCCATGTTCTTTTCAATCACCTCGCGCGCTTTCTGGGCAATCAGTTCGCGGCGGTTTTCGGTCTGGGTGACATCCAGGATAATGCCGCCGATGGTTTTGCCCTGATCAATCGGGAAGATGGTGATGTTCAGTAGACGATCTTCAGTTCGCCATGCTTCCGAATGGAACTCGCGGCCGGTCTGGTTGACCTGCTCAAACAGGTGGGCAAAGGGAAGAATCTTCCGCAGGTCCGCGCCCTCCATGCCGGGTTTGGCTTCATAGCCGAGCAGGGTTTCGTGTCCGGCGACGCGCGCAAAATTTTCGTTGCACTCAATCACATGCAGCATTTCGTCGACGATCACGACGCCCGAGGGCATACAGCGCAGCAGGGCATTGGCTTTTTTCTGGGCCCGCTTGCGGAGGAACGAGAGGCACATATCCGGTTCGGCCTGCTGATGCAGCAGCGCCTGGGCAAAGGTGCGGCAGGTTTCATAGCCGCAGCCGCCGCAGTTGAGTTCATCGACGCTTTTATATTTGTCGACGCGGTGCAGTGCTTCGCGGATTTTCTGTTCATCTTCCTCGCCGGATGGCGGCGGGGTGGGGGAATACGTGAACTGCACCGCCTTTGCCGGTTTGAGCGGAGCCTCTTTTTTACTGTTGCGGCGCACGGCCAGCTCGCCGTTGATCAAGGCCGTGCGGGCGTTGGTCTGCGGGCCGCCGATGCAGCCGCCGGGGCAGGCGAGCGCTTCCAGAAATACTGGCGCCGGAAGCGAAGCGGAATCAAGGTTTTCCAGTGTTTGGAAGACCGCCTCCATCCCGCTGGCGGAAACCAGTTCTATGTTGGGGAGGTCATAATCTTCCAGCGTTTTATTCATGCCGCCCACCACTGGATAAAGCGCGCCGTGGGCCGCAGATTCCGGCTCGAAGGATGACGGCTCAACCAGGGCCGGGTTAATGCTGCTCTCTTCCATCCAGTGCATCAGGTCCTGAAAGGTCAGGGCGATGTCGGTGTAACCTTCAAATTCATCGCACTCACATTTTTTAGCGATGCAGGGGCCGATGAATACGATGGGACAATCCTTGCCGAAATGATCTTTCAGCAGTTTGGCGTGCGCCTGCATCGGGCTGAGCATGGGCGTCAGGCTGGAGGTGAACTCGGTACGGTATTTTCGGATATGATCCACCACGACCGGACAGGCCGTGGAGATCTGCAGTCCGGGCCGCGAATGCTGGAGCGACTCCGCCAGCGAGCGGGTCACCGCTTCCGCGCCCAGGGCGGTTTCGCTGACGGCATGGAAGCCCAGTTTTTTCAGGACACCGACCATCTGTTGCGGCGCGATTTCCGGCCATTCGCCGGCAAAGGAGGGCGCGAGCGAGGCGATCACTTTCGGATGACGCGCCAGCAGGCTTTTGGCGCGCGCCAGATCGTTACGCACCTTTTTTGCGCCGGCGGGGCAGGTGTGCACGCAGATGCCGCAGGCAATGCAGCGATCGGCAATGACGGTGGCGCGGCCGTTTTCAATTTTAATCGCCTTCACCGGGCAGCGCCGCACGCACTTGTAGCAGTCGCGGCAGTCTGTTTTTTCGGTGTAGATGGGATATTTTCTGTCCATGGTTTTTATCCACAGATTTCTCAGATTAGGCGGATCATAAATCCATGAAGATCAGAGCAATCTGTGGATCCTTTTTTGAGAATCAAGAGGCTTGGGTTGCGGTTTCGACGTCTGAGAAATAATACTCGAGCAGGTCCAAAAGGGTGCCGGTATCGATTTCGTGGTGAAGATTTCCATTGATTTCAATGTTCGGTCCGCGGCCGCATTCGCCGCGGCAGCGGCAGCCGGAAAAGGCGACGCTCGCCGCGATGTCGTTTCCGTGTAAGTAGTTCTCAATCAACTCCAAGTGCTCGCGATTGCCGCGCGCAAAACAGGAGCTTCCCATGCAAATTACGATCGAACTTTTCATTTCTGCACTCCACAAATTTATGTGCCGACAAGATAAATAAGTATCGATAGGGGTCAATCGATAAAAAAATATTTATTTAGGGTTGCGCTCAAAAAAAAGCAGGCGTATACATGGCGGCTCAATTCGATATTCAAATATCGATTCGGCGAAAATTTGAAAAAAGAAATCCCCGTCAAGCGGGGAAAATCAACCAGGAGCAAAGAAGAAAATGACAGCTGCAGAAGTGAAACAGTTGGAAGAAATGATTGCCGGCGTGAAGAAGGCGCAGGCTGAATATGCAACCTTCCCGCAGGAAAAGGTAGACGCCATTTTCCGCAAGGCGGCGATTGCGGCCAAC
>CAZABK010000057.1:0-20021 GCA_964483355.1 uncultured Verrucomicrobiota bacterium | reverse complement strand
CTGCGCTTCTACCATTTTATAGATCCGGTCTTCGGCCGGATCTTTTTTATGCTTAATAGACGTGATTGCGCAGCTGCAGTTCGATGGGATGCGGGTTGAGGTAAAACTGTTCGGCCAGATAGGGTTCGCTGTATTTGCGGACATAATGGTTGATGATGGTCACCGGCACAATCAGCGGAACATGGCCATCGTGGTAACGACCGATGACTTCCTGCAGTTCGAGCTTTTCGTCGGCGTCGAGCTGCTTCTTAAAATAGCCCGCCATATGCTGCAGCACGTTGACGTGTTTCTTAACCGTGGCCCGCAACCGCAACGCACTCATCATGCCGCTGTGGTAGTCCGTCTGCACCGCCGAAAGCTGGCGCCCTTTCATATCGGCCACGGTCCGACCCAGTTCGCGATAGTGCGGAACGCTGTGGGCCATCAGCAAATATTTATGTTGCTCGTGGAATTTAACCAGACCGCCGCGCGTCGAATCTGCAGCCAGCATTTCGCGCCAGCGCTTCAGTGTGAAGACGCGCTCGATAAAGTTTTCCCGCAGGGCCGGGTCGTGCAAGCGCCCCTCCTCCTCGACCGGCAACAGCGGAAAGTGCTGCATGAAGGCGTTGGCAAAAAGCCCCCGGCCCGATTTGGCCGCCATGCCGCCGCCGGGCGGATAGACCTTGACCCGCTCCATGCCGCTGCTCGGCGACTTGCTCTTAAAGATGAAACCGCACAGGTTTTCCTGTTCCAGCGCGCCGACGCGTTTCCGGCACCAGTCCAGCATGGGAGCGGTCAGGTCCTGGCCGCTTTTATTGGTTACAAGGCGCGGATTTTCCGGATCGCCCTCAAGGTGGATCGGTTCGCGGGGAACGCCCAGCCCCAGTTCAAACTCCGGGCAGACCGGTACAAACTCAAACCATTGGGAGAGCACACCGGTAATGTAGGTGTCGAGCTTATGCTGACCGTCGTAACGAACCTTCTCGCCCAACAGGCAGCTACTTACTCCGATACGGATTTTTTCCATTCCAAGCTTTAGGTTGTGGTTTAAACGCAAAGATCTAAAGAACACCAAGTTTCGCAGAGCTTTGCGTGACTTTGAGACCTTTGCATCTTTGCATTAAAAAAAGCGAATTAGAGTCCGAGGAACTGAATGGTGCAGCCGGAGAGGCAGATCGCAAAACCGGCGAGGGCATGGCTGAAACGTTCGACCGCGCCGAGCCGCGCAAAACTAACCCCCCACGCAGCGGCCAGCACGGCCGACATCATGGTTCCGACCGTGACCACCGAAAAGATGCCGGCAACCAACAGCATGCCGGCAAGGCTATGCTCGGCCGCCGGATACATAATCAGCGGAATCAGCGGTTCGCAGGGACCGAGCACAAAGATGGTGAAGAGCACCCACGGCGTAATGCTGCGCGCTTTGAGCTCGTGCGGATGAGCATGCTCCTGCTGGTGCGAATGGGTGTGGGTGTGCACGACGCCGCCGTCGTGAACGTGCGCATGAGAGTGCGGTTTGTTTTTGACGGCGCGATGAATGCCCCACACACCATAGGTGAAGCCGAAAATAATCAGCACCTGCGCCGCCAGGTTTCCACGAAGCGCCTCGAACGCTTCCAGCTTTCCGATCGCCAGCCCGAAGGCGACGCCGATCAGGCCGAGCAGCACCGAGCCGAGCACATGCCCCAACCCGCACAGAAAGGTGATGCCCACCGTTTTGGACAGCGACCATTCGCGCGCCTTGCCCATCACAATAAAGGGAAGATAGTGGTCGGGACCGCAGAGTGTATGTAGAAAACCAATCGCAGCGGCGGTCTTGGCCAAAATGATAATGGGCTCGCTCATGACGGACAGCTTAGTCCGCCGAAGCGCAAAGTCCACGACTATTTGCGCCTATGTCTCCGAGCGGATCATGGTCAGCAGCATCTTGAAAGGCTGCTCGGCGGCCTGCACATCATGCGGAATATTGGCGGGCATAATGATCATTTCGCCTTCTTGCACCGTTTTGAGCTCGCCGTCGATGATGAATGCGCCCTGCCCCTCAACCACCTGCACCACAGCATCGAACGGCGACGTGTGTTCGCTCAAGCCCTGGCCGACATCAAAGGAAAAGAGCGTTATGTTGCCGGTTTGCTTTTTGAGCAGGGTTTTGCTGATCACCGCGCCGGCGGCATAGTTGATCTCATCCTTCAGGTTCAGTGCTTTGCCTTTATATTCGTCCATAATCTGTTCTTCCTTTCAGAATTTGTTTAACCATCCGCAGTGCCCGCCTTCGGCGGACACGCTAGAGAGCACAGAGTACACGGAGACTTTCCCTCTGTGGCGAAAATTTATCCCGCAATCTTTTCGGTTTTGATCAGGTCGCCATCGAGGCCGATGGTCACCTCTTCAACTACAAGATCAGTGCGGCCGCTGGCGGCGTGCGCCTGCCGGGCGATCATCGACAACCCGCCGCAGCACGGAACCTCCATGCGTACAACGATAACCTTCGGAATGTCGTTCTGCGCCATGATGGCGCTGAGCTTTTCAACATAGCCTTCGGTGCGGTCGAGCTTCGGGCAGGCAACGACGAGCGAACGTCCGCGCACAAAGCGCCAGTGCACATCCGGCGATGCAACCGGCGAGCAGGTGCTCAGCACAACTAACTCCTTGCCGTTGAAAAACGGCGCGGTCGGCTGCACCAGATGCAGCATGAGCGGCCATTGGTCGAGATCGGAGCGGATCACCTGTCCGGAAACTTCCGAGACGGCGGCTTTCGGCTTTTCTGCGCTCTTGTTTCCAAAGCGCATCTTGAGTCCGGGGCATCCGCCGCCGGCTGGCTTCTGCGCCGCCTTTTCCTTGGCGTCGTGCTCGGCATTGGCTTCATCGAAGCGCTTGAGGGCTTCGGCCCCGCCGGTCTTTTCCACATGCTCGCGGGTGGCTTCAATGTCATAGGCCGCCGCCTCGCGCTCAACTATCTTCAAAGCACCGGTCGGGCAGGTGCCGATGCAGTCGCCGAAGCCGTCGCAAAAGTCTTCCTTCACCAGTTTGGCTTTTCCGTCAACCAGCTGCAGGGCGCCCTCGGCGCAGCCGACAATACATTCGCCGCAGCCGTTGCAGAGCGCTTCGTCGATTTCGATAATTTTGCGTTTCATGGGAATCTCCTTTTCTTAAATTGTTGGCGACAGCTTGCCGCAAACCGCCCAAACGTTCCTTGACCAATATCAAGATTCCGCCTTTTCGAATGTTCGTTTGCGGGATTGCCTCTTCGTGGTGAGTCAGATCCCTATAGCGGGTGATGAACTATTTCGCCCGCTCAAAAGATTTATGATTTAGGGCTGGCCACACATTAGAATATTATAATATACAACACCTCAAGTTTGGAGAAACCTATGATTCAGGAAGAACGCAATATAGCCGCCGAGGTGCTCAAAGCGATGGCCCACCCCGTGCGCCTCGGCGTGCTTGAAATTCTGGCCGATGGCGAGCGCACCGTCACCGAGCTCTACGAAGCGCTCGGCTGCAGCCAGTCGATGATGTCGCAGCAGCTGAAGATTCTGAGCCAGCAAAAGCTGGTGCTGGTGCGCAAGGAGGGCACGCAAAAATTCTGCAGCCTATGCAACCGCGATTTTCTGAAAATGTTTGACTGCATGCACAAACACCTGCGCCAGTTTCTGCACTTTGAAGATTAATACAATGAAACCCCTGATCAGAAATGTTTAACCACCCGCTATGCTCGAGGGCACAGAGGCCCTTCCTCGGTGATTCTCAGTGGCCTCCTCGGTGAAAATTTACAGATTTTTAATTCAGGAAAACCACGAATTGACACGAATGAACACAAATCCAGTAGTACTTAAATTAGAGACGATTCGTGCAGATTAGTGGTTCAAAATCATGCGCGTTGAAAGTTGCTGAACCATTTTTTGCACCACCCATTAGTTTATTGTGATGTTTTAATTAATAATAACCCAAGGAACTGCAATGAACCCCAAGAAGATCCTGATTGTCGGCGGCGTCGCCGGCGGCGCGAGCGCAGCGGCACGGGCGCGACGGCTGGACGAAACCGCTGAAATTATTCTGTTTGAACGCGGACCGGACATCTCGTTCGCCAACTGCGGCCTGCCCTACCACATCGGCGGCGCCATCGCCGAGCGCGACAAGCTGCTGGTCACCACGCCGGAAGCAATGGTCGCCAAGTTTAAGCTGGATGTGCGCACCCGCAACGAAGTGCTCTCCATCGACCGCGCGAAGAAGGCGATCGCCGTCCGCAATCTCAAAAGCGGCGAAGAGTACACCGAAAGCTACGACCACCTGATCCTCAGCCCCGGCGCCGCGCCGGTTCGTCCGCCGATCCCCGGCATCGACAATCCCAACGTCCTGACGCTGCGCAACCTCGAGGATATGGACTGGATCATGAAATCGCTCGACGGCGCCAAATCGGTGGCGGTGATCGGCGGCGGCTATATCGGCCTCGAAATGGCCGAAGCACTGCGCGACCGCAAACTTGAAACCACGCTGATCGAACTCGCGCCGCAGGTGATGGGTCCGGCCGATCCGGAAATGGCGACGGTGCTGCATCAGGAGCTGCGCCTCTTCGGCGTCAACCTCAAGCTCGAAACCTCCGTCACCGCCTTCGAAGAAACCGAAAACGGCGTCGACCTGATTCTGAGCGCCGGCGAGCGGCTGCACGTTGATCTCGCCGTGCTCGCCATCGGCGTGAAGCCCGAAGCCTCACTGGCGGACGACGCCGGGCTGGAGCTGGGAGCGACGGGCGGCATCAAGGTGAATGACCATATGCAGACCTCCGATGAAAGCATCTATGCCGTCGGCGACGCGGTCGAAGTGCTCGACTATTTAACCAAAGCTCCGGCGCTGATTCCGCTCGCCGGTCCCGCCAACCGGCAGGGGCGCATTGCGGCGGATAATATTTTCGGGCGCGACAGCATCTATAACCAGACGCAGGGCACCGCCATCTGCAAGGTGTTCAATATGGCCATCGGCATGACCGGTCTGAGCGAAAAGGCGGCCAAACGCCAGGGCATCGCCTATGAAAAGGTTTATGTTCATCCGGCCAGCCACGCCTCCTACTATCCCGGCGCGCATCCGCTCTCGCTCAAGCTGCTGTTTGATCCGGAAACCGGCAGGGTGCTCGGCGCGCAGGCGGTCGGCGCCGATGGCGTCGACAAGCGCATCGATGTGCTCGCCGTGGCGATCCGCGCCGGGCTGAGCGTGTATGATCTTGAAGAGATGGAGTTGACCTATGCGCCGCCGTTTGGTTCGGCCAGGGATCCGGTCAACTATGCCGGCTTTGTTGCCGGCAATGTGCTGCGTGGCGATGTGGAACTCTGCCATTTAGAAGAGGCCGTCAACCCGGCCGGCGGCCAAAAGCTGATCGATGTGCGCGATCCCGAAGAGGTGGAAGGCGGCACGATCCCGGGCGCAAAAAATATTCCGCTCAACCATCTGCGCGAAAACCTCGCCGCGCTCGACAAGGAAACGGAATATCTCGTTTTCTGCCAGGTCGGCCTGCGCGGCTACCTCGCCTGCCGCATCCTGCAGCAAAGCGGCTTCAAGTGCCGCAACCTGAGCGGCGGTTATAAGACCTATATGATGGTCACCGCCCACCAGCTCGACTGCATTCCTGAAAATGAAACCACCACCGACGATCCCGGAGAAAAAGCTGTTATGGATAAAATCAACCAACCCGCAACCATTACTGAAACCATCGATGCCAGCGGCCTCCAGTGTCCCGGCCCGGTCATGCAGCTGAAACAGGCCATTGACCGCATCCAAAACGGCGAAGCCGTCAGCATTCTTTCCACCGATCCCGGCTTTGCGGCCGACATTCCGGCCTGGTGCCATTCCACCGGAAATGTGCTTCAATCCATTGAACCGGAAGCCGGCGGCTACCGCGCCGTCGTCGCCAAACAGTCGGCGCCGGCCTGCCCGATGCTTACAACTTCCGGCGAAAAACGCTTCACCAACGTCGTTTTCAGCAACGATCTCGACAAGGCGCTCGCGGCCTTCATCATTGCCAACGGCGCGGCGACGATGGGCCACCAGGTGACGCTCTTCTTCACCTTCTGGGGGCTCAACATCCTGCGCAAGGAAGGTCCTGTAACCGCGCAGAAAAGCCTGGTCGAAAAAATGTTTGGCTGGATGATGCCGAAGGGGCCGAACAAGCTGAAGCTTTCGCAGATGCAGATGGGCGGCATGGGCGCGGCGATGATCAAGGGCATCATGAAGCAGAAAAATGTGTCGCCGCTGCCGGAGCTGATGCAGTCCGCGCTCGATAACGGCGTCAAAATTGTCGCCTGCTCCATGTCGATGGACCTGATGGGTATCAAGCGCGAAGAGCTGATTGACGGTATTGAGGAGGGCGGCGTCGCGATGTATATCGACCACTGCGGCGACAACGCTAACCTGTTCATCTAAATCAAATGCGACCTTCGGAGCGCGGGCGGTGTGATGACGAAAAAGCCGCCCGCTGCCGGATTATGACCCCGGATCAACCCTTAAGCCTCCCGGTAATGGCTGTCGCACCAGCATTTGGGCAGTAATTCACCGGACGGAAAAACGAGGCTGGATTTTTCGCAATCGACCTCATCCATGGTGTCTTCGCCGATCTGGGTGCGACCGTGAACGATGGTAATAAAGGGATCGAAAACGCTTTTGAGATCAAGCACCTCGATCAATCCGTTGGTGGTTAAATCACGCAGAAACATAATTGCACCTCCTTGCTCTCGTCCACTAATAGAATACTGCTGCAAACTCCGAAGCGCAACCCGCAATTCTGTGCAGGAATGCCCGTTTTCCAGGGAGCAGCGGACGGCGCTCTTGATCGGCGTTCGTGGTGCCGGCGGCGCTTCCTTATTTCGCTCCGGAAAGCTTCAATGCCACCAGGCAGACATCGTCCTCAAATACTCCGGATGCAGAAAAACTGCGGCATCGTTCAACAATACGACCCAGCAGATCCGGGACCGGAACGGAGATCAAGGCCTCGACGGTTTTCAAAAGCCGTTCCTTGCCGAACTCCTCGTCGCTGGATCCGATTACTTCAAAAATTCCATCGGTGAATATGATCATACTGTCTTCGAGTTCGACTTTGCATTTCAGCGTATCAAACCCCACATCCGCCAGAAGGCCCAGAGCCGGACCTGAACGGTTGTGCAAAAACGGCAGCTGTTCCAGAGTTTGCTGCGCATGCTTCAGGTGAAGTGGATGCGGGTGCCCGGCATTTGCATAGTTCAGCTCAAGCGTTTCGAGATCCACGACCATTAAGAACGCTGTCGCAAACATTGTTTCTCCAGAGGCCTGCAGCACTTCATGAAAGTCCTTATTAATGGCTGTCAGCAAACGTCCCGAATCCGGACCGGTCTCCTTGAGTTCCTCAATCAGGCCTCTCAGAATGGCAGAGGTCAAAGCGGAACGAACACCGTGCCCCATAACATCGCAAGAGAAGATTCCGATCTTCTTGTCGGAAAAAGGCAGCAGATGAAAGAAAAATCGCCGCCATCCCGCCGTTTCTATATTCACGAAGCAGCCGGGAACGATGCTGACCTTGCGACTGGTTTTGCCTCGATCCAGTGCCGGATGTGTTTGGTGTCGAGCGGGTTTCCCGTCCTGGGTTTTAGCGTGGCCGGCGATTACAAAATCAATCCCTGGATTGGCGTAAACGCTCAATAAGAGTGAAAGCCAGCGCGGCCTGTTCGTTGCGGCTGCACTGATTCTCAATGGTTTTGAGCAACTGTTTCAGGCGTGGTGCGGCTTCGGGATCATTTTCCACCAACCGAATTGCTTCTTTCAGCTGCTCTTCATTGATGCAATAAACCGATTTTCCACCCAGCAAAGATTTGGGATCCATAGCCATTATCCGCAACCTCCGCATGTGGAGCAATCATTCGCGTCGCCAGTTGCGAAGCTGGACCCGCATCCGCACGATCGCTTCGCATTGGGGTTGGTCAGGACAAATCCGGGCTGAATCAGGTCATCCGAAAAGTCTATGTTAAGCCCCTCCAGCAGATGAAGAAACTCGACATCAGCCACAATCCGCAGACTGTCCTGCTCAAAAATGACTTCATCGCGGCTGGTGAGACCGTCATCAACATACGCGGCGTATGACATCCCTGCACAGCCACCAGGTTCAACTCCCAGTCGGAGAAAATTTTCCTCATTCAGACCGCTGCTCAGAAGCTGCTCCACGGCCTTTTCTGTAACGGTGATCTGCACGAAACACCTCCTTGTTAGCCTCCCTTATATTCTGACCCCGCTGTTGAGATTTAATTCAAATAAATCTCTGCCTAAAAGGGTCTATTAACGCGAAAAGCCTCGTTCTCACGGGGTCCTCTTTCTCGCGGTAACCGCGCGACTTTTTATGAAATAGCGACGTTGACGAGGCGGCCGGGAGCGACGATGAATTTGCAGACGGGTTTGCCTTCGAGCCAGTGCTGGACTTTTTCGGAGGCAACTCATGTTAGTGATTACGAAGCCACCAGCCCGTTCACGTTGCTGTTTGCAGTTTTTTGTCGATTTGTTCCGCAGGGAAATAGGAAAAACTCCGGCCGACCTGTCGTTTTACAAGCAGTCCTTTTTCTTCCAGAAACTGAAGGTCGGCGCGAGCCGTTTCATAAACAATGCTATGCGTGTTTTGATATGCTTTGATTGTGTACTCGGTATCGGGATTACGAAGCGCGTGGCTTAATAGTGAAATCTGTCGGTGGTTCAGTTTTATCGCCGACTTGCGCAACAACCCTTCCGTCAGGTGCACGGCCTGCGTTTTTTCGGCAATGTATTCGTGAAGTTCGCGGATCGCTTTCTGAATGACATCAAGGTGGTAAATAATGAAATAAGTAAGATCGTTTCCATCTGTTTCGGTGTGCAGAAAAGCGCGCCCATATTTCGAAGGCGCTTTTTTAATAATGCTCGAAATCGAGATGAATTCGCACAACCAATATTTATGCCGAAGCATTGACCAATAGAACAGCGCGCGGGCCGTGCGGCCATTTCCGTCTGCAAAAGGATGATCGTATGCCAACCAGAAATGCAGGATGATGGAACGGATGACAGGGTTAATGAAATAGTCCGGAGTATCACCATTAGCAAAGCTGCACATCGCATCCAAACGCTTGGGGAGTTCCTTGCGTAGCGGCGGCGTATGCAAAACCTCATCGGAAAGGTTTTCGTACACGCGAATGTTGTCACTGGTTCTAAACCGCCCGGCGTCATCCGGATTTTCCATCGTATCTTCTGTAACAGTACGGTGGATTTCAAAAACAAGTTCTGGGGTCAGATCCCGGTCTTTGCACTCTCGGATAAACTGCATCGTTCTATAGTTATTGAGAATCATCTGCTCACTGACATCGCGTGGCGCCCGATTTTCCCGCAGCATTTCTTTCGCTTCTTTTCGCGTTGTGGTTGCCCCTTCCAACTGACTGGAGGTAATGGCCTCTTCGGTTAAGGAGTGCAACAAGTAGCGATTACGGGCCTGCGGATGAGTTAAGCCGGCCTCTGGCATTTCAATCCGCCCGCCGGCATCCTGATCAATATGATGAAGCAGCTCCGGAATGGGATCCGGCAAGGAATAGGCAAAAGGCTCATCTTTGGTGCATGATAGTGTTTGGAGAACCTTCTTTTGCTGGTTTCTCGCTTGTTTAAGCGATAGCCACCATTGTTCATGCGAAAACCCGTGTGGTGGATTCAGGCGGCGCAGTTTGTCCCAATGGATATACTCCCCCTTGTAGGTGGGTTCCTGATGGGAAAAAACCGCTCGCACAGCTTGAGGATCTTCCTCAAACAGCTTGTCGAGAAGCGCGAGCCAATCCGGTGGCGTGGCAGGTATTTTCATAATAATTACCAATAAATACTATTTACTACTAAAAATAGTAATAACGAAAAGGCGACCCACCCGCAACTACTAAAAATAGTATATATTAGTATTTATTGGTAATTCACCATATAGGTGAATGCTTCATAGTGAACCACTATATATTGCGGTTTTTATGATACCGCAATATTCACCAGACGGCCGGGGACGACGATGATTTTTCTAATCGTCTTGTTTTCCAGCCACGCTTGCACCTTCTCCGAGGCCATGGCGGCGGATTCGATCTCATCCTTGGAGGCTTCGGCGGAAACCTTGACTTTGTCGCGGACCTTGCCGTTGACCTGAACCACCATTTCGATTTCGTCGCGCTTGAGCGCCTCTTCGTTCACCGCCGGCCAGTCGGCATTCATAATGCCGGCGTCGTGGCCAAGCTCGATCCACAGCTCTTCGGCAATGTGCGGCGCGAAGGGCGAAATGAGCAGCACGACGTTTTCGATGGCATCGCGGAAGACCACCTTGGCAGACTCGGAGCTGTCGTCCGAAATCTTGAGGTGGTCGATGGCGTTCATCAGCTCCATGATTGCGGCAATAGCCGTATTGAAGGTGAAGGCGCCGTCGAGACCGCGGGTAATCTGCTGAATAGTTTCGTTGGTCTTGCGGTAAAGGTCGCGTTCCGGCTCTTCCATGGAATCGAGATTAAGCGACGAGGACGTCGCTTCTACGAGGATCTGCTTGTTGAGCGCAACGCGGCGCCAGATGCGCTTGAGGAAACGGTAGGCGCCTTCGACGCCGGAATCCTGCCACTCGGCTTCTTTTTCCGGCGGCCCGATGAAGAGCGTGTAGAGGCGGACGGTGTCGGCGCCATATTTCTGGAGCAGTTCCTCGGGGCTGACCACGTTGCCTTTGGACTTCGACATTTTATGCAGGTTGCCGTCGGGCCCCTTTTTGCAGATCATGCCCTGCGTAAAGAGCTGACCGAACGGTTCGTCAAAATCGACCAGACCGAGATCCTTGCAGACCTTCGTGAAGAAGCGGGCGTAGAGCAAATGCAGAATGGCATGCTCGATGCCGCCGATATACTGGTTGACCGGCATCCATTTGTTGGCGATTTCGGTGTCGATGGCTTGGGAATCATCGCGCGCGCTGAGATAGCGCAGGAAATACCAGGAGGAATCGACGAAGGTGTCCATCGTGTCGGACTCGCGCGTCGCCGCGCCGCCGCATTTCGGACATTCGCAGTTCATGAAGGCGTCCGAACCCTTGAGCGGCGATTCGCCTTCGGCGGCAAACCGGACGTCGGTCGGCAACAGGATCGGAAGGTTTTCCTCCTTTTCCGGAACGACGCCGCAGGATTCGCAGTAGACCATCGGGATCGGCGCCCCCCAGTAGCGCTGACGCGAAATAAGCCAGTCGCGCAGCCGGAAGTTGATGGTGCCGCGGCCGAAGCCGTCCTTCTCGGCACATTCGGTCATTTCACGAATGGCTTCGCGATTCGGCAGGCCGGAAAACGGCCCGGAATCGACGCAGGCGCCGTCTTCGGTATAGGCGTCTTCCATCTCTTCGAGCACGAGCGAGTTGTCGGGATTCTGGATGGAGAGCTTGATCGGCAGATCATATTTTTTGGCGAAGGCAAAGTCGCGCGTGTCGTGCGCCGGAACGGCCATGACCGCGCCGGTGCCGTACATCAGCACATAGTTGCCGACCCACAGCTCAATCTTTTCGCCGTTGTAGGGATTGATCAGGTAGCGCCCGGTAAACTTGCCGGCCTTTTCGACTTCGTCGGCCTCGCGGTCGAGGTTGGTGAGCTTGGAGCTCTCCTTGACGAATTCGAGAATCTCTTCTTCCTGCGGCAGTTCTTTGATCAAATTTTTCAGTTCCGGATATTCCGGAGCGACGGCCATGTAGGTGCAGCCGTAAATGGTGTCGACGCGGGTGGTGTAGCAGGTGACGTGGTCAATGTTGTCGGCCGCGCCGTCTTCGCGCGGAACAATCTTAAAGTCAACCTCGGCGCCCTCGGAGCGGCCGATCCAGTTTTTCTGCATGGTCTTCACGCGGGTCGGCCAGCCGTCGAGCGTATCGAGATCGTCGAGCAGGCGCTGGGCATATTCGGTGATCTTGAAGAACCACTGATCCATCGACTTTTGTTCGACTTCGGAGTCGCAGCGCTCGCACGCGCCGTCAACCACCTGCTCGTTGGCGAGTACGGTGGCGCACGACGGACACCAGTTGACGTTGGAGTTGTGCTTGTAGGCGAGGCCTTTTTTGTAGAACTGAATGAAGAGCCACTGCGTCCACTTATAGTAGTCAGGCATGCAGGAGGCGACCTCCTTGTCCCAGTCATACATGCAGCCCCAGGCGCGCAGCTGCTCCTTCATGGTGGCAATGTTGGCGGTGGTGTATTCCGCCGGCGGCGTGCCGGTTTTGATGGCGGCGTTTTCAGCGGGCAGACCGAAGGCGTCCCAGCCCATCGGCGTGAGAACATCGAAGCCCTGCATCTTTTTATAGCGCGCGACGGCGTCGCCGATAATGTAGTTGCGACCGTGGCCGACGTGCAGCTTGCCGGAGGGATACGGGAACATCATCAGGCAATAGTACGGATTTTCCGCCGCCGCCAGATCGGTGCAGAAATCACCATTTTCGTCCCAGAAATTCTGCCACTTATTCTCAATATCGTTAAAGGGATAGTCTTCTCTCATCGCGCCCTGCTCCGTTCCAATTTTTAAAAGAGCGGAAATAATAGGGATTTAGCTCATTATTTCCACCCTCAAACCTCGCAAAATTCACCCCGTTCCAATGACCCCCAGACCAAAACCCGTAAATTATGATTGCATTTCTCATATATGCGAGTAAACCGATAACTATTCACTCGATTAATAGGAGTACAACAAATGCATAATTACAAAATCAGAACGGCCGTCGCCCTGCTTGCAGCGGGATTTGCCATACAAAGTTCGGCGACGGAGGGCATCAACCTGATCGGCATCGGACCGCTTCAACGGGGAACCGCCGGCGCCGGCGTCGCATCGGCCAAGGATTCGACCTGGCTGATTCTCAACCCGGCGGGACTCCCGGACGTCGACCGCGGCGTGGATGCCTCCTTCCAGGTCTTCGCCCCAAACCGCACGCTGGATTCAACCGCCAGCGGAGGCGCCGGAAAACAGGAGGATGATTCCCTCTTTTATATTCCGTCGCTCAGCACCTCGTTTGGGTGCTGCCACGGAGATAACGGCTATCTCGGACTCGGACTCTACGGCACCAGCGGAATGGGTGTGGATTACGGCTTCGGTCGAATCGGCAGCGGATTCCCGCCCAGTTCACCCCAGAATTTGGGCGACACCCTGACTGAGCTGGCGATTTCCAAGCTGACGGCCACCTATGCCTATAAGTTTGATGACAGCGGTTTCAGCGTTGGCGTCGGCCCCATACTGGTGCTTTCGCGCCTGCGGACCGACATGCTCAATCCGAACACCTTCGCCTTTTCGAGCGGCGAGTGGGATACGGCCTACGGCGCCGGCGCAATTGTTGGATTTAACCAGCACCTCGGACGCCTGAGCTTGGGCGGTAGCTATCTTTCCGAGCAGTGGGTGGAAAAGTTTGACGCATACAACGACCTGCTGGGCGATTCGCTCAACCTGCCGCAGCAGATGACCGTCGGCGCCGCCTATGACCTGCTGGAAAACCTGGAGCTAGCCCTCGACTATCGCTGGATCGGCTGGGGCGAACTCGAAACCCTCGGAAACACCTTCGGCTGGGCAAACCAGAATATCGTAAAGGCCGGCGCCACCTGGCAAGTGAACGAAGCCTGGACGCTGCGCGGCGGTATTTCGCACGGCAATTCACCGATCGACAGCGACGTTGCCTTCGGCAATGCGCTCTTTCCGGCCATTGTGGAGACCCATCTGGCCGGCGGCGTTTCCTGTCAGCGCGAACAGTGGGGCTTCCACCTCGCCTACACCCACGCGCTGGAGGAAGAAGTGACCGCCAACGGCAACGATGCCGGGCCGTTGCAGCCGCTCGCCGCCGGCACCAAAGTCAGCATGTATCAGGACTCGCTGACCGCCGGGGTTTCGTATCGCTTCTGAAAAAATGCCGCCGTCGCACAATATTTGTTTCGCTGCCCCGTTTAACTTCCACAACTTAACGGGGAAGCAACCACAGGAGACAATGATGAAAAAGAATACATGGCAGACAGCAGGATTGGTTATGGCACTCTTCGGCGCAGCTTATGCAGCAGAAGCACAGGGCCAGCGCCCGAGCAAAGAAGAAATCCTGGCAAAATATGACGCCGACGGCGACGGTCAGCTCAGCGAAACCGAACGCGCAACCATGCGTGAAGAAATGGGCAATCGCGGCGGACGTGGTGGACAGCGCGGCGGACAGGGCGGCGGCCAGCGCATGAGCCGCGAAGACCTGATTGCAAAATATGATACCGACGGCGACGGCAAGCTCAGCGAAACAGAACGCGAAGCCGCCCGTGCCGAAATGGGCGGACGCGGAGGTCGCGGCGGACAGCGCGGCGGACAGAACGAGACTGCGGCCATGGTGGCAAAATATGACCTCGACGGAAACGGCGAACTCTCAGCCACCGAACTTCAGCAGCTCCTGGAAGATCAGAAAAACCAGCCAGCTCCGGAAGAGGCTGGAGGCGAACGCGGACCGCGTGGCCAAGGTGGCCAGAGTGAACAGGGCCAGGGCCGCAGAGGTCAGCGTATGAGCCGCGAAGAAGTCATGGCAAAATATGATGCCGACGGCGATGGCAAGCTCAGTGAAGAAGAGCGCGCAACCATGCGTGCAGACATGAAGAAAAACCGCGCCCAAAACTAGTTTTCCCCCAACAACAAGGTTGTTCACCAGCAACCGGCGGCACACAGGCCCTCCCTCTGCCTGTGTGCCGTTTTTTATATCCGGTGAAACTCGGAGCACCGCCTCTGCCGGATCTTATCCGAACATGAGCCCGCCGGAGGTACGATGAAAGTCTGGGGCAGATCTGAATGGTACGAACCTGCCTGTCAATACACGTAGAAAGCCGAACAGCATAGACATGGTTGTTGCGCAAAGACACGCAGTGAGGCGAAGCCAACCACGCACCGCGCCCTCTTTGCAGAAAAGCAGGACTTTCTCAACAAGTTCGGGCAGGCTGGAAAGCGCTCCTGCTTTTTAGAAACCGGCGGAACAGACTGAAATTCGGGACAGACAGAAAAACCTGCGCCACTCAAATGCATCGGATCGGAAACAGACTGAAAGGCGAAAAACCCTATCTGGATCTCCTGCTGCTGCCGCCGGAAGAACTCTGCCGGCCTGAAGAGCCGGAGCTGTTTTTCGAGGAATTCTGGTTCTGTTGATCATCGCCGGGAGGCTGGAACCCTTCCGAGATGCGCTCGGCCAGGCGGGTCCGCTGTTCAGGCGACATATTTTCCACCATGGAACGCATCTGCTGGAAGGTTTGTGCCCGTTGCTGCTGGGAAGATTGCTGATTTTTATTCGAGCTGTTTTTTGAGCTTTTGGTGCTCTTTTTGCCCTGCGCCGTCACGGCCAGCTTGCCCTGGCCATAGCCGGCCTCGGCATTGTCGGTGACGTGTTTGGAGGGCGTGTAATCGACATAATAGGTTTCCACTTCGCCGGTAATAATGTGTTCAACGGTTACGCCTTCGAAGGTGATCTCCTTGATGTCCCATTCGCTGAGGAACGATATAATCGACATTCGGGGATCGCGTTGATTGGTGATGTTTTTGATGACGGAATCGACATCGCCTTTCCAGACGCGCAGGTTGGCATCCGGCCGATTTTTAAGCGAGAACACCGCGCTGCTCTCATCGCCGACATAAACCCCTTTCACCAGAAGATTGGGGAAGGTGTTCTGGCCGGTCGCCTTGCGCTCTTTCACAAAGAGATGTTTTTCAACCACCTGCTCCATGGTGGGCAGATCGTTGCCGGGATCGAGGTTTTGCGGCGCGCGGAAATCATAGTTCGTTTCGTCATCCATGGAAAATCCGGTTTCCAGCGGCGCGCGCGTGGAGAGCACCATGGCAACGGCTCCGGCGGCGCAAAAGGCTCCTAGGCCGGGAATGATGTAGCGGGTATATTTCGGACTCATTTTTCACCTCCGGCCTGGCAGATAATCTGGATCGACATGCGCAGGGTTAGCCGCGGTTCACTGGTTTCGGTTGTCGTGCTGGATGAGCGCCGCCGGCGGCGCGTTTTCTTCTCGGAAACGGAAAAGCTGTCGATGAGCATCAGCGGCCGATAGGTTTCGAGCCGGTAAATAAACTTCATGATTTCCGGATAGCGGCCTTCGCCCTTGATCTCCAGATTCATCTGGTTGGCGGCATCGCCGACGGATGAGCGTCCCGCTGTGGTTTCCAGATCCAGATCCGGCCCCAGTTCATTCAGCAGCTTGATCATAGCGGTCTGCGTCAGGATTCGGTTTTCAATCGCCGGGAAGAGCAGGTCGTCGGCTTTGCGCAGGGCGCTCCGCAACATTTCATGCTCTTCTTCAATCGACCAACCGTCGACCTCAAGTACATAAAGATCTTCCAGCAGTGCCGCTTCATCCTGAAGCATTTCAAACTGCTCCTCTCTAAAGGCCGCCGCTTTTTTCGTGCCCGGATAAATTACCAGACCGAACAGTAGCACGGCACTGCCCGCCATTACATAAAGCCGCTCCCTGCGCGACATTCCTGCCAAAGGATTCTTCATCATTCTATCTCCTCAAACTCACGCTGAGTTCAAATGCATGGTAGTCGCCCGTTTTCTTTCCGATATCGGACGTATTGAGTGTGTCGACAAACGAAAGCGCCAGAACCAGCTCCGGCAATTTGTCGGGCTCCTTGGAGTTTCCTTTCAGCGTCAGCTGCTCGCCGTCATAGGCAAAACTGCTCAGATAGGTATCCTCCGGAAGCGCCTCGGAAAGCGCCATCAGCATTTCCATGGTACTCGTCCGCGATTCGCAGACCTGCTCGAGCTGGATCAGCTGCTTGCGATAAGCCCGGCTCTGTTCGCGCATTTTCTGAATATCGGCCGTAGCGCGGCGCATCTCCTGAACCTCCTGCGCCACTTTTTTACGCTGCCGCCAGGGGGCAGTGGATTTAAGGGCATAAGCCGCCAGCAGTTCCGCGCCCAGCAGGATGCAGAGCCCCGAAATCACCAGCGTTCGCCGGCTGATCGGTACTTTGCGCTTTTGGTCTTCAATCAGGTTGAGCGTCGGCTCCAGCTCAACGGATGCGGCCAGCAAAATCTCGACCAGCGGTTCCTGCCCGTCGGTTAAAACCGATGTCGTTGTTGCGGGAACCTCCAGCGGCTGGACATGAAGCCCGAATACGGTTCCCAGCTCCTCCTCCAATCCGTCGGCCGGCGGCTCGGCCCCGCCGATAAAAATGCGGCCGATGCCTTCATCGCCCAGCCAGGCTTTATGCTTGGCCGCCATCTGCCGCGCCGCGGTTATGACGCGCCCCGGCTGGAAGCCCGGAGCCGAACACGAGATGAGCTGCGAATCCTGCAGAATACCCTGGCCGAATAGGCAAAGTTCAATGTGTCCGGCATCCGCCAGCACCAGCAACGTCGGCACACCGGAAAGAACCGGCGCAATCGCCGAACTGAACGGCACCGCTTCATCCACCGGCACTCCGGCCTGCTCGAACAGTTCAATCAGGCCGCGCACTTCTGTCCGGCGGGACGCCACCAGATTGAGTATCACCTGCCGGCCATCCGGCGTATCCGCCGCCGACCAGCCCAGCAGCCGCTCCTCTTCCGACAGCGGAACATGTCGCGTGGCCTCGAACCGGATCATATTGCCGAGTTCATCTTTTGCGGCGGCCGGATAACTCAGGGTTCGCTGAATGGCACTGCCGCGCGGAATACAGAGCATCACGCGCGAAGGCGTCTTTTCCGCCGATGCCATCAGCTCCGCCACCGCGGCAAATACGTTTTCATCACGCGGCAGCCGCTCCATAAATTTAATCTGTGCACCCAGCATGCTTCGATCGATAAAAACGGCATCCACCGTTTTATCCCCAAACAAAATGCACATCGTTGTTTTTGCGCTCATGATTCGTTATCCGTTATTTGTTAAATGTCCTCTTCCGGAACACCGTAAGTGAGGATGCGATCGATCAGGTCGCCGGAGGCGTTTTCAATCATGTCCTCAAGTTCATAGCTCGCGTTTTTGTCGTCCCCCAATTTGAGTTCGACCAAAAGAATCCGCTGAGAAAGAAAATTGGTGGTTACAGTTTCATCGCTGTCAAAAAAGATGCTCTCATCCTCTTCGGTCGGCTCCGGCGCAAAACCGCGGGCAATCAGGTAGAGCGTATCGGGAAGCGTGTTGATTTTTTCGAATTCGAGCTCCTCGTCTTCGTCGACATCCGAATCCGCCGAGTAAGTGCCCTCCAAAACATACTGCGCCGACGCCTCGCCCTCGGGTGAGTTGTCGCCGATCAGATAGCGCTGGAGTCCGCCGCCCCAGACCATGCCGTCTTCAATGCGCGCCGGATAGCCGATGCCGTAAAACATTTCCGGCGTAATGCCGTAGACGAGCATCAGCTCTTCATTGGAATCGAGCGCGCCGTTCTTCACATGGCGCGGCGTATCCAAGGCCTGGTATTCGTCCTCCTCCATGCCGTTGGCGCGCGTGTTGCTGTCGGCATCAATCCAGTCGAGGATGCAGTCAACGAGCTCGCTGCGGTCGGTGCCCTCCTCCATGTCGCAGGCAATTTCGAGAAGGCGGTGCCAGTCGTTCTGGCCCAGCTCGCCAGGGTCGAGCGCCGAAGGTTTGTAGACCAGCTGATAGGAGAGCATGCCGCGACCCAGCTCATAGCCGGTGCGATAAATTTCCAGCTCTTCGATGGCGGACTCATAATCCTCGGTGCCGGAAATCAGATAGGCGTCGCCGTAACCGTTGGCATAAAGCTGCGCATTATCCTGACCGAGCTCCACCAGCCGCGCCAGCGCCAACGCACTGCGCGAAAGCTGCGCGTTGATGGCCTCTTCATAGTTGCTGCCGGCCGCCTTCAGCTCTCCCTTCATATCCGCCGCAAAATTCGCCACAATCAGCGCCAGCACCACCGCCACCGAAAGAACAATGATCAGCGCGGAACCGGATTTTTTATTCGCCACAGATGAACACGGATGAACACGGACCTGCTTCCGGCCCATCTCATAAATTCTTCTGTGTTTATCCGTGTTCATCTGCGGCTTAGATTCCATTACGTCGAATCGAATAGTCAAAATAGAGCGTTTCGCTCTCCATCTTCGGGAGCTTGATTTCCATCTCCACATAGTCGGGCAGTTCGAGCGCGTAGTCGCCTTCGATGTCTTCGGCCTCCAGCTCATAGGGTTCCGGCTCGTCGGTCATCCCCTCTTCATCCAACTGCCAATGGCGGAAAATTATTGTCTCCGCTTTTTCAATCAATTGAATCTCCTGCGTCGGCAACTCCGCAGCATCGGCAAACATCGCATTGTCGCCCCAGTCCTCGCCGACCGGATTATCAATGCCGTTGAGAAAAGAAACATCCGTCAGCCAGAGACTCTGATATTGCGTCTCTTCATCGGGACGCACCTCGAGCACGATCCAGTGCATATAGCCGTCGCGCCGCGATCCCAGAAACGGCCGCTCAAGGCAGAAGCCGACAGCCGCTTCCTCGCCGCGGTAGCGGTAGTCGCCCTCCGCCGAATCGTACGAACCTTCCTCTTCGAGCATGCTCTGTTCCTCCTGCGAAAGCTGCAGGGCGCGGGCATCGCGCAGCGCCCCGCCAAGCACCAGCTCCAGCGACCGCATCCGCGTCAGGTTATCGAGCGCCGCCGTCCCCTGCTCCACCGACTCGGACGCATTGCGCAGCACGCCCGCCAGCGAACCGCACAGAATGCCCATCACCGCCAGCGTCACCAGCAGCTCCAGCAGCGTGAAGCCGGAAGATAAATTGTCTACCCTTCTACTCATCTTCAAAAAGCTCGATTCCATTCAGCTTCACTTTATGAACCGCTTCCCCGCCGACATCGGCGCTCCACAAAACGGTGACTTCCATTTCGCACGGCACCAGCGCATCCGACGCGCTCTCATCGTCGCTGTCCATGCCGGCGAGTTCACCGACATCCATTTCCACGACGACCGCCTGCCAGGAAAAGCGGCCCGCTTCGCCTGCCGATTCCGACTCGGGCACATAGGTGTTCCGCCGCAGCGTATTCATTTCCCGCGAAGCAATCCGCACCGCCAGCGCATGATCCTTGGTATAGTTGATATCCCTTAAAT
>CAZABK010000056.1:0-20341 GCA_964483355.1 uncultured Verrucomicrobiota bacterium | reverse complement strand
ATAAGATAGATCTAATTGGCGACATTCACGGGCAGTTTGATGCGCTGTCTGCGTTATTATCGGAATTGGGATATTCCTGTTTAGAGGAAAAATGGAACCATCCGGATAATCATCATCTGATATTCCTAGGGGATCTGATTGATCGCGGCCCGAAAAACCGAGAGGTCGTCGATACGGTTCGCGCGCTGGTGGATCAGGGGTTGGCAACCTGCCTGATGGGGAATCATGAATTTAACGCGGTTCAGTTTTATACTGAAGATCCGGAACAGTCGGGCAGTTATCTGCGTGATCGCGATGAAAAGCGGGACCAGCACGAGGATTTTCTGAAGGAGTATGAGGATTCTCCTGATGAATGGGCAGAGGCAATCCAATGGTTTTCTTCTCTTCCGGTGGCGATTGAAACTACGCATTTCCGGGCCATCCATGCCTGTTGGTCAGCAGATCACCTTAAAACCCTACGCCATGAAAGCGATGCATGGTACATGCCGGACACACCATGGGTGGACGCTGCTGTAAAGGGTTCCGATATGTATACGGCGGTGGAAATGCTGATGAAGGGGCCGGAGAAAAAGCTCCCTGCCGGACTTTTCACAATAGATAAACATGAAAATAAACGACATGAGGCTCGCCTCGCTTGGTGGAAAAAACGTCCGCGAACCTGGGCAGAAGCGGTCGTACGATCGGTCAAGGTGAAAGACCTGCACCTTCATACATGGGACGGGGATTTTCATAGCTATGCTGACGACGGGAAACCGGTGTTTTTTGGCCATTATTCACTCCCCGCCGCCCGAACGCTGGAGGGCCAAAACGCCGTGTGTCTGGATTATTTGGACGAAAGTGGACGGCACATCACGGCCTATCGATTTTCTGCCGATCACCCTGAGCTTAACCCCGAAAACATCATGCAGCTCGACGTGAAATCCCTGAAAACTATTCGGCACACATAAATATCGCACAGGATGAGCTTGAGCAGGTTGAGGCAAGTGACTCAAAACTGGCCGATGGCGGAGCCGCCATGACCGCCTACGCCCGACTTCAGTTTTCCGACATTCCAGAGGATGAGCGCAAAGCAGTTTGCCAGGCGTTGCTGCGCTACTGCGAACTCGACACCCTCGCCATGGTCATGATCTGGGAGGCATGGAGCGATATCGTTGCTTCAGGCCGCTAATGGAATTGCGGGCTGCCGTCAAAACTACAGGCTTTGGAGGAATTCCAGCACCTTGGCGGGATGGGCTGCGGCTTTAGGGGCTTTGCGCCAGTGCTTAATGATTTTGCCCTTTTCATCGATGATGACGGTGGAGCGGATGCAGTCGATATTGGCTTATCCGGATCAGCTCGATTGGTGGTTGCGCTGCCAATCAGATCGCATTCGGTATTCCGGCCTCTCCGGAAACGGAGGGGCGTTTTTTTTGTTTTGAATCCCGCATTGCGGAAATGATTGTCAGTTTCTTCGTAACCTACGTCAAACAAGAGCGTTGTGATGCCGTAAGGCCGGGGCTGGCGTTTGTTTCGACAATTATTTCCGGTTCTCGTGTTGCGCACCTCTCATTGGCGCGTTGCGTAATCCCTTGTTAATCAGTCGCTTCCGTGGGCAGCGCGGGTGCGGATTTTTTTGGCACACCTTGTGTTAAATAGAGGCAACTGATTATTCAGAGGAAAAGAAACAACCAGGAGAAAACCATGGCAAAGAAAGAAGTGGAACGCCTGCTGATTGCCGGCGGGGAAAGTTATGACGTGCGGCTGAAATATGACACGTTGGAGCCCAAGTCAGCTTTTGTGGCTGAGGCCAACAAAGAGGGCTACGATTTTACCGAAGCCGAGCTGGATGAAGTGCTGAAGGAGTCGGGCGACGACTTTGCTTCCTACGGCAACCCGCGCAAGCGCGGCATCTGGTGGTACTAAATTTATACCTCGCAGAGACGCAGAGAATTGAGAGCTGGGACTTCTTTGCGTACTCAGTTGCTCTGCGAGGAATAGAAATTACAGGCTCTGGAGGAATTCCAGCACCTTGGCCGGATGGGCTTCAGCCTTAGGCACCTTCCGCCAGTGTTTGATGATTGTGCCGTTTTCGTCGACGATAACGGTGGAGCGGATGCAGCCGATGCTGGTTTTGCCGTAGAGCACCTTTTCGCCCCAGGCGCCGTATTCGGCCATCATCTCGGTTTCCGGATCGGAGAGCAGGACGAAGGGCAGGCTGAATTTTTGGATAAACTTATCGTGCGAGGCGAGGCTGTCTTTGCTGACGCCAAGCACGACGGTGTTCAGCTCCTGAATCTCGTTGTTGAGATCGCGGAAGCCGCACGACTCCTTGGTGCAGCCGGGCGTGTTATCGCGCGGATAAAAATAGATCACAACTCGCTGGCCGGCATAATCGTTGAGCGAGTGCGTTTGGCCGTCGCTGCCTACGAGTGTGAATGCCGGCGCCTTTTTTCCTTCGAGTGAATCCATAGCAGATCCTTTCAATGTTGGTGTTACCCTAGAAACAGAATAGCAGAACCGCTAATAAACGCCAATGAACACGAATGATCAGCTGTCGACTGTTTGCTGCCAAATAACTGGGAGAGCGTGCATTATTCATAACCCACTCATAATTAGCGTGTATTAGTGTTTATTAGCGGTTTCATTATTTAGCGCAGGGGATCAAAGAGGTGTTCGAGTCCGTTGGCTTTAATGACGTAGACGGTTTCGAGCTGCTTGCCGAGCTTGCCGTTCGGGAAGCCCTTTTGCTTGAACCAGACGACGTACGGTTCGGGCAGGTCGATGAGCAGCCGGCCCTGGTATTTATCGAACGGCATGCGTGTTTCGGCCAGTTCAAGCAGGAACTTGGGGTCTGGAGTCAGCTCTTCAATCATCCGAATCCTTGGAGGCGGGGATGCCGACGACGTGTTCGGCCATTCCGGCTTCGATGAAGCTGGCGTCGCGATGTTCCCGTTCATCAAGGCCAATCCGCCGGAAGACATCGGCCCAGTTGGAAAAGGGCATGCGGTCGAGCACAACCTGCTGGGTAACCGGCTGTTCTTCCCACTGCGGGTTTTCCTGCACGAATTGGGCGTAGACATGTTCGGCATGATCCTCAAATTCGGCATTAAACAGGAACGCCCGCCGCAGATTAAACACGGCCAGGGTCCGTGTGAAGAGGATGTAGAAGGCGATCATGAAAAAGGGAATCGGCTGCAGCAGATACCACGGTCGGCGGGTTCCATCCTCGGCCATTTTTTCCTGAATAGCCTGCACATGCCAGTATTCGTTATCCTGGGCATCGCGGCTCCACTCCATGATCTGGAGCGCTTTTTGGACCGCTTGCCGGTTGCGGTAGCCGAGCGTCAGCTTGGCATACATGCGCAGCTCCCAGGCGCGATAGGGAATACTGGCCAGCAGTTCGATGAGCAGTGTTTTGGGCAGATTGATCCGGCGGCCGGTCACCAGATCCATTGAGGCGAAGAAAAATTTTGCCGCCAGCGAATATTTGTACCGCGGGCGCTCGAGACTCGCGAGTTGCTCTTTTTTCAGATCGATTGTCGACATGATATCACTCCTTTTTAAATAGCACTGTATTTGTCTAATATGTGCCGCGCTCGGAATCAACACTCTTTTCAGTAATTTATTCTTCCAGCTCGGCGAGCATCAGCTCGTGAATCTGGCGGATGGAGGAAAGTTGCGGCGGCAGATCGCGGTTGGGCAGGATGCAGGCCTGGGAAGCGGGCTCGGCCGGATGGTAGCCTTGCATGCCTTTGCAGGTTTTGGCAGTCATGAAGCTCGGCACGATCTGAATGCCGGGACTCATGAGAAAGATGAGCTGGCCGTATTGGCCGTCCGCAAACCAGACGCCGAGTTGTTTGAGTTCATCATCTGAAAGCAGTTGTCCATTGGCGTGGTTTTGCAGGCACTGGCGAAGGGGGGCGCGCGCGGTTTCGTTCAGGAACCAGAAGCGTGCCATGGTGGAGTCGTAGAAGGCGACATAATCCCTGTTCCACTCAAGGCCGAGCGCCTCAATGTCGGTCATGAGGTTGCAGGTTCCGGCGACGTTGTGCATGCCGTGGTCGCTGAAAAGATACCACGCGACTTCGGAATAGTTTTCATCGGCGGCATCGAGCAGGGCGCGGATTTTGGCGTCATACCACTGCATCAGTTTTCCGATGTGAGGATGATCATTCCCGACGGTATGCATCAGGTTGTCGAGCCGGCCGAGCGAGCAGTAGGCAAAGTCGATGCTCTGCCGCTGGATCTGCGCCTGGAGCCGCTCAAGCCGCAGCTCGTCGCCGGCCGCGCTGTCGTGGACATGGTAAGCGATGCCTTTTTGCGCCATAAGGTCGAAGATGGATGTTCCGCGCGGCAGTCCGCCGGGCTCCCAGATGCGCTTTTGTTCGGCATAGTTGAACAGGTGGAGATGTTTGAAGGGAACGTTGTAGAGTTGAAAATAGCCGGTAAACCCGCAACGTTTTTTGATCCACTTCCCGAACAGATTGCGCACGCGGCTGCGCTGGAAGGTTGGAGCGGGCAAAACGGTGAGCGGCCGCGTCCATTTAAACGGCGAGTTTTCGGGGTCATAGTAGAACGACGACCAGAGCCGATGCTCACTCGGCGTCCGGCCGGAAATGATCGACGGGTCGCAGGCGGAGGAGTAGCCGAGGATGGTTTCGAGCGGCTTGCTGTCGCGAACCAGTCCGTTCAAAAATTCCGGATGCCGGCGGCTGACCTCCCAGCCGAAGGCGTCGATAAACAGAAACAGACGCAGCTTTTTCTTTGGGGTATGCATCAGGAAAGCCTCCGTCGCAGTTTGCAAAACTGCACGTGCCAGCGAGTGTGCCGCGCCGCATTTTTCAGGCGCGGTTTTTCGAGCGCGGAATATTGCTTCCGATACCACGGATAAAAGCGCGCAAAAATCCGGCCGACGGTTTTGAGCTCCGCGGCGAGGTCAAAATTTTCCACCGCACGGTAATTGCCCCATTGCTTCAGCTCGATGGCTTTCAGGTAACCTTCAATGATGGCTTCGCGGTCGGGGATGGCGCCGACGGAACGAATTCGCTCGGCCTTGCCCGAGTAGGAAATATCATAGCGGTCTTCCGCCAGCAGGGCGCAGTCGCCGAATGCCAGCCACATCTTATGGATAAATTTGATGGATCGGACGCGTTCTTCAGCGGTCTGGATATTGAGCAGCAGCCGGGCGCGGTTGAGCAGCAGGCGGGTGCCTTCGGAAAGCGGAACCCGAAAGTCGGGCATGGCATCGAGAATATTTTCGGCGCCCCAGATAACGCGGTGGGCGCGTTTCATTTCATAATTGAGCAGCGAAGAACTGCATTGGCGCAGGCGGTCGCGCTGGTATGGGCAAAGGTCGACTGGCAGGCCGAGTTCAGCGGAGAGCTGCTGCTCCAGCTGCCGAAGTCTTTTCCGGAGCGCCGGCGTAACTTTTTCCTCGATCACGACGAGGTCATAGTCGTTGAAGGGCACCTGCGTTCCGTCGGGATTAATGAACGGCGTGCCTTCGCCGCGACCGTAGCCGCCGAGCAGAATGCCGGCAACGCAGAGCGGCGCAACGGCCTCGGCGATGTGTGCCATGTCGGCGTCGATTCTCGCGTCGAGTTTGCGCGACCCTCTGGCGGTATATTTACTCATTCATCATTCCGGTGCTGACTGCAGGAGTCATTGTGTAGCTTTGTTAAAGCTATGTCACGAAGAGAGTTGCCGATGCCGGACGAATCTTTTATCGTCACTTGCGTTGGGGATGCTAAAGATGGTGTCTGGCCATGCCAATACTTGAAAAACTACGTTTAATATTGGTTTTGATGGATGCGAAGGACAGGCGACGCCTGCTTCTGATCTGCACGCTTTCGATTTTCAACGGCCTGCTCAGCGCGGCAGGAGTGGCTTCGGTTCTGCCGTTCATTGGTCTGGTTTCCGAGCCGGAACTGGTGAATACAAACAGGTTTATCCTCGGATTCTGTGAGTTCACGGGAATTGAATCGCGCGAAGGGGCGATCATTGCCTTCGGCGGAATTTCACTGTTCCTGGTTATATTCGGCAATCTTTCCGCGGCGTTCGAAAGTTGGTACGGGGAGCGGTTTGGGGCCCGGCTGGACCACCAGTTTTCTGTGCGTTTGTTGAGGAACTGGTTGCACACTGATGTCCTGAAGTTTGAAAAGAAAAAGAGCACCGAGCGGGCGAAGGAGATTCTTTCGGATGTGGATCGCATTCTGATCGAGACGCTGTTTTCGATGCTGGATCTGGTATCCGAGCTGATTGTGTCGGTTTTCATCGTGGTGCTGCTGTTGCTGGTGGACTGGGGGGTCACCCTGACCGTGTTTGGGGGATTGCTTGTGGTTCATTTGCTGATCCACGCTTTTACATCTTCCCGCCTGTCGCGCTTGGGCGAAGAGTATACCGAAATCGAATCTACGCTGTTCAGCCATGTTCTGGAAGCCCTCAGGCTGCATAAGGAAATCAAGCTGAACGGAGTCGCCCACTTTTTTGTAAGGCGCTATTCCCACTCTTGCCGGGACATGGTCCACAACAGTTTGTCGCGCGCGCTGATCAACGAGATGCCGCAGCGGGTTTTTGAAATGGTTGCTTTTGGGACCGTCCTGGTGATTGCGATCTATTTTGCGATCTATTCGAATTCGGTCGCCGCGCCGATCACGCTGATCGGGATGTATGCGTTTGCCGCCTATCGGCTGATGCCTTCCATCGCGGCAGTGTTCGGCAATCTGGAAGACATCTGGTTCGACTCGGCAAACCTGGAGGGACTGGTCGAATCGCTGGCCGACATTGATCCGGAAGAAAGCGGGCCACCGGACGATAAACATCTGTTCGACCATACCATCGCACTGTCCGGCATATCATTCCGCTTTTCGGAACACAGCCCATTTCATCTGGACGCATTGAATCTGGAGTTTCCGGCGAATCAGCTGACCTGCATTAAGGGCCGAACCGGCTGCGGCAAGTCGACGGTGCTGTATTTGACCTCCGGGTTGTACGAGCCGGCGTCGGGCCGCATCGAACTTGATGGCCGGGGGCTGGATGTCTACCGGAATAAACAGTGGAAGGGGCGGGTCGGCTTTGTTCCCGCCGATGTCAATATCCTCAACGCGACGCTCTACGAGAATGTCGCGCTCGGCATCGAGTATGCCGAAATCGACCGGCAGAAGGTGCGGGACGTGGCCGCGCTGGTGGAGCTGGACGAGCATATTCAAGGGCTGCGGCAGGGCTATGATTCGGTGTATGGCGAGGAGGGATTATCTTTCAGCAGCGGACAGATCCAGAAGGTGGGCCTTGCGCGTGCGCTTTATCGCGATCCTGCCGTGCTGCTGCTGGATGAAAGCACCGATGCATTCGATCTGAAGACGGAGAGTCTGGTGCTGTCACGATTGAAGGAGATCGAAGGGCTGACGATTGTTTTTGTGTCGCACCGACCGTCGGTCATGGCGCATGCCGAAAAGGTCATCGACCTGGAAGAGCATTTGAGTTGAGCGTAGGCATGAAACGGAAAATAAAGGTGGAACGGGTGGACTTTGGTCCGCGGTTGCAGGAACGCGAATCCGAGTGGGATGCGCTGCTGGGGCGCAGTTCGCGGCCCTCTGTGTTTTCCACTTTTGATTTTGTCTACACCTCCTGTCTTCACTTCAAGGAGGACGAAGAAATATTTTTCCTGTTCTTTCGCGATGAGAAGAGCGGCGAGCTGCTGGCCATTTTCCCCATGAGCCTGTGCCGGGAGAAATGTTATGGCATTGATCTTCGCGTGCTGGCCCACGGTATTACCACCACCACAACGGATGTGGATAAACCCTATCCCATCATCGGCCAGGACCATGAAGAGGTTTGCTGGAAAAGGTTCCGCGATTATTTACGACATGAATTCAAAGAGTGGGACATCATCGATTATGATGAATTCATGCCCGACTCCTACCTGAGCCATGCCCTGCGTTCTTTATTTTCATTCCCCTTGTACTGGACCAAGGTTTCGGCCGGGCCCGAGTCGCCCATCATAAAGCTCGATGGCGATTGGCAGGATTTCTGGATGGGGCACCGCAAGTTGCGCAAGCACACACGGAAGCTGGAAAAGGAACTTGGTGACGACCTGGTGTATAAGGTTACCGGAGATCCGGCTGATGTTGCGCCCTGCCTGAACGCCTACATTGCAACAGAGCTGATCAGCTGGAAGTCGGGCGAGTTTGTCTCCGATCCCGATAACCAGAAGTTTTATCATGACCTTTTCCCCAGGATGGCGGCCAAGAACCGGCTGTTCTTCGGGATGATGTATGACCGGGAGAAAGTGATCTCGGTGGAGATCGCCTATACGTTCCGGGATCGCGTCTTTTTTGCGCACGGCACCTACGATCCGGCCTACGCCGACCTTTCGCCCGGCACCGTCAACTCGTCCCGGCTGATTCATCATTTTCACGGCAAAGGTTTTGTGGAGGGGGACTACCTGGCCGGATTTTCGGCCTACAACAAACCCTGGGCCTGCCGGATTGAAAAGACCATCAACATCGTTATTCGTCGGATGAACTGGAAAAACTGGTGCCTGGCTGCGCTTCATTTGAAGAAGCGGGCCGGCCGGAAACTGCGGCGCCGGACGCGCCCGCCGATTTCCGCCGAACCCCAGACAATTAGGGAGTGATGAGCATGAAAGCGGATATGGACTTACAGAAGCTTGAGGCCGCCGGCTATGGCGCCCGGCACTATGCCGAGTCGCTGTCCGAATTCGGCGAGCTGATTCATCTGCCCCGCAGCGGCGGCTATTTGCTCAAGCGCATCATCCCGGGTACGTCCGATGTTGATGCCATGGGCAGCTACCCGCTCTTTTTCTGCCACGACTGGTCGGCGCTGGCCGAAGACCTCGCGACGCTGGCCGAGGAAATCATTAGCGTTTCGCTGGTGGCCGATCCGTTCGGTGCCTATTCCGTGGCCCAGCTCGAGGCCTGCTTTGACGTCGTGAATCCATTCAAGACACACTATATTGTGGACCTGGAGCAGGACGCGGCGGCCATCGGCTCCCGCCATCACCGCCGGGCGGCCCGCAAGGCCATGCGCAAGCTGCAGGTGGAGGAGTGTAAAGATCCGGCCGGATTCGTGGATGATTGGCGGCGGTTATACCGGCACCTGCAGCGACGGCACGGCATTCGCGGTATTCGGGCGTTTTCCCGCCAGGCCTTTGCGCAACAGCTTGCGATGCCGGAAATGATTGTTCATCAGGCCTTTTATCAGGAAGAGCTCGTCGGAGCCCAGCTGTTCTTTGTGCAGGGCGAGGTGGTGCATTGTCATCTGGGCGCAATCACGGACGCCGGCTACCGGATGGATGCGTTCTATGCCCTGGACTACTACGCTTTTCTCTATTTCTCCGGCCGGGGACGCAAGCTCGATCTCGGCGGCGGCGTGGGGCTGTCCGGTGCGGATGATGACGGGTTGAGCTGGTATAAAAAGGGGTGGGGTTCGGAGGAAAGGCCGGCCTATTTTTGCGGACGCATTATCAATCACAAGCGCTATGCCGAACTGCTCCGACAGACCGGACAGCTTGAAACGGCCTATTTCCCCGCCTATCGGGCCGGGGAGTTTGGGGGAGGGGGGGGGACGCATGGAATTTGAACAGCCCTTGCATGTCGGAGCTCCGAACATTGGAGAGACGGAACTGTTCCATCAATATGCCGAACAAATGTTCAGCTGCCGCTGGCTCACGAACCACGGCGAACTGGTGATGCAGTTTGAGCGCGAGTTGCAGGATTTTATTGGCGTTAAGCATTGCATTGCCATGTGCAACGGAACCGTGGCTCTTGAAATCGCGGTTCGGGCCTTGGGCCTGAAAGATGAAGTGATTGTTCCGGCCCTGACCTTCGTCGCAACGGCTCACGCATTGCAGTGGCAGGGGATTACGCCGGTCTTTTGCGACGTTGAGCCGGAGACGCTCTGCATCGATCCGGCCCGGGCCGCCGAGCTCATCACGCCCCGGACGACCGGGATTCTCGGCGTACATGTTTACGGGCGCAGCTGCAACACCGCTGCGTTGCAGCAGCTCGCCGATACCCGCGGCCTCAAGCTGCTGTTTGATGCCGCCCACGCTTTCGGGCACCGGCATAACGGCAGAATGATCGGCAGTTTTGGCGAGTGCGAGGTGTTCAGCTTTCATGCCACCAAGTTTTTCAACACGTTCGAAGGCGGCGCCGTGGTTACCAACAACGATGAACTGGCGCAAAAGATCCGTTTTATGCAGAACTTTGGTTTCGCGGATCCTGACCAGGCGGACCATGTCGGCATGAACGGAAAAATGACGGAGGTTTGCGCGGCCATGGGGCTGGTTAATCTCCGCCATTTAGATGCTTTCCGGGAAGTGAACCGGCGCAACTGCGCGGCCTATGCGCAGGGCTTTGCTGCCATCCCCGGCCTGCGGATGGTTCACCCCGGTCGCGCAGCGGACGGCAACCGACACTATATTGTTATTGAGGTGGCCGAACCCTTTCCGCTTTCGCGCGATGAATTGATGCACCAGCTGCATAATGAGAATGTTCTGGTCCGTCGCTATTTCTGGCCGGGCTGCCACCGCATGGAGCCCTACAAAACGCTGCAGCCCGAGGCCGGGGGGAACCTGCCCGTCACCGAGGCGGTGCTGGAAAAAATTTTGCTGTTTCCGACGGGCGCCACGATTACGCCCGAAATGATTCAGCGGATTCTGTTGCTCATCAAGCGCATTGCCAAGGAGAGCTGGAGCACAGCTCGCAACAAAGGATGTGTGCGGTGAAATTTGATATCCGAAACGACATCCCGGTGGTTACGGTCAGCCTGATCACCTACAACCATCAGCGCTTTATCCGCGAGTGCCTCGACAGCCTGCTGATGCAGCAGACGCGGTTTCCGTACGAAATTTGCATCGGCGAAGACGGTTCGAGCGACGGAACCCGCGAAATCTGCCGGGAGTATGCCGCGCGACACCCGGAAAAAATACGGCTGTTCGAGTGGTCGCGAACCGCTGCGGGGCGGCGGAACTATATGTCGCAGGGGGTCTATAACTATATCGAAACCGCAAGGGCCAGCCGGGGCAGATATCTGGCGTTGTGCGACGGCGACGATGCCTGGATGGATCCGCAGAAGCTGCAGAAGCAGTATGCCGTGATGGAAGCGAATCCCGCGGTTGCGCTGGTGCATTCGGATTATGAGCAGGTTGATGAAATTTCCGGACGTCGATTTTCGCGGGTCAATAGGCACCGCCATTTTCAGCTGAGGGCCAATCCCGACAAATCCCTGTTTCGCTACGACATTATTCAGCGGCGCTATCCCATTGCGGCCAGCACCGTTTTCGTACGCACGGCGGATGTGCTTGATATTTTTGACCAAAATGAGGAGCTGTTTAAAGAACTTCCCATGGGCGATACCCCCACCTGGAGCGAGCTGATTGAATATGGCTCGTTTCACTATATCGACGAAGCGCTCGGTCTCTACCGGATCTGCGCCGAGTCCGAATCAAACTCGCAGTCGCCCGAAAAAAAATACCGGTTTGTCAATGCCGCTGCCAATTTGGGGCTGATGTTGGGCGAAAAGCGGGAGTTGCCAATGAAGCTGGTGCGGGCGGATAAAATCAAAAACTGCAACCGGCATACCCTGCTGAGCGGAGATCGGACGGAAATCTGCCGCCTGCATTCCCGCCGCGAATATATTTTTTCCTTCCCGGAAAACCTCATTTATCACGCGTCCCGCATCAGCTTGTTACGGGCGCTGCTGAGGGAGCTGTTCCGGCTCAAATTCCGGCTCAACAACCATCGCCGCTCTCCGACGGTTTAATCCCCTTCGGGATTCGGTCGCCGAAATGAATCGTGACGCGGTAGGCGATGTTATAGGGGATCGTCCAGGGTTTCATTTTGGCGATGGCGTGGAGCAGGTCGCGTGCAAGTTCGCAGCCTAGGCCGGGGGGGGAGTTGCCGATGCGCGGGGCCTGGCGTCGGCGCTTTTGACGGAGCTCTTGGAGGGTATAGTTGTGCGAATGTTCGACGACAGAATCGTCGGCCAGCTGGAAACGCGCGCCGGCGGCAATGCAGTCGGCGGCCCATGCGGCGTCTTCGGCATAGCCGCTTTCGGGGAAGCGATGCCGCTCCCAAAGTTCGCGGCGGAAGGCGCAGGCGACGGCCGAAAAAAAGCCGGGCGCGATTTTGGCGGGATTGTAGGCGCGGGCATAGTCGTAGGCGACGATAAAGCGGGCATCGGGGCGGGCGATCTGTTGGCTGAAGGCGGCGTCGGCGCGGTTTTCAAGAATGGGCCGGAGCAGCTTTTCAAGCCAGTTGTCCGAGCGCGGAACGGCGTCGGCGTTGAGCAACACAATGATCTCGCTGCGGGTTTGCGCAATGGCATTGTTGAGCACCTTGCCGGGAACATATTCGTCCGGCGCAATCTGCTGCAGCTGATCGCAGTATTTTTGGAGTTCTTCGAGCGAGCCGTCAGTGGAGCCGGAGTCGACGGCAGTCAGATCAAAGGCGGGGCCGGTTTGGCGGTTGAGCATTTTCAGTGCCCGTCGTACATGCGGCATCTCATTCTGGCAGCGCATGACGATGGCGACGGGGGCTGGCATGCAGGGCCTCGAGGGTTAACTTTCTTCTCCCAGCTGTTTAACCTGTGCTGCGAGTTCCTTGATGCATTTGACGAGCAGCGTCAGGACGCGAACGGGTTTGAGGAAAACGTGCTCGGGGCGCATGCCGAGTTCCTGCAGTTTGTCGGAGAGGTTGTATGAAATGGATCCGGTGTAGATGATGTGCCGCTGATCGGGATAGCGTTCGCGGGCGTTGATGATCAGATCCTCCCCGCTCATGCCCGGCAGGCGCATGTCGACAATGCAGACGTTGAAGGAATTGTTTTTCATCAGATCAAGCGCCTCTTCCGCGCTTTCGGCCGACGAGGCGTTGAAGCCATAATCCTCCAGAAACGCGGTCAGACTTGAGCAGATGGCCGGTTCGTCATCGATGACGAGCACATGGATGGATGAATAGTCTGTCATTAAGAGTCCTTTGCGAAACAAATTGTTTATAGCGGATTACGGGAAGGGGAACAATCCTGCTTTGTCCCTCATATTCGCAGGCCCATCCGGGTTTGCCGATGTTCGAACGGGAGGCGGATGCTGAAGCGTGTGCCGCGTCCCGGTGCCGAGTCCAGATCCATTGTGCCGCCGTGATTTTCTGTGATGATAAAGTAGGAAACCGACAGGCCCAGGCCGGTTCCGTGGCCGACATCTTTGGTGGTAAAGAAGGGCTCAAAGGCGCGTTTGCGCGTTTCGGCATCCATTCCCGGGCCGTTATCCTCCACCTCGATGAGCGCGTCGTGGGCTTCTTTGCGCAGCCGCAGGATAATATGCGGTTCCCGGCCGGGGTCCGGATGCTCGGCCATGGCCTGGGCACTGTTGGAAAGCAGGTTCAGGAGCACCTGCTGGATCTGGCTGCTTTCGCAGGGAACCGATCCGAGCGTGTTGTCATAGCTCCGATGGATGCGGATGTGGCGGAAGTCGAACCGCTTTTTGAGGTTATAGTCGTTGGAGGCCAGCTCCAAAGTGTATTCCAGGATCTCCTCGAGATTGTTCCGCTCAAAGTGTCCTTCGCCCTTGCGGCTGAAGCAGAGCATGTTGTCGACAATTTTGGCGGCGCGCCGGCCGGCGTCAATGGCTGAATCCATCATATCGACCAGTCCACGTTCCTGCATATAGTTCTGGATGGCGCTCAGGGAGGTGTCGGCCTTGTCGGCCGCGACCTGGTTCCGTTCCGTGTTCTGTACGATGCGGTTGCGCATGACCTGGAGGTATTGAAGCATTCCGGCGAGCGGGTTGTTGATTTCGTGCGCCATGCCGGCGGCCAGTCCGCCGACCGACATCATCTTTTCCGACTGCATCATCATTTCTTCGATACGTACGCGATCGCTCACGTCGTCCACGCGGATGACCGCGCCTTCGGCGCCGTCGTCGGTGATGGGGTAAACGGTGACATCGACGGTGCAGGCGGTGCCGTCGAGTGTGCATGGAATACGCCGGAGATACTGCACGTCGTGATTGCCGATGGCGGCGAGCACCCGCGGCATGCTGTTGCCGATGTCGGGGAAGACTTTGGCGAGCTCCTGGCCCTGTGCCTGTTCCGCGGTGATGCCGGTGGCGCGTTCGGCTTCGCGGTTCCACTGCATAACGCGGCCGTTGGTGTCCACCCCCGCCAGAATGGACGGCATGGAGTTGATGATGTTGCCGAGCAGGTTGCGTAGCCGGAGTAATTCCTCCTCGGCCAGTCGGCGTTCGGTAATATTGCGGCCGATTCCGCGATAGCCGATGATTTTCCAGTCGGTGTCATAAAAGGGGACCGCGCTGTTTTCGAGCACCACGCTCCGGCCGTCCTTGTGGTGATACACATTTTCCATCGAGTTGATGGTGGCTCCGTGCTCAACCTTCTGCGTAAAAATGAAACGGGTGGCGATCGCCTCTTTCTGGGGCATAAGATCCATCAGCCGTTTGCCGATCAGTTCGCTCGGCGCATAGCCCAGAAAATCGGTGGCCTGCGGGCTGGAATAGATGAAGCGGCCCTGCTGGTCGATTTCCCAAATCCAGTCGGAGGTGGTTTCCACCAGGCTGCGGAAACGCTCTTCGCTCTCTTTCAGCGCGGCATCGGCGGCGACGCGCTTGGTGATGTCGTGCGAGACACCGCGAAAGCCGGCCAGTTCGCCGGCGGAATCCACGAAGGCGCGGCCACTGCATTCCAGAATAACCTTGCGGCCATCCTGGTGGGTAAAGGTGTTAACCTCTCCGTCGATGACGCTGTCGGCGGTCGTGGCGCGAATCCAGGTCAACATTTTGGAGGAATCCGCCGGTGTCATCAGCGAAAAGGCGCTGTGTCCGACGAGTTCGTCGGGTTCGTAGCCGAGAATATCGCGCACGTGCGGGCTGACATAGGTGTAGGCGCCGTAGCGATCCAGCTCCCAGATCATATCGCTCGACGACTCGATCAGTGCGCGGAAGCGTTCTTCGCTTTCGGTCAGGGCGCGGGTGGCCTGTAGCTGGATCTGGCGCGCGTGTCCGAGTTCGTGGAGGTGGGTGCTGATGTTTCGCCGCAGTTTCCGGTTCCGCGCAATCACCACGCCAACAATCAGCAGCGTGAGCATCAGGACAATGCCGATGCTTTCGGGCTGGGAGATTTGCGCGCCCATCATTCCAGCGCCGCCCGATAAACTTTCAGCACACTCTGTGCGGTTTTGCGCCATTCGAATGTTTTGGCATACTCCATTCCGCGCGCGCGCGTTTCGCTGCTCTGGCCGGCATCCATGGCCGAATTGATTGCGCGGAAGATCTGTCTCGGGCTGGTCGGATCAAAGGTCGGGACCTGCCCGCCGACAATTTCCCGCAGGGCCGAGGTGTTGGAGCAGATGACCGGTGCCCCGCACGCAAGCGCTTCGAGCACCGGGAAGCCGAAGCCTTCGTAGAGCGAGGGGAAAATCATCAGGTCGCAGCCGCTGTAGAGCAATGGCAGCTTTGCGTTGGGAACAAAACCCAGGAGGATGATATCCTCCTTCACCGGACTTTTCGCCACGCAGGCGCGAATCACATCCGCGCCGCCCCATTGCGCGCCGGCCAGAACCAGTTGGTGCGGACTGTCGTTTTTCTGTTTAAAGCGTTCGAAGGCCTCGATCAGCCGGACATGGTTTTTGGCCGGGTGCTCCAGTCGCGAAACATAGACGAAGAACGGTTTTTTCAGCCCGAAGATTTTGGCCAGCTTTGGGCGCGCTTCGTCGGCCGGAACCGGCCGGAACAGCTCGTGGTTGATGCCGGAGTGGATTACGCTGATCTTTTCTTCGGGATAGCCGACGAAACGGACGAGGTCGTTTTTGGTATGTTCGCTGATGGCAATCAAGCGGTCGGCGCGCTGGATCATGGCCGGCACCATTCGGCGGTTAAACTCCATGCGCGCGCGGTCATATTTGCCTTCGACCGTAAAGGCGGCCAGATCGTGGACGGTGGCGACGATCCGGGTACGCTTGACCAGCGGAATGCGGCGTGCGCAGGGAATGTGCAGCAGGTCATACTCCTTTTGCGGCAGGAGCGCATTATGCCAGGCCAGACTGAGTAGCGGCTGGTTGAGGACGGCCGGGTAGAGGCGTTTGGAAAAGTTGGGATTCGTGAGCGAAACCAGCTCCGCATCGTCGCGCGCCATGAGCAGGTCATAGCGGTTCTTCGCATCCCGCAACTGCAGGGCGCGAAGAAGATTGCGGATGTAGGCCGCCAGCCCAGACCTGCCGCCTTCCAACACGAACATTGGAATTCCGATCCTCATGACTCAAGGAGTATGACCCTTGTTTGCTTGATCCGCCAAGCGAAAACAACGACTCTTGCGGCATGTCGAAAAGCTATCAATATCTCTTCGGACCCGTACCTTCGCGGCGGCTGGGCCGCTCGCTCGGGGTCGACCTGATTCCTTTCAAAACCTGCACGCTCGACTGCACCTACTGTCAGCTTGGTGAAACGCCCTGCGCGCTCAGCGAGCGCCGCGAATATGTACCGATCGCCGATGTGCTCGCCGAGCTCGAACACTGGATGCAGGCCGGCGGACAGGCCGACCACATTACGCTGGCCGGTTCCGGTGAGCCGACGCTGCACATCCGCTTCGGCGATGTCTTCCGCTGGGTGCGCGACAACACCTCGATTGCCTCGGTGCTGCTCACCAACGGCACGCTGCTGCACCTGCCGGAAGTCCGTGCCGACGCCGCGCTGGCCGACCAGGTCAAGGTGACGCTCAGTGCGTGGGACGAGGAGAGTTTCCGGCAGATTCACCGGCCGGCGAATGGTGTGACCTTCGAGCAGCTGGTCGCGGGCGAGCGCGCGTTCCGGCAGGAATATTCCGGTGAGCTGTCGGTCGAAGTGTTTATCATCGAGGACGTCAACTCACAGCTCGAAAACGCCCGTCGGATTGCCGAGGTGGTGGAGTCCATCAATCCCGACCGGATCGATATTAACACCGCGGTGCGCCCGCCGGCCGATTCCGGAGTAAAGGCGTCGTCGGAGAAGCACCTTCAAGAGTTGGCCGAACTGTTTGGTCCGAAGGCCGCGGTGACGGCGGCGTTCAAAAAGTCGGCGTCGGCGGCGCAGGAGGTCAGCGAAGAAACCCTGCTGGGGCTGATCAAGCGCCACCCCGCGACCGCCGCGCAGCTTGCCGCGCAATTCAGCCTGCCCGAGGAGCGATTGGTCGGAATGCTCGAAAGCATGGTTGCGGCCGGTCTGTTGAAGCAAGAGGCGGACTACTATTTCCTGCGTCAGCCAGAATGAGACGCGGCTTGCCGTTCAGCTGATGAAGTTTGTTCCGCGCGGAATCGGTTCGAGCTGGAAAACCGCCGCGAGCGTCTGGGCAAGGTCGTAGAAACCGTGGCGGATGCCCAGACTCTTTCCGGGGTGATTGGGGCGGTAGACCAGCAGCGGAACGAGCTCGCGCGTGTGGTCGCTTCCTTTAAAGGTCGGATCGTTGCCGTGGTCGGCGGTGAGAATCAGCAAATCATCGTCGCCGAGCGTCGGTGAAAACTGCGCGAGCCAGTCGTCGGTCTGGCGCAGCGCGGCGGCGTAGCCGGCGGGATCGCGGCGGTGGCCGTAGAGCATGTCGAAGTCAATAAAATTGGCGAAGATAAAGCCGTCGCCCGGTTTCTGCATAAACTGTTCGACCGCTTTCTGCGACTCCGCCGTATTGCCGGAATGGATGCTCTTGGTAATGCCGCGGTTGACGAGAATATCTTCGATCTTGCCGACAGCATAGACGGGAACGCCGGCCTCGACGAGGCGTTCGGTGATGAGCGGTTCCTCGGGCGCGAAAGCATAGTCGCGCCGCTCTTCGGTGCGGTTGAATGCGCCGGGCTTTCCGCGGAAGGGGCGGGCGATGACGCGGCCGACCTTGGGCGGATTGCACAGTTCGCGGGCAATTTCGCAGGCGCGGTAAAGCTCTTCGAGCGGAATGACGTCGATGTTGGCCGCAATCTGGAATACCGAGTCGGCGCTGGTGTAGCAGATCCACGCGCCCGAATCCGTCGCCTCTTCGCCGAGCTCGTTCATGATGGCGATGCCGCCGGCATGTTTCTGCCCAAGTGCTTTCCGGCCGGTGCGCTTTTCAAATTCTGCAATCAGCTGCGGAGGGAAGGCCGGAATCTGTTTCGGGAAAAGGTGGAAACCGGGATTGATTTGAAGTCCCGCCATCTCCCAGTGGCCGGTAACCGTGTCTTTGCCCTCCGAAACTTCCTGCATGGCGCCGAACGAAGCCAACGGCTTCTCGGCCGGCGGGCATCCGACAATCGGGTGCGTGTCCGCAATATTGCCCAGTCCGAACTTTTGCAGGGCGGGAAGCTCAAGCCCGCCGATGGATTCGGCGATATGCTGTAGCGTTGCGCTGCCGGCGTCGCCATAGTCCGCCGCATCCGGCGCCGCGCCGATTCCCACTGAGTCGAAAACAATCAAAACCACTTTCATAACTGAACCAAACTAACGGTTTGGGCTGGCGTTGGAAAGCGGAATGAAATGGAACCGAAACAATCTTATTTGCTTGTCTTTCGCCCGCCGGACGGGCAAAAGGGCGCTAGTTCAACAGGAGACAGACCATGGCATTCACCTTGCAGATCGGGGAGTCGGCGCCCGCATTCCGTCTGCCGGCAACAGATGGGAACAGCTATTCATTGGACGATTTTGACGACAAGGTGCTGGTGATTTTCTTCACCTGCAACCACTGCCCGTATGTCATCGGCTCCGATGAAAACACGCGTCAGGCTGCGGAGCGCTTTGCGGCGCAGGGCGTGCGGTTTGTGGCGATCAACTCCAACAGCAAAAACACCTATGCCGAGGACAGCTTCGAGCACATGGTTGCGCGCATGGCGGAGTACCGGTTTCCGTGGCTCTACCTCTATGATGAATCGCAGGACGTCGCCGAAGCTTATGGCGCGCTGCGGACGCCGCACTTTTTCGTCTTTGGTGAAGACCGTCGGCTGGCCTACACCGGCCGCGCCATCGACAACCCCCGCGCCTGGGAACAATCGACCACGCACGAGCTGGTTGATGCCCTCGAAGGGCTGCTCGCCGGCCAGCCGGTCCCCGTGCCGGTTACCAACCCGGTCGGCTGCAATGTAAAGTGGGAAGGCCGCGACCGCAAGTGGATGCCGTCGGACGCCTGCGACCTCGTTTGACGGGCGGGAATTGTTAGCTTTGGGTTTGTAATAGCCGCCTTCGTGCATATACTGGTTTCATTTCTGGGGATTCACGCTAATTAAAACAACGGAGGTAGTTAATGCAGAAAAAGACAATTGCAATGATGGCCGCGGCAGGATGCATGATTGGTATGCTGACCGGTTGCGGAGTGCCGGAAGAAGAACATCTGGCGGTTATCGCCGATCTCGAAGCAAAGCACCAGAAGGCAGTTGATGAGCTCAACGACACGGTTTCTGAAAAGCAATCGGTTGTCGATTCGCAGAAAGCCAAGCTTCGCACCAAATCCATTGATCTCGACAATGCCAACAGTAAGGTCAATGACCTGAAAAACCAAAACGCCAAGCTTTCCAAGGAACTGGCTGCTGCAAAAGCGAAAGGTTCCGATCTTGAGCGCGCCGTTAGCTCTGCCAAGAGCGCTGCTGCCGCCGCCCGCGAAGACGCTGCTGCCGCCGCAGAAAGACTGGCTGCGCTTGAAGCTGAAAATGCGGAAGTCAAACGCCGCTTTGAGCAGTTTCAGAAAAACATGCAGGCACTGAGCGCGGCAACCAGTCCGTCTCAAGCTTCGACATCTGCCACGCCGAGCAAGGACCAGACTCCGCTCGACATCCTGAACCAGATGAGCACCCAGTAAAACGCTCACCAATTTGGTTTTGCACGGCCCGGAATTTCCGGGCCGTTTTTTTATGGTGCGCGGAAGTCACAATCCCGGTAGGTTGGCCCAATGAGTTCCTGGTTTGTTTCAATGCTGATGCTGTTGGCGCCGACGGCGCAGGCTGGGTTGGTGTGGGACGCGACTGATAAAACGGTGCAGGTGCATCCAACTCAGGTTTATGCCGATGTAACCTTTTCCTTTTCCAACACAGGGGCCGAGGCGGTTAAAATCTGCGAAATGGAGCCGACCTGCGGTTGTCTCGTACCGAAACTTGTCAAACGAACCTATGCGCCCGGAGAGAGCGGCGAAGTGCTGGTCCGGTTTGATCTTCGCGGCCGCACCGGCAAACAGCGCAAGGCCGTAATGGTTCAAACCGATCGCGGACCCGAAACCCAACTCACCATCGCGGCCGAGATTCCTCAAGCCTACGCGATTGCGCCGAAGATGATCCGCTGGGGCCAGGGCGATGCCGTCCGCACCAAAACCGCGCGACTGGTAAATCCCAATACCATTCCCATCAAACT
>CAZABK010000055.1:0-20373 GCA_964483355.1 uncultured Verrucomicrobiota bacterium | reverse complement strand
ATGGAGCGAGCGATGAGATTCGAACTCACGACATTCACCTTGGCAAGGTGAAGCTCTACCACTGAGCTACGCTCGCAAAAATGGCGGAGAGGGGGAGATTCGAACTCCCGGTGCGAGAATAATCGCACACACGCTTTCCAAGCGTGCTCTTTAAACCACTCAGACACCTCTCCTGATGTGAACGAGTCGGGAAAGCTACACACTTGGTTTTCGAAAAGCAACCGGCTTTTTCGGGGAATTTAAGCAGGGGCTTTTGGCGGATTGTCGGTTGACTCGCCGACTAAATTTTCTTTTGCTTACGCTCATGCGAACCGCTCGGATATTTTTAAGCAGCCTCTATCTTCTGTTGATGGTGTTGCTGCCGCATTTTCACCTGCTGTTTTGCAGTCACGGAAAAGCGCCGGCGCAAAAGCACGCGGCCTGCTGTCATCATCAAGAGGAGCCGCAACCGGAGCATGACGGAACCGGGCATTCGTCCGACCATGATTCTTGCCAAAGCTGCAAGCTGCTGGTTTTATCGGTCGAGGCGCCGGTAGTGGTTGCCTCCATTACGGGCGACAGCACCGTTATTTCCGTGCTGCCGGAACCGCAATCCGTCCACACCTCATTGATTCCGTTTATCGCGCAGGCCCGCGGGCCGCCCGAGACTGTCTGATCACAAACCCCATATCAACAGTCTTAGAATATAAACGGAGAATATAATGAAATTCTTTTATCGTTCCGCCCTGATTGCGGCGGGCGCAGCATTTATCTTTAACGCATCGGCGCAGGATGTGCAGACATCCAGCGAAAATACCAGCGCCCTGCGCGCTTTTAACCCGGCGGTGTCGGTGATCGTCGACACCTACCTTTATGCCGACGACTCGGAAGAGGGCATGAGCCACGTGAAGGAGGAAATGGCCGGCTTTGGTCACAGCCATGGCGACGACAACCATGACCACGGCTCGGTTGAGAACGGCTTTAACCTACGCCACCTCGAACTGGCCTTCTCGGCCGAGATCGACAACTACTTAAAAGCGCTTGCGATTGTGGCTGTTTCGGAAAACAGTGCGGAAATTGAAGTGGCGGAAGTCGAAACCACCAGCCTGCCGTGGGGCCTGCAGGCCAAGGCCGGCAAGTTTTTCAGCGACTTTGGCTACATCAATGCCCGGCATGCGCACCAATGGAGTTTTAGCGACCAGCCGTTGGTTTATGAGTTGATGTTTGGGGCGCACGGTTTAAATGAAAAGGGTGCGCAGCTCACCTGGCTGGCTCCGACGCCGTTCTATCTGCTGTTCGGCGCGGAAGTTTTTCAGGGCGAAAACGAAAAAATGTTCAGCACGGTCAGCTCCACCAACCTTCCTTCACATAACGGTCCGCGCCTCGGCGTCGGCTGGGTCAAATGCGCGCCGCTTCAGCTGGAAAACCACGAGCTGCAGCTCGGCCTGTTCGCCGGTAACGGCAAACACCAGGAAGCGCATGACGGCGATGAAGACGGCACGAATGATCATTGGCTGGACGGCGACTCTTCATTCTGGGGCTGCGACGCGGTTTATAAATATAACTCCAATCAATCCTACGGACAGGGCGACCTGGTCGTTCAGGCGGAATATATCGGCCGCAAGGTCGACCTGACGGTTGAGGAGCATTTCCTCAACGGAGCGATGGTTGGAAGGGATAAAATCAACGAACAGGACGGCTTCTATGCCCAGGCGACGTACGGCATCCTGCCGCGCTGGCGTGCGGGTCTGCGCTATGAAATGGTTGGCCTGACCAATTCAGAGCAGACGCCGCCCGGCGGTGATTTTGAGTATGGAGATTCCTGGCGCACCGGGGCCATGGTTGATTTCTTCGCGTCGGAATTTTCGATGCTCCGTTTCCAGGTCAACAACGGCGACTATGAAACCGAAGATGGAACCGAGAACGTTTGGGAAGGGTTCGTCCAGTTAACGGTTTCGCTCGGCGCCCACGGTGCTCACGACTTTTAAGGAGGCGGAAGCATGATAAAGCGCATACTAAGTGTCCTGCTGCTCGCCGCTTCGGCGACTTATGCGGGTAAACTCAACGTAGTTACCACGACGCCCGATCTGGCCTCCATTGCGGAGGCGGTCGCGGGCGGCCTGGCGAAGATCGACTCGATCTGCTCCGGGAAACAGGATCCGCACCATCTGCAGGCACGCCCGAAATATGTGATGATGGCGCGCCAGGCCGACCTGTGGATCCGCACCGGGATGGAGCTGGAGATCGGCTGGGAAATGCCGGTGATCGACGGATCGCGCAACCGCAAAATCCGCCCCGGCCAGCCGGGCCATTTGGATGCCTCCGTGAATATCCGGAAGCTGGAGATTCCCGACGCCAACACGCTGACCCGCGCCATGGGCGATGTGCATGCGCAGGGCAACCCGCACTATCTGATTGATCCGCATAATGCAAAACATGCGGCCGATCAGATCGCCGCGCGGCTGGCGCGGCTTGATCCAAAAAACGCGGTGGCCTACAAAAACAACGCCGCCGCCTTTTCGTCGAAAATCGATGAAAAGATGATCGGTTGGAAGGACGCGATGGCGCCGCTGAAGGGCAAGTCCATCGTGACCTACCATAAGAGCTGGATCTACTTCTGCGAGCGGTTTGGGCTGGCAATTGCAATCGAGCTTGAGCCCAAGCCCGGCGTGCCGCCGAGCCCCGCGCATCTAACGCGCGTGGTTGACACGGTGCAGGCGGAAAAGATCGGCATTATCCTGCAGGAGCCGTGGTACAGCCGCAAGGCCGCTGAACGTGTTGCAGGAAAGTCGGGGGCGCGCATCGTGGTAGCGCCCACTTCGATCGGCGGCGATCCGGCGGCAAGCGACTATTTCTCATTGGTCGACCTGATCGTGACGCGTTTGACGGAGAAATAGCCATGGGCGGATCAATCATCAGCTGCAAAAATGTCTGTGTGGCCTATGGGCGGCAGGAGGTGCTGCACCGGGTTAATCTTGAAATTCCGCGCGGAGCCTTTCTTCCGTTCACCGGACCCAACGGCTCGGGGAAGACGACGCTGCTGCGCGCAATTCTTGGTTTGCTGCCGGTACGGCATGGCAAAATCCATACCCCGTTCCGACGTTCGCCGGCGGGGTATGTGCCGCAGCATAAGGTGATTGATCCGCTCTATCCGGTCTGTGTCCGGCAGATTGTGGAAATGGGGCTCCACCCGAAGCGCCGCTGGCTCCGCCCCGTTTCCGCGCCTCAGCGCGAGCGCGTCGATGGGGCCCTGGAGCAGCTCGGAATGTCGGACCACGCGGATAAAACCTTCCGCGAGCTTTCCGGCGGCATGAAACAAAAGGTTCTGATTGCCCGTGCGCTGGTTTGTGAGCCCGAAGTGATCATCATGGACGAGCCCACCTCCGAGCTGGATGAAGCTTCGGAAAAGGAGGTGCTTCTGCATCTGTTGGCGCTCAGCCGCGAACAGGGGAAAACCGTGCTGCTGGCGCATCACGACCTGGAGCTGTTGGCGGAGCTGACCAAAACCATGTGCCGCATCCGGCACGGGAATGCCGAAATCAGAGAAATCCGGGATGGAGGTGATGACAATGCATGATGCGATGCAGTGCCTTTATTGCCAATTCCCGGAAGCCCTGTGTGCCGGGCTGCTGATCTCGACGGTCAGTGCCCTGCTGGGCGTATTTGTTATTCTGAAGCGGGCGGTTTTCATCGGCATTACGCTTTCGGAGGTTGCCACCTGCGGAGTTGCCGCCTCATTTTTACTGGGGATTCCGCCGTTTGCCGGATCGCTTGTGCTGGTGCTTGCGGCGGTCAGTGCACTGGCCGTTCCCTTCGAAAACCAGCGTATTCCGCGCGACACGTTGATGGGGGTTATGTTTATCGCGGCGGCGGCCCTGTCGATCCTGCTGGTTTCCAGAAGCGGATCCGGCCTGATGGAAATCAACGCGGTACTGTATGGCGATCTGATCCTTTCCTCAAAGCGGGAGCTCTATACGCTGTTTGCGGTGCTCATTCCTGCGCTGCTGCTGTTCCTGCTGTTCCTGCGCCCGACGCTCTACAGCTTTATCGATCGCGAAGCCGCCAAGGTGCTCGGCATTCGAACCTGGGTTTGGGAATCGCTCTACTTCATCATGCTCGGCATTGTGATCTCGGCCACTTCGCAGATTGCCGGTGCGCTGCTGGTCTTCTGCTATCTGGTGGTCTGTCCCGCAACCGCGCTGGTGCTGAGCAAGCGCATCAGGGTGGTGCTGCTAATCGCGCCGGTGCTGGGCATGGCCGCCACCTTCCTGGGCATGGTCGTTTCGTTCGAGCATGATTTTCCGACCAACCAAACCATCTGCATCATCAGCTGCATCCTCTTTGCGGTTGGTGCAGCAGCCAAACGGATTGCAACCGCCGTTCTGGGAGCTAGCGTGCGCTGAAACGGGTTTTAAGCGCTTCCCGAACCGGCGGCGGCACGAAGAGCGAGGTGTCGCCGCCGAGCTGGGCCACCTCGCGCACGTTGCTCGAACTCACATAGGAATAGTCCTGCTTTGGCATCAGGAAGATCGTTTCAATGTCGGGCGTGAGCTTGCGGTTGGTCAGCGCCATCTGGAACTCATATTCAAAATCGGAAAAAGCACGCAGGCCGCGGACAATCACCTGAATGTTTTTTGATTCGGCATAATCGACCAGCAGGCCGGCAAAGCTGTCGACTTCAACTCCGGGCAGGTGGGCCGTGGATTCACGGACCAGCTTAATGCGCTCCTCCAAGGTAAAGAGCGGGTTTTTGCCGGGGTTGGTGGCCACGGCGACGACCACGCGCGGAAAGATGCGGGCGGCACGTTCGATTACATCAAGGTGTCCCATGGTGATCGGGTCGAAGGTTCCTGCGCAGAGTGCGGCTTCGTTCATTTATGCATCCCTTTTCTTCAGCTTGAGTATCAGTACGCGCGTCTTGCCATATTTGCGGTCGCGTAACACGTCCCAGTCGTCGGAAACCTCGACGGGGCCTTTCGAGCGCAACTCGTATACCAGGATCCCATCGGCTGTCAAAACCGAATGCGCGGCAATGCCGTCGAGCGTATGCTCCATCGCATCGGGCAGATCATAGGGCGGGTCGGCCAGAATCAGATCGAACCGCTCGCCGGCGCGCGCCAGCCATGTGGTGGCGTCGGCCTTGATGCAGCGGATGCGGCCCAGCCCGTCGCATTCGAGCGATGCAATATTTTGCTGAAGATTTCGGAAAACCGCCGGATGCTGCTCTACAAGGGTGACTGAATCGGCGCCGCGGCTCCACGCCTCCATGCCCAGCGCGCCGGAGCCGGCAAACAGATCCAGCACTTTCCGCCCTTCACAGCTTCCGCCCAGCGAAGAAAAGACCGCCTCGCGCACCGCCTCCATCGTCGGCCGCACCTCCTGGTTCGGGACGTTGAAACGACGGTTGCGTAATATTCCACTCGTAATTCTCATCCGGACAACCTAGCGAAACTTCGGCGCCTTGAAAACACGAATAGATGCCCGTCTCGACAAAAAGGCGGCGATGTGATAGCACCTGTTCCCTGTTTAACGAAATGATGAATGCTTTATGACACAGAATGCACAACATCGGGATGCGCTGAAAAACGCGAAACGGATCGTCGTCAAGGCGGGCAGCAAGGTGCTGGTTCAGAGCACCGGCCGGCCGGACAAGCGGCGGCTGAACCTGCTGGTCGACGAGCTGGCGCAGTTTCAGAACGGCGGCGGCGAAGTGGCTTTCGTCTCTTCCGGCGCGGTCGGCGCCGGCCTCGAAGCGCTGGGTATGAAGACGCGCCCCAAGGCAATGCCGGACCTGCAGATGGCCGCGGCCGTCGGGCAGATCCGCCTTATGAGCGTCTATGATGAGCTTTTCAGTCAAAACAAGTGCCAGATTGGGCAAGTGCTGCTGACGCATGACGCGCTTAAGCATCGCGAGCGCCACCTGAATGCCCGCAATACAATGCTCAACCTGATCGCCAACCGCATCGTTCCGATCATTAACGAAAACGACGCCATCTCCACCGAGGAGATTAAATTTGGCGACAACGATGTGCTCGCCGCGCTCGTCGCGATTCTGGTGGATGCCGACGCGCTGGTGCTGCTGAGCACCACCGACGGCCTGCGCGACGGCGACAATAAACGCGTCTCTTATATAGAAGAGGTGGACGACGATGTGCTCGGGCTGGTTTCCGACAAACAGGATAAACTGTCGACCGGCGGAATGGCGTCGAAGCTGCAGTCGGCCCAGATTGCCGCACATAACGGCGTTCCGGTCGTAATTGCCAACGGCCGCAAGACCGGCGTGCTGACGCGTATTTTTGAAGGCAAGGACGAGGGCACACTGCTCTTCCCGAAAGAGGGCAACATTTCCCGTCGCAAGCGCTGGATCGCCTTCTTTAATCGCGCCGAAGGCCGGCTGGTGATCGATGCCGGCGCGGCCGCCGCGCTGGAAAAAGGCAAGAGCCTGTTGCCGGTCGGTATTAAAACCGTTGAAGGAAAATTTACGGTTGGCGCAATGGTCGATATTCAGTCGGCCGAAGGCAAGCGCCTCGCCCGTGGCCTGGTTGAATATGCGAGCGACGAAATCGAAACGATCAAAGGACAAAAGACCGCCGGCAAAACCGGCGTAGTGATTCACCGCGATAACATGGTGATCCTTTAAGGAAGGAAAATAGAATGGATGTTAAAGAACAGGTTCTGAAAATCGGCGAAGACGCACTCACCGCCTGCCGTAAGCTGGCCAAACTTTCCACCCGTAAGAAAAACGCGATTCTTGAGGCGATGGCCGACGAGCTCGACGCCCGCCGCGCCCTGATTCAGGCCGAGAACGCCAAAGATCTGGCCGCCGGCAAAGAGGCCGGCCTCAGCTCCGCCATGCTCGACCGCTTGGAGCTCACCGACGAGCGCATTGATGGCATGATTAAAGGGCTGCGCGACGTCGCCGTCCTTAACGATCCGGTCGGGCAGGAGATCAGCACCTGGAACCGCCCGAACGGACTGGAGATCCACAAGCGCCGCGTTCCGATCGGCGTTATCGGCATTATTTTTGAGTCGCGCCCCAACGTCACCTGCGATGCGGCGGCACTCTGCTTCAAGACCTCCAACGCCGTTATTCTGCGCGGCGGCAAAGAGGCGATCCACTCCAATCTCGCGATTGCCGACGCCATGCAGGCGGGCGGCGAAACCAAGGGGATGCCGGCTAATGTCATCCAGCTGATTCCCACCACCGAACGTGAGGCGGTCAAGGTGATGTGCCAGATGACCGACTATCTCGACCTCATCATTCCGCGCGGCGGCGAAGGGCTGATTCAGGCCGTCACCGAAATGTCGCACGTTCCGGTGATCAAACACTATAAGGGCGTCTGCCACACCTATATTGATGCGGGAGCCGACCTCACGATGGCGTGGCGGATTGCCGAAAACGCCAAATGCCAGCGTCCCGGCGTCTGCAACGCCATGGAAACGCTACTGGTGCACAAGGATATCGCCGCGGACTTCCTTCCGAAGATGGGCGAAATTTTTGAAGCGCGCGGCGTGAAGATGCACGGCGACGAAATCGTCTGCTCGCATATCGCCGCCGCGGTTCCGGCCACGGAAGACGACTGGTATGAAGAATATCTCGAGATGGAGGTCGCAATTCGGGTGGTTGACGATGTCGATGCCGCCGTTGCGCACATCAACAAATATGGTTCCGGCCACTCCGACGCGATCGTGACGCAGGACGAGCAGGCGGAAAAAATCTTCCTTGCCGAGGTCGATTCCTCCTCCGTTTACATCAACGCTTCGACCCGTTTTACCGATGGTGCGGAGTTCGGCATGGGTGCAGAGATCGGAATTAGCACCGATAAATTGCATGCGCGCGGACCGATGGGGTTGGAGGAACTTACTACCTATAAGTATGTTGTCGAAGGCAAGGGGCAGATCCGCGAATAGAGGTTGAAAAAAAGTAATAATTTCCACTTGCGCGCATCAGAAAAGTGGGTACTATGTGCGCTTCTTTCAACGGGGGTGTAGCTCAATTGGTTAGAGCGCCAGCCTGTCACGCTGGAGGTTGCGGGTTCGAGTCCCGTCATCCTCGCCACTCTAAAAGACCTGCTTTCGCAGGTCTTTTTTTTTTGTTTCTGCCAAGCTGCTCCAGCGCATTGATTTCTCGCAGAGACGCAGAGATCGCGGAGCTATGTTTCATGTTTTCTCTGCGTTCTCAGCGTCTCTGCGAGGAATATACCGAAGTTGGCATCAGCCTTGATCAATCCTTGAAAGATCAATATGATTTTTCGAAACCTGTTAAGGAGGTGCGTATGCGTTGGATTGTTCTGCTGGCTGTTGTGTTTGGGTTTTCCTGTTTTGCGGCTCCGCCGGAGGGGGAAAGACAGGCGGGTTGTCTGCGCGCTGTTTTACGGCAGGCCGATGACGCCTACTATAACCAGCACCGTTCCATCATGAGCGATGCGGCCTACGACGCGCTGCGCGCGCAATATGATAGGTTGATTGAAAAATATCCCGAACTGGCCACCGCTTCGGTCGGTGCGCAATCCGCGACGGAAGGCATTGCCCATTCCAAGCTGGTCTTGAGTTTGCAGAAGGCCTGGTCCGACGAAGAGGTTGAGGCGTTCCAGAAAAAGTGCGGTGCGGAGTTGGATTATTGCATTGAACCGAAGGTGGACGGGCTGACGATTGTGCTGCGCTATCGCAACGGCTGGCTGAGCGAAGCCATTACCCGCGGCGACGGCAAGTCGGGGTCGGATGTGACCGCGCCGGTTTGGGCGTCGGGCGCTGTTCCGGTTGAACTGAAAACGGGCGCGCCAGACAGGCTGGAGCTGCGCGGCGAACTGTTTATTTCCCATGCGGCTTTCAATCGGCTGAACGAGCGCCGACTCGCCGCCGGCGAACCGAAGCTGAAGAGTCCGCGCAATACCGCCGCCGGCACGCTGCGGCTCAAGGATTTTTCCGAGATCGCGCGGCGCAGGCTGGAGTTCCGCGCCTTTGAACTTTTGGATACACCGGAACTGCCGCCGACGCATTCGGGCGCGTTGGTGCTGATGAAGTCCTGCGGTCTTCCGGTGGTGGAGAGCCAAAACGTCGAGGCGACGAAAGTGCTGGGTGCGGTTGAGGCCATGAACCTTCGCCGAGGTGAACTGCCTTTTGCAACCGACGGCGTTGTGGTGCGGGTGGACGATCGCGCGGTTTATGAAAAACTGGGTGCGACGGCGCGCTATCCGCGCGGCGCGGTTGCCCGGAAATATCGCGCGGTGCCGCTGGAGACAAAGTTGCTGCGGGTGGAGTGGCGGCGCGGCGCGACGGGCCGGCTGACGCCGGTGGCCCATTTTGAGCCGCTTGAGTTTCAGGGAGCAACGGTGCGGAGCGCAACGCTACATAGTTTGAATCATCTGCGCGCGATGGATCTGATGCTCGGCGATTGGATTCAGGTGGTGCGCGCCGGCGGAACGACGCCCGAAATTGTCGGGGTTTGTCCGGGCCGCCGCACCGGCAAAGAAGTCGCCATTCCTGCGCCGGCGGAATAAAAGTCAGGGGGTGGGACTCATTATCTACGCCTTCTGCAGGTCTTTTTTTTGTTTGTACATGAGCCGTTTGTGGAGAGTATTCAATCGAGCCATGGGGCTGGAAACTTATCCAAATCTTTAGGATTCCCGTTCTCTGCCATCACAAAAAGCAAGCGCATTGTTGCGCAGCAGTCATCAAGAGCATTGTGTGCAGCCATCGGCAAATGACATCCTGATTTTGGGAAGTCACGGTATGCTTGATATGTTTTAAAGGCACATTCCCAGTCGGCCTCAATGTGTGGCAGTTCGTACAAGTCACAAGTTTGATTCAATATGCCGCGATCAAAGTTTGCGTTAAATGCAACGAGCCTTTTTCCCTGAATTACTTTTTTGAGATCGTTATACACGTCAGAAAATACGGGGGCATCTTTCACGTCTTTATTGAAAATGCCGGTATAGTTGCCGATTTCTCGTGGAATTTTATATTTTGGTTTGATTAGGCTGTTGAACAAAACATCTCTTTTAGAGCTCACCACAGAAAGTTCTATGATTTCCGCATTAGGGTTTTTTAATAATCCCGTCGTCTCCGTATCAAGGAGAAGAAAGTCATCGTCTTTCAGCAGCTTGCGGGCCCATTGAATTGCTTCATATTGCGATGTAGGTTGTCCTTTTCTTTCGATTAGCCATTCGGGATGGATTTGTTTTTTAGAAAGCCACTTTTCCGCATACGACACATCTAGCTTGAAACTAAATTCAGATAGTTTCTCCCATTTCTCTTGCGCTTCGATGATGTGCTTCTTTATTTGCTGATCATTCCAGCCATTTACCTTCCTGAGTTGCTGGATGACCCTATCTGTTTTCCCTTGTTTGCACGACAAACCGAAGTGTTTTACTGCATGGCAGTCATCACACAGTGCCAGCAAGCCGGTGAGTCGCTGGGTTTTTGAAGCTATATCAAATTCCCAAACTTCATGAAGGTCCCAAGAACGCGAAGAAGGGAACTCTTTGTTACAAATCGTGCATTGCCAGTCATCTGGAAAGAACTCATTGCTGTAAGAAAGGGTTAGCTTAAGTTCTTTCCAGGTGTTGTGAGTTACTACTTTACGCAGGTTCTGTCCCCAGCAGGTTTTGGGAATCATCTCGATAGTCAGCTTGTTGTCCATGTAATATTCTCTGCCTTGTATGGCAAAGAACATATCAAGTTGAGATAAAGACACAAAGGCACGAGATAAGATTTATGCCACAGGTTTTGTGACTCTCGCAGAATCATAATACTGATTATCTTTAGGAATTCAGCAGATACGGGGTTCAGCTCCTTTTTGAGGCCTTCCGAATAAAAGCCGCTTGCGCCGCGGTTGAAATCCATCTAAGTACAGGCGATGCAAACCGCACAACCAGCCAAGGTCGGCCTGCTGACCGATATCCATTATGACGGCGATCCCGCCGCCAAAGCCCGCCTCGCCGAAACGGTGGCGGCGCTCAATCGCGCCGGCGTTGATGCTGTGGTGGTGATGGGCGATCTCATTAATTCCTCCAGTGCGCTGGAGGCGACGCGGCTGCTGCGCGAAATTTCCGCGCTGTGCGATTCTTTCCGCGGACCGGTCCATTATATGCACGGCAACCATGATCTCGATTTTCTTTCCAAGGCGGAGTTTTATGAGGCGCTGGGCTGCGCGGGACATTCTTCCACTTTCCACTTTGAAGCGGGCGGTTATGAATTTATCTGCCTCGATGGAAATTTTTCGTCGGACGGAAGCGAATATGAGCGCGGTAATTTTGTGTGGCAGGAATCGTTTGTGCCGTCGGAGCAGATTGAATGGCTGCGTGCGCGGCTGGCTGCGGTCCCGCTTCCGGTGATCGTCGTTTCTCATCAGCGGCTGGACCACGCCTGTATTCATGCCGTCGCCAACGAAATCGACGTGCGCGAGGTGATGTCGCGCTCCGGAAAGGTGCGGGTGGTCTTTCAGGGGCATAACCACATCGACGATCTGCAGGAGATTGATGGAATGGGTTTTTATGCGCTCGGCGCCCATGTCGACGGCGCCGGCCCGGCTATCCTGGTGCTGGATGATGAAGTTCGGCTGGAGCGCAACTGAGATGGAGCCGCTGAAAATCATCTATTCCGACGGGGCGCTCGTGGCGGTGGATAAGCCGACGCGGATGCTGAGCGTGCCGGGGCGCGGACCGGATAAGCAGAATTGCTGCCTGCGCCGTGTGCTCGAACAATTCCCCGACGCGCTGATGGTGCATCGGCTCGATATGGATACGTCGGGCCTGATTCTTTTTGCGCGGACGCCCGAGGCGCAGCGCAATCTTTCGCTGCAATTTGAAAAGCGCGAGATCGAAAAAATCTATGTCGCGTTGGTCGAGGGCGTGTTGGAAAACGACGAGGGCATGGTGAACTATTCCATGCGCAAGGATATGACGCAGCGGCTGCCGCCGAAGCATCTGGTCGACTGCGTGCGCGGCAAAAAAGCCGAGACCGAATGGAAGGTGCTGGAGCGATCCGACGCCGCGACACGCGTGGCGCTCTTTCCGAAAACCGGCCGGTCGCATCAGCTGCGTGTCCATATGGAAAGCATCGGCCATCCGATCGTCGGCGACAATATTTATGGAACTGCGGGTGAACGTCTGATGCTCCACGCCGAAACGCTCGTCTTTCGCCATCCCGAAACCGGCGAGCTGATTCGGCTTGAATCTCCGGCTCCGTTCTGAAAAATGCGCGCCCATGAACGATTTACTCTATAAAGGCCATTTCAAGGGACTCGACATTGCCTTCACTTATGCAGTGACGACCCGCGCGGTAAACGAAACGATTGTGCGGCACGACTGCGATCCGGCGTCGGCGCATATTCTCGGCCGTGCCACCACCGGCGCGCTGCTGGCCGCCGCGCTTCTGCCGGAGGGCAACCGTCTCAACGTCTGCTGGAAATATCAGGGCGGCCTCAAAACTATCGTGGCCGACGCCGGGCAGGACGGTTCCGTGCGCTCCTTTATTTCTCCGAACCATCTGAGCGAGTTCGGCGACGCGCATGACGGACTTTATGGCGAAATGGGCGAACTACAGGTGATCACCACCAAGGCCGGCGCCATCGTCAACTCGGGCACCACGCCGGTTTCGCTCCACGACGCCGTCAACGATCTGGCATATCACTATTGTATTTCCGATCAGGTCGAAACCGGCATGAGCGTCATGATCGGTTTTCAGGCCGACCCCGAAAATCCGGTGCAGCTTTGCCAGGGGTGGATGATCCAGGCGCTGCCGGGTACCGACCTCGAACGTTTCGAGCGCATCCGTCAGCATATGGAGAGCGACGCCTTCCGCAAGCTGCTCGCGCACGGCAGTGAGGCCGACAATTATTTTGAGGAGATTGCCAAGGCGCTGGTCGCCGGCGAAGAGGGCTATGAAGGCCTGCAGCTGGAAGCCTGTCCCGCGCCGCAGTTTAAATGTTCCTGCAGCCGCGAAAAGATGGCGGCGGTGCTGCGCAGTATTCCGGTGCCCGACCGTATGACCATGGTCAAGCGCAACGAGCCGGTCGGCATCAGCTGCCAGTTTTGCAACCACCGCTACGAAATGAGCATCGAAGAGTGCATCGTCGCGTGGAACACCAAGCCGGAATGAAACTTCCACCCGTCGTTTTCGGAACGTTGATCAAGCGCTATAAGCGTTTTCTCGCCGATGTGGAGCTGGACGACGGAACTATTATTACCGCGCACTGCCCGAACACGGGGCGCATGACGACGTGCGCCGAACCGGGCTGGCGCGTCGCGCTTTCCGACAGCCAAAACCCGAAGCGAAAATATCGCTACACCTGGGAGCTGGCGCACAACGGCGACTGCTGGATCTGCGTCAATACCGGCCGCGCCAATCAGATTGCCTTCGAGGCGGTTTCCGAAAACGTGATTCCCGAACTCGCCGGCTATACCGAGGTGCTGCGCGAACAAAAGTTTGGCAACAGCCGCTTTGATCTCCTGCTGCGGCGCGGTGATGAGCGGTGCTATGTCGAGGTCAAGAATGTCACACTGCTGGCGCCCGACGGCTGCTACGCGTTTCCCGACGCGGTCACCGAGCGCGGCCGCAAGCACCTGAATGAACTGATCGAGGTGGTGAAAGCGGGCCACCGCGCGGCGATGCTTTATGTGATTCCGCGCTCCGACGGAACCCGTTTCCGCGCCGCACACGAAATCGATCCGCAATATGCCGAGGCGCTCGAAGCCGCAAAAGCCGCCGGTGTGGAAATTTTTGCATGGCGCGCCGCTGTCTCGCCGGAGGAAATCCGGTTGAGCTCGGCGGTTCCGTCTTGAGCTTATTTTTCGGCCGTATCGGATTTTTCGCGGGGCTTCGGGGGCGTGGGGCGCGGGCGGATAAAGACGATCAGGAGATCTTCCTTATAAACCTCCTTGGCGCTGCCGCCGATACGCGTTCCAAACGGCAGGATGGAGTGGACATACCAGCCGGTTTCGGTGAGCTTTTTGAACTCATAATTGTCCGATCGCGTCGCCTCGTTATAGATCACCACCTTCATCTCAAATTCCGTGATCTTTTCCGGGGGGATCGGAGCGACAATGTTCACTCCGGCGCTCTGCGGGGTCGGCTGGCCAAAGCCCGTCAGGGCCAGGGAGACGAGGATGATCGAAAGTATCGTTTTCATGGAATTACCTCCTATAGGGAAAGACCCTGAAAACGCAGAAAGGTTCAGAGTTTGCGCAGGGCGCCGTTGCGGTAGGTTCGGAGGTTCTCAATATAGCGGTCGGCATAGCGCCGGATGCCGGCGATTTCTTCGGCGGTCAGTTTGCGGATGACGCGTGCGGGCGCGCCGACGGCCATGGAGCCCGCTGGAATTTCCTGTCCCTGCTTTACGAGCGCGCCGGCCGCGACGATGCAGTTGTTGCCCACTTTCGCGCCGTCGAGCAGGATGGCACCCATGCCGATCAGGCAGTTGCTGCCGACGGTGCAGCCGTGCAGGGTCACGTTATGCCCGACGGTGACATCGTCGCCAAGAATGACGGGAAAGTTGGTGCTGGTGTGGGCGACCGAATTGTCCTGAATATTGCTGCGCTCGCCGACGATGACCGGCTCAATGTCGCCGCGTAGCACGGCGCCGAACCAGATGCTGCTCTGGTGGCCGAGGGTGACGGCGCCGATGAGCGTTGCGGTGTCGGCTGCATAATATTCCTCCGGCAGGGAGGGCGTGTGCTCTTCAAACTGATAAATCATGCGTCGGAGAGTAGCGTGATTCCGCGCGGATTGAAACTTTTTATGCGGGCCCGTTCGGGGTTGCAGAGGTGCGCACATTTTTTTAGTCTTCGCATGTGCATAACAAAGGAGAGTGCCATGAAATGTATCGGTAAAGTTGTATTGAGTGCGTTGATTGTTCTGCCGGCCACAGGTTTTGCGGGGGGGACGAATGTGACCTGGAAGAGCAGTGTCGGCGCCGGCATCACCATTAAATCCGGCAACACGGAAAAGACCACCTACACCGCAGATCTCAAAACCGAACGGCGCTCCGAAAAGACCGATCTGATCGCGAGCCTCCACGGCGAATATGGAACAACCGAGGATCCGGATACCGGAGTGGAAAGCACCACCGAAGGCCAGCTGCGTGGACAGGCCGAGCTGCGCTGGAAGTTTGAAGGCAGGTTCTATGGCGCGCTCAACACCGAAGGGTTACACGATGCGCTGAAGGATATCAGCTATCGAGTGGGGATCGGTCCGAATATCGGTTACTACCTGCTCGACGACGAAACCCATCGCCTCGACGTCAGCGTCGGTTTGAACGAGGTGATCGAGCGGGTTGCCGGCGAGGAAGACGACTATGCAACCGTTCGTCTGGCCGAAAAGTATGACTGGCAAATCTCCGAAACCGCCAGCTTTTATTTTAACACCGAGTTCAACGCCCGCGCCGAAGATATGGAAGACAACACCACGCTCTTCATCTCCGGCGTCAAGAGCAAGGTGAGCACACAGCTGTCGGTCTTTATCGAACTGCGCGATGAATATGACAGCCGTCCGACTGCCGGCGTCAAACACAATGACTCAACACTGATGGCCGGTCTGAGCTACGATTTCTAGTTTTTGGGGTGCGGGCTCTCTTGCAGAGAAGCCCGCACCACACCGAGGGTCGGCTTTGCAGGGGCTGTCGTTATGGTCAGACTTTGTGCGGTGTAGTGCGCGCTTCCCGAAGGGTGCGCGCTTCAGCTGTTTTTGCAGTAGTCGACGACGGCACGGTAGGGCAGGGTGCCGCCGAAAATATCGAGTGCGGAGCCGACGGTGACGTCGATTTTCCCGGCTCCGGCGGCGTTGAGTTTTTTGAGGTCGTCAAAATTGCGGACACCGCCGGCATAGACGCACGGAATCGGCGAATACTCGGCGAGCAATGCAATCAGCTCCTCATCCATGCCCTGCTGTTTGCCTTCCACGTCGACGCCGTGAACGAGAAACTCGCAGCAGCAGTCGGCGAGCTGGCCGAGCGATTCGGCATCGACGACGGTTTCGGTGAAGGTTTGCCAGCGGTCGGTGACGACGTGGTATTGGCCGTCCTTCTTGCGGCAGCTCAGGTCGAGTACCAGCCGGTTGCGGCCGGCCGCAGCGACGAGTTTGCTCAGCCGCGCCTCGTCAATCTGTCCGTTCTGGAAAATATAGGAGGTTACGATCACCTGCGATGCGCCGGCCTGAAGCCATTCATAGGCATTTTCGGCGGTAATGCCGCCGCCGACCTGCAGCCCGTTCGGCCACGCGGCGAGCGCCTCGCGTGCGGCGTCATCGTTGCCGGTTCCGAGCTTGATCACGTGTCCGCCGGTCAGCCAGTCTTCCTTGTAGAGCCGGGCATACCATGCCGGCGGTTTTTCGGAGACAAAGTTGGTTTCGGGCTCGGCGCCGTCGGCGAGCGAGCCGCCGACGATCTGTTTCACCTTGCCGTTGTGCAGGTCTATGCAGGGTCTGAATTTCATTATTACAGGCCACAAAGGGCACAAAAAACTCACAATATATTCAGCAGAGAGGTTTTGTGTACTTTGCGTTCCTTTGTGTTCTTTGTGGTTAAAATTCCTGATTTAGTTTGTCACGCTATCAGGGGAAGGCGTGCAATTCAACGCTTGTATCTTGCGGGGTTCTGCCTATCATGCCCGATCGATTTGCAAAATATTGGAAGAGAAGTGCCATGAGCGAAACCCCATCTAAATATTACGTAACGACGCCGATTTATTATGTGAACGACAAACCGCATATCGGCCACTCCTACACGACGATTCTCGCCGACGTGCTGGCCAACTATCACCGCCTGCTCGACGTGCCGACCCATTTTCTCACCGGAACCGACGAGCACGGCCAGAAGGTTCAGCAGGCCGCCGACGCCAACGGCATCACCCCGCAGGAGCAGTGCGACCAGACCGTCGTCCGCTTCCAGGAGCTGTGGAAACGCTTGGAAATCACGCACGACGACTTTATCCGCACCACCGAGCCGCGCCATAAAATCGTCGTGCAGGAAACCCTGCAGGAACTGTTTGATCGCGACGAAATCTATAAGGCCGAATATGAAGGCTGGTACTGCGTCGGCTGTGAACGCTTCTTCACCGAAAAAGATCTCGTCGACGGAAACTGCCCCGAGTGCGGCCGCAAGGTCGACTCCATCGTCGAATCCAACTATTTCTTCCGCATGAGCAAGTATCAGGATTGGCTCATCAACTATATCGAAGAGAATCCCGGCTTCATCCAGCCCGCCTTCCGTGCCAACGAAACCCTCGGCTTCCTGAAAAACAAGGAGCTGCAGGATCTCTGCATCTCGCGCCCGAAGTCGCGCCTCGCCTGGGGCATCGAGCTGCCGTTCGATACCGATTTTGTTACCTATGTCTGGTTCGACGCGCTCATCAACTATATTTCCGCCGTCGGCTATAAATCCGACGAAGAGCAGTTCAAGAAGTGGTGGCCGTGCTCCACGCACCTGATCGGCAAAGATATTCTGACCACGCACACGGTTTATTGGCCGACCATGCTCAAGGCGATGAATGTCGACATGCCCGAATCCATCTTTGCGCATGGCTGGTGGCTGACCGGCCGCACTAAAATGAGCAAGTCGCTCGGCAATGTCGTTAATCCGATGGATATGATCGACCGCTATGGCGTCGATGCTTTCCGCTATTTCCTCATTGCCGAAATGACGCTCGGTCAGGATGCCTCCTTCACTGAAGAGGCTTTTGTGAAGCGCTACAACTCTGATCTCGCCAACGACCTCGGCAACGTCACCAATCGTGTGCTCAACATGATCTCACGCTACTGCGACGGCCAAATGCCGACTCCAGCTGAAGGCGGATTGGACACCGCGCTTGAAGACGCGCTCTGGAAAGATGTGGTTGAAGCAGCGGAATCGATGGGGCCGATGATTAACGACATGAAGCTCGACGGCTCCGTTGCGCTGGTGATGTCCGCGGTTCGCAAGATCAATGTTTATCTGCAGGAACGCGCGCCGTGGAGCCTCGCCAAGGAAGAGGGCAACGAAGCGCAGATTGCGCACTGCCTCTACACGGCCGCCGAATGTCTGCGTGTCTGTGCGGCGCTGCTCTATCCGGTGATGCCCGAAAAAATGCTGGTGTTGCGCACGGCGCTCGGCATGGCCGATTCCAAGCCGCATCTCGGCAAGCTGACCGAGTTCGGCGTGCTGATTTCCGGCTCCGAAATTTCCCAGCCCGGCGCGCTCTTCCCGCGTATTGAGCTGGAAAAGAAGGAAGAAAAGCCGGCTGAAAAACCGAAAAAGCAGCCGCCGTCGCCAACGGCGAAGGCGGCCAAGGAAAAGCCGGCTGAGGGTCTGATCACTTTTGATCAGGTGATGGCGGTAAATCTGAAAACCGCGGTCGTGCTCGAAGCCGAAAAGATTGAGGGCGCGGACAAGTTGCTGAAGCTGCAGATTGACCTCGGCGAAGAAACGCGTCAGCTGGTCGCCGGCATTGCGCTGCACTACAAGCCGGAGGAGCTGGTCGGCAAAACCATCGTGGTGGTGGCCAACCTGAAGCCGGCCAAGCTGCGCGGCGTAAAATCTGAAGGCATGCTGCTTGCCGCCTCCATCGGCGACAACCTCAAGCTGGTTACCGTCGAGGGCGATCTCGGCCCCGGCGCGGCGGTTAAGTAGAGATGTTTCCGACTATTGGTGCGATTTAATTAGCCGGTCTTAGGATTTGCCTTTTGGATCGTTTTCTAGGAAATTCCCGCCGTTAAATACGTTATGGAATTTGAAGCTTCCATCGAAATCATCACCCGTCGTTTTCCGACAGTTCAGGCTGTTTATCTTTTCGGATCCGTTGGAACGGAAGATGAACGACCGGATAGTGATGTGGATATTGCGGTACTGCTCCCATGCCAGCATGACTATAAAATGCTACATGGCTTTACCCTCGTTGAGGAACTGGCCAGCTTGTTTGGCAGAAAAGTAGATTTGATCAACCTCCGTGAAATGAACACTGTTTTCCAAAAGGAAATCATTATGGCAGAACGGCGAATTTTTTGTGCGGATCAATTTGCGGCGGATGAGTTTGAGATGATGGTGATTTCGGAATATCAAAAGTTGAATGAGGAGCGTCGCGAAATTATTGAGGCTGGGGTTGAAGAAGGCAGGTTTATCGCGTGACAGATGTTGCTCTGAACAAAAAAGAAAGCATAGAACGTTGTCTCAAGCAGGTGCGTGACTACTATGCGCGTCCTTCCGAAACCGAATTTGCAGAGGATTTTCTGAAGCAGGATGCCATTGCGATCAACCTGCAGCGCGCATGCGAACAGTGCATTGATCTGGCAAATCATGTCATCAAGCTGCGGAAACTTGGATTGCCCAAGGAGTCGCGCGAAAGCTTTGAGTTGCTCTCGAAGGCTGGAATTATTCCGGCCAACATGGCTGCCAAACTGAAAGGCATGATCGGCTTCAGAAATACGCTGGTTCATGAATATCAGCGATTGGATATAGACCTGATGGTGGATGTGATTGAAAACCATCTGGATGATTTGCTTGAGTTCACGAATCTCGTGCTTACGGAATTGATTAAATGAAATACGTGGTATTAGTTGGTGACGGGATGGGCGACTATCCGGTCGAGGCGCTGGGCGGTAAAACGCCGCTGCAGGCTGCAAAGATTCCGACCATCGGAAAAATTGCGGCGCTGGGCGCAACGCGTCTGGTGCAGACGGTGCCGGAGGGGATGCCTCCCGGCAGCGATGTAGCCAACATGGCTCTGCTCGGATATGACGCGGCGAAGAACTATACCGGCCGCGCACCGATCGAGGCCGCCGGGGCGGAAATCCCGATGGAGCCGTCGGAAGTGGCATTTCGCTGCAATCTGGTGACGGTGACCGATGACGGGATGATGAATGATTATTCCGCCGGCCATATTACCACGGAAGAGGGGCAGGCGCTGGTGCGCTCGCTTCAGGAAAAGCTGGGGCGCGAGGGGCTGACCTTCCATCCCGGCGTGCAGTACCGCCATCTGTTGATTTGGGATGGCGGCCCGGCGGATTGCTGGTGCGAGCCGCCGCATGAATTCACCGACAAGCCGGTGGCGGAAAATCTGCCGTCGGGCGTTCGGGAGGATGAAATTCGCGAACTGATGGAATTGTCGAAAGAGGTGTTTGCGGATCATCCGGTAAATCAGAAGCGTATTGCGGAAGGCAAAAAGCCCGCAACGCAGATCTGGCTGTGGGGACAGGGTCGTGCCCTGCAGCTGGAAACCTATAAGTCCCTCTATGGTCTGGGCGGCGGCGTCATTTCCGCGGTCGACCTGCTGAAGGGGCTGGCAAAACTGGCCGGTTTGGAGGCGCCCGATGTGGAAGGCGCGACCGGCTTCCTGGATACCAATTACCAGGGCAAAGTAGATGCGGCGCTCGACATTCTGGAACGGGAAGATTTTGTTTTCGTCCATATCGAAGCGCCGGATGAAT
>CAZABK010000054.1:0-20477 GCA_964483355.1 uncultured Verrucomicrobiota bacterium | reverse complement strand
CCGCCGATGAGCGGGGCTTTTTTGTTTCCGCAAGTCGGGAGGAAAAGCCTTGTTTCCGGGGGAGTCAGGCATACAATTCTCAGTGGAGGAGAGGAGGTAGGTTATGGACAGAGGTTCATTTGGTCGAAAAGACCGGCTCGTTAAAGAGAGAGAGCACGATGCCTATCATTCCCGCGCCAAGTTGCCGGACTCCACGTTGTGCCCGGAATGCGGTGCTGTTTATATGAAAGGGCGTTGGGTCTGGAGCTCCGCTCCGGACAATTCGCATAAGGCCGTATGCCCGGCATGCCGCCGCATTGCGGATCGGTTTCCCGTTGGCCGGATTGAAATCCGCGGCACGTTCTTCGTTGAACACCACGATGAAATCCTGAACCTGTTGCAGAATGTGGAGCGCAAAGAAAAGGCCAGCCATCCTTTGGAACGTATTATGAATATTGAAGAGGGCGCGGTCGGTACGTTGGTAACCACTACGGGGATTCATATTGCGCGCGGAATCGGCTCCGCGCTTTCAAATGCCTATTGCGGTGAAATATCCATCCGCTATCTCGATGCCGATGCCGGCATCCAGATTCGCTGGACGCGCTAGAAAGGAGTCAGAGCGCGTCGATGAGGGAAGGTGTTTTGCGTTGAAACTTAGTCCATAAAAAAATCAACGCCTGCTCAGAAAATTGTCAAATGTAATGAAGGGATTGATACGAACATCCCTCCTGAAAAAGTGAGGGTACACAAATTCAGGTACTGGTTCGTATGAGGGGATGAAAGATGTGAACCTCCCCGCAGGTGAGTACACCGAAAGCTGGAACACATCAGGGGATTCAAAAGGCGCAAGTTGCCCCATAGAGTATTTTGAGCGTTGTAGAGATACTGGAGAACCGGACTTGCGCCAGAGGTTTTCGGGGAGCCGCCAGTCGGCGGCTCTTCCGGTTTAGGGCAGGATTCCGAGCTTGGCGCCGGTTGTGCGCGGCCAGTTAACTTTTTCCGGGAGCGGGTTCGTGCCGGCCGTGTACAGCTAGGCCGCAAGAGCGCTCATTGTTTTTCGATGGCATCGAGCTTGTTGATGATGCGGTCGTAGTGGGTGCCCTTCCAGTAGAGCTTGCGGCAATCGGGACACTGGAAAAACTGGGAATAATATTTGATGGTCAGCGGCTCGAGGCGGTCGAGGATGGTTTCTTTGGCTACCGGTTCAATCAGGCCGTTGCAGGCGGGGCAGCGCGCGAACCGACGGATGTCATGTTCAAGGTGAAAACGCTCGAGGACTTCCTGTGCCTGTTTTTCGGCATTGGTTGAGTGCAGCCAGCGGGCGTGGGTGATGCGCCGGTCGTGCAGCATCCGCCGGTCGCGCGTGAGAATAATGCGGTGTTCCGCGAGTGCAATGCGGATGATTTCCGGATCGTCATAGTCGCTCCGGTAAAGAGTGTCGAACCCCAGCAGTCGCAGAATCCGCGCCAGTTTGCCGAGGTGCACATCGAGCACAAACGCCGTGCGTCGCAGCGGCGCTTCGCGCAATTGGACAACCGGCGCAATATCCAGGCTCTCAAACAGTGGATAGACCGCGACGCGATCGCCGTGCATGAGTTGATAATCAAACCCGACAGACTTGCCGTTGACGACAATCAGATCCACCTCCGTGTGCGGTACCCCCTGCGCTTCGATGGCATCCTTAATGCCGGGATGGTCGTTGAATGCGTACCGATGGTCCCGCTTTCGCCGATGCAGCGGCAGGAAGTCGTTAAGTTCCTCGTAAAAACGGAAGGTTGCTGAAAGCTCCTTGGGCATGGCTGTTGTTTAGCAGAAAGAGTGCGGGAAATAAAGATGAGGAATCTGGGTAGGCAAAGCCGCTATAAAGTGCTTGTTGCATTTATTATACATGATATGTTTCTTTTCATGAATGCGCAAGAATATTGCCCGCTGTTTGTTGACCATGTTCGGGAGTGCATTTTGGTTTTCAAGCAGATGCCGGATGAACTCCAGACCATCGATTTCTGTACTGGGCCTCGGCATAAGGAGTGCCCGTTCTTCAAATATCTGCAAAACAGGATGAGCTGTTGCCCAAGCTTCGTTGAGTGCGCTCTTTGCCGGCATTTCAAAGCATCCAATTTTAATGGACTGTCCTTTATTGCAGAAAAATGGTGTTTGGCAGATTTCACCTCCTGCGTTCGCTATCAAATCCGGCAGGCGGACGAACAGCCGCCACCGGATCTTTTGCCCGATGGAAAAATTATGGATCTGGAATCGGCCTAGGGGTGGTCAGGCTTTCAGAATGTCGGCGAAAAAGTCGTGGCCCTTATCGTCAACGAGGATGACAGCGGGAAAGTCGACCACTTCAATTTTGCGGACGGCCTCCATGCCGAGCTCTTCCATGTCAACAAGCTCGACCGATTTTATGTTTTTCTCGGCGAGCAGCGCGGCGGGACCGCCGACAGAGCCGAGATAAAAACCGCCGTGTTTGGCGCAGGCGTCGGTAACGGCCTGTGTACGGTTTCCCTTTGCGACCATAATCATGGAGCCGCGCTGCTGCATAAATTCATCAACGTACGGATCCATGCGCTGAGCGGTCGTCGGGCCGAACGAGCCGGAGGGTTTGCCGGGCGGCGTTTTGGCAGGGCCGGCATAGTAGACCGGATGGTTTTTAAAGTAGTCGGGCATCGGTTTGCCGTGATCGAGCATTTCTTTGATTTTGGCGTGGGCGATATCGCGCGCGACAATGAGGCTTCCGTTGAGCCGTACCCGCGTGGTTACCGGGTATTGCGAGAGGTCGGCGAGTACGTCGTCCATCGGGCGGTTGAGGTCGATGAGCGGCGCGTCGTCGGCTTCCTGGCCTAGGTTGGTTGGGAGATATTTTGCGGGGTCGGTTTCGAGCTGTTCGAGGAAGACGCCGTCGCGCGTAATCTTGGCCTTGATGTTGCGGTCGGCCGAGCAGGAGACTCCGATGCCGACGGGGCAGGAGGCGGCGTGGCGCGGCAGGCGGATGACGCGGACGTCGTGGCAGAAATATTTGCCGCCAAACTGCGCGCCGATTTTGGACTCCTGCGCCATCTGGAGAACCTTCTCTTCCCACTCGAGATCGCGGAAAGCGCGACCCGATTCGTCGCCGGAGGTAGGGAGGTCGTCGAGCGCGCCGACGGAGGCGAGCTTGACCATTTTCATGGTGGTTTCGGCGGAGGTGCCGCCGATGACAACGGCAAAGTGGTAGGGCGGGCAGGCGGCGGTCCCGATATTGAACAGCTCGGCTTTGAGAAAGGCCCCAAGCTTTTCTTCGGTGAGCAGCGACTTGGTTTTCTGGAAAAGGCTGCTCTTATTGGCGGAGCCGCCGCCTTTGGCGATGAACGTGAGGTTTATTTCGTCGCCGGTTCCGGAATAAAGGTCGATCTGTGCCGGCAGGTTGTTGCCGCTGTTTTTTTCGGCAAACATAGAGAGCGGGGCGATCTGGGAATAGCGCAGGTTAAATTCCCGGAAGCAGCGGTAGACGCCATTGGAGAGCGCCTCTTTCTCGTCAAAGTCGGTCCAGACCTGTGCGCCTTTCGTGCCGGTGATGATGGCGGTGCCGGTATCCTGGCAAAAGGGCAGCTCACCCTGGGCGGAGATGACGGCGTTTTCGAGCAGGCAGCGGGCAACAAAGCGATCGTTTTCGCTGGCACCGGGATCGTCGAGAATTTTTGCAACCTGTTCCATGTGGCCGGGGCGCAGAAAGAAGGAGACATCGCGGAAGGCTTCGTAGGCGAGCTGTTCGAGCGCCTCCTTTTCAACCACGAGCACATCCCGGTCGTTGAAGGCTTCGACGCGGACGCCGCCGGTGGTGATGCGGCGGTAGGGGGTGTGGACGCCGCTGTGCTGGATGGTTGGGGTGTAGGTGTAGTCGCTCATGCTTGCTGCTCCGGATTGCGTATTGCGGTTTTCTATCATATCGCGGACGAGTAAACACAGCCGATTCCCTCGGTTTTTGACGTTTTGAGAGGGTGCCGGCACCTATCGAAAAAGATTGCCAAAAGAGGGTTTCGGGGGTTATATAGTGTTGTGAGGGCGAGAGTTATGAAGGCGAGCAAAATAGAGGAAGAAATTGTTGTTCATCCCGTCGATGGAATGCAGCTCTCGGAAGGATACATTCGTCAGGATGAAACCCATCATGTTCTCGGATGGCTCCCCGGCGTCGGATCTCAGGATGGCGACACCATCGACGACGTGCTCGCGCATCTGGAGCTGAAGGCCAAGGCCTATTATGGCGACGATGTGGTTGTTGAAGTTGTTCCTCATCTGGCTTCCGCCTAGATACGTTGAAGCACGACACTTTGCAGCAAACGGAAGACTGCTATGTAGGAGGGATTTGCATCCTTCCTGTTTTTCACTATTTCCCCCCGGACCGTTTTCGTGCTAAACGTCTTGGCGTTTAAACAGGAAGACGTTTGATGACACTTGAGGAGTTTGGTTACAGCGCATGGTTTGATGAACAGATCGATCCGGAGACGGAATCGAAGCTGAGGGTTGTGCGCGTCACCGCCATCCACAAAGGCGAGTGCGAGGTTTCCGACGGTGAGGAGACGCGCTCAGCCAAAATGACGGGCCGGATGCGCCATCGCGCCAAATCCAAGCTCGACTATCCCACTGTCGGCGACTGGGTGCTGGTGAAAGAGTTTGACGACGAGAATTTTGGCCGCATCCAGCGTGTTCTCGCCCGGCAGTCCGAGCTCAAACGCAAAACCGCCGGCCGCACCACCCGCTATCAGCTCATCGCCGCCAATATCGACACGGCCTTCATCATGCAGACCGTGGGGCCAGGCTATAATCTTCCGCGCCTCGAACGCTATCTGGTGATGGTTAACGAGAGCGGCATCGAACCCGTTGTGCTGCTGAGCAAGTCCGACCTGATCGATTCCGAAGAGCTGGAGCAAAAGATGGCCGAAGTGTGCGAGCGCATGCCCGGCGTTCGCCTCTATGCGTTCAGCAACGAAGACGAACAAGGACTCGACGAAGTGACGGCGCTGTTCGAGCCCGTAAAAACCTACTGCGTCATCGGAACCTCCGGCGTTGGTAAAACCACCCTGCTCAACAAGCTGCTTGGCGAGGAGGATTATCTTTTCACGCTGCCGGTCCGCGAGTCGGACGGCAAGGGCGTGCATTCCACCACCTGGCGCGAGCTGATCACGCTCGACAACGGCGCGCATGTGGTCGACACGCCCGGCATGCGCGAGCTCGGCAACATGGACGTCAACGAAGGTATTGAGGAGACGTTCGACGATATTCTTGCGCTCGCCGCGCAGTGCCGTTTCAATGACTGCTCGCATGTTAACACCCTCGGTTGCGCGGTAATCGCCGCCGTTGAGCGCGGCGAACTTTCCGAGGCGCGCTACAACAACTATGTCCGGCTGATGCAGGAGGCCGCCTTCCACGAACAGTCGGCCATCGCAAAGCGCGAGCAGGACCGCAAGCTCGGCCGCTTCTACCGCTCGATGAAGAAAAAGGGCAGCTATTGATATGGAAACGGGTTTTGAGATTGAAATGATGGTGCGCGATTATGAGTGCGACCTGCAGGGCATCGTTAACAACGCCGTCTACCAGAACTATCTCGAACACGCCCGCCACGAATTTCTCCACAGCGTCGGCCTCAGTTTTGAACAGCTGTGCAAAGACGGCATTGACGCCGTCGTCTCGCGCATCGAGCTCGACTACAAACTGTCGCTCAAGTCGCGCGATAAATTTATGGTTCGGGTCGGTATGCACAAGGAGGGCCGCGTACGGTTTGTCTTTGATCAGAGCATTGTGCGCAAAGCTGACAGCAAGACGGTTCTCGAGGGCAAGGTTGTTGGTGTACTCACCCGCAACGGCCGTCCCATCGCGCCGACGCTCTTCGACGAAACCTTTGCCGCCAAGGGGTGGACGTTTTAAATCCGCCCAAAAGGGTTTGTTCGTCTTTTGAGGGTGTGCCAAAATCTCTCCGTTTAATGGGGGATGCTTTATGACGATTAAGGATTGTCTTAACCGGGCCGCAACTGAAAGCCCGAATGCCGTTGCACTGCGATTCAAACGCGCCGGCGAATGGCGCACCACCAGCTTCCGGGAACTGCGCGAACACGCCAGGCATGTTTCTGAGATGCTGGTCACGCTCGGGGTACAGCCGGGCGACCGCGTGGCGCTCTACCTTGAAAACTCGCCGGAATGGTATGAAATTTATCACGGCATCGTCGGCATTGGCGCCGTCGCCGTTCCGGTCGATGCCAAGCTGCGCGAGCAGGAAGTGACGCATATCCTGTACGATTGCGGGGTTTCCGTAGTTTTCTGCCAGCAGCGGATGGCCGATTTCAGCGAGAGCGTTGTGCGGAGGCTTCGGAATCTTCACTCCGTCATTATGCTCGATTGCATTGGTAGCCTTCCGGCAGCGGCCGGAAAGGTTGCGCACTATAACTATGCCAAGCTGTATGAAACGGGTGCCGAGGCCGCCGCATCTGATGACCGTGCTTTTGACCGAATGGAACCGGACTGCGATGCTCCGGCATCGTTCATCTATACCTCCGGCACGATGGGCCGCTCCAAGGGTGCCGTGCTGCTGCACCGCAATTTTATTGCGAACGTGGAGAGCATTGCCCAGGCGATCGATATCCACAAAACCGATAACTTCATGCTCATCCTTCCGCTGCACCACTCCTTTGCCTTCACGACCATGCTGGTGCTGCCGGCCTACGTGCAGTGTCAGGTGAGCCTGGTTGAAAACCTTAAGACCATCAAAGCCGATATGGCCGAGTGTGCGCCGACGGTGATGCTCGCCGTGCCGCTGCTGCTCGAAAAAATGCTCGCGCGCATTCTGGACGGCATTCAGGCGAAGAAGGTGGCCAGGTTTATGTATCGCTTCGGTCTCGCCAAGGTGATCGGCCGCAAGATCAGCGAAGGGCTTGGCGGCGCGCTGCGCCTGATTGTTTCGGGCGGCGCGCCGATCTGTCCGGGGACACTGAAGGCTTGGTCGAAGCTCGGTTTTAATATTGTTGAGGGCTACGGCATCACGGAAACCGCGCCGGTGCTGTGCGTCAATCCGCCGGAGGCCCCGAAAGTTGGAACCGTCGGCCTGCCGCTCGAAGGAGTGGAAATCAAAATTGTTGAGCCGAACAATGAGGGGATCGGTGAAATTATTACCCGCGGCGAAAATGTGATGCAGGGCTACTACAACAATCCCGAGGAGAGCGAAAAGTCGCTGCGCGATGGTTGGTACTATTCCGGCGACCTCGGCCATTTCGACGATGACGGCTATCTCGTCATCAGCGGCCGCAAAAAGAACCTGATCATTAACCGCGAAGGGAAAAATATTTATCCCGAAGAGGTGGAGCGGCAGGTCGCTATGTCAAAATATGTCCTCGAAAGCGTTGCTCTCGGTTATCGCGAACCCGGCGAAACGGTCGGCGAGCGCGTTGGTCTGATTGTTGTGCCCGATCTCGCGGTGTTCGATGCCATGGAGGCGCGCGATGGAGCGCGGCTGAACGATCGGCAAATTGAAGAGTTGGTGCGCCAGGATGTTCGCGAACAGCTCACCGCCCTTTCCGACTATAAGCGGCCGCGCAAGATTGAGGTTCGCTTTGAGGAATTTGAAAAAACCACGACCCAGAAGGTCAAACGCTACCTTTATGCGATCGATACAGTCGCGCGTTAAACCGAACAAGGAGATGAGGATGATAAAAACGCAGTGGATTGGTGCTGCCATGTGCCTAGTGGCGGGAACGACGCTGGGGGCAGGCTTTCAGCTCTATACTGAAGGATCGGCCGAAGCGCTCGGACAGGCCGCCGCCATCAGCGGCCGCGCCGATCTCGCCTCGCTCGCATGGTACAATCCCGCCGGACTCGCCGGTGCCAAGGAGACCACGGTTATGGCCGGCGACAGCATTGCACAGCTCCTGACGGATTTTACCAGTGCTTATGGTGCAACGAACAATGCCTCGATGTCGGATGAATGGCGCCACATTCCGCACTTTTACTATGTGCAGCCGCTGGCCGACGGGCTGACTTTCACACTGTCCGTGAATGCGCCCTATGGCCTCATCACGGAGTGGTCAAAAAAATGGGTGGGCAAAGAAACAGCAACCTATTCGGATCTTTCAGCCATGTATGTCATGCCTTCGATGGCTTTCCAGGCCACTGAAAAACTGGCTTTTTCGGGGGGGCTAAGCATTGTGCATGCCGAGGCCAAGCTGATGACCATTAACACCGATTACGGTATTGATTTGGATGAAACCCTTAAGGGTGATGATGTCGGAGCCGGGATGATGCTGGCTATGCAGTACAAGTTCTCGGATGATTGGGCTTTGGGTGCTCGATATCAGTCAAAGGTGGCCCTGACACTTGAAGGAGATTTGGGGCTGCCCCCTCCTGCTTCGGTGAGCCTGGATGCATCTGCAGACCTCACGCTGCCTGCTTCGTTAAATGTCGGTTTGGCCAACACTTCAATTGAGAATCTTTCCGTTGGTTTGGATTTCGTTTGGACGGAGTGGAGTTCCTACGACAAATTAGAAGTGTATACCCCTCTGGGTACTGCTTCGGTAAATAAAAGTTGGGAAGATGTCTGGAGCATTCGGCTCGGCGGCGAATATGAGCTGACCGAAAACGTCGCACTGCGTTGCGGCGCGGTTTGGGATCAATCCCCGATTCCGGATGCCACTGTCGCTCCGGAAATGCCCGACTCCAACCGTTACATGGCGACCGCCGGCATTGGCTGGACGATGGATAATATCGGCATCGATCTGGCTTATTCCTATCTGTGGGCGGCCGCAGTAAAATCCGGTTGGGAAACCGTGGCTGAAGATCCGGGAACAGATGGCGAATATGAAACGACAACGCACATTGTTGCGCTTTCCGGCAGCTATTCGTTCTAGCATGAGCTAAACCGAACGCTGTAGGCGGGATCGTTGATCCCGCCTTTTTTGTTGTTAGCGCGTGGCTTTGCCGAGCTCGCCGGCTTTGCCGAGGGCATATTTGGCGAGGATCGGGCCGATAATCTCGAAGACGATGCAGGTGGCGGTGATGGTGGTGATCACCTTGGTGCCGATGGTCGAGCCATGCGAAATGCCGTCGGTTACGAGGCCGAGGCCGCTGAATTCGGCGTTGACGATGAGCGCGAGGCCGATGGCGACGCCGGCCTGCGAAAGAATACCGAGGCCGACATATTTTTTAATTTTGTCTTCTACGTGGCCGAAGATCGCGCCGAGGCGCGCGCCGCCGATCAGTCCGCCGGAGCGGCCGAGGATGTAGGCGATGCCGAGGAGGCCGAGGCTGGGCAGCGCGGCGAGCTGCAGGTGGGCGCCGGCGAGGCAGAAGAAGAGGACAAAGGTAAGCGGCATGATTTCGAGCAGCGGTGCGGTGACGCGGTGAACGAGCGCTTCGCGGCGCGTGTTGATGAGGTAGAAACCGATGACCATGTTGGTGAGGATGAGCGAGAGGTGCCACAGCATGGAGAGGCCGGTGCCGAGGGTGACGATGCCGAAGACGATGATGAGCATGTCGCGCGAGTTTTTGATGAAGCGTACGAGCTGGGCGAGGATGAAGCCGAGGACGGTGCCGACGCCGATGCTGAGCAGGATCTCAATGGTCGGTGCCTTGAGCATCTGGAAAAAGCCTTCGGAAACATGGCCGGGGGCTTCGGCAAGCAGCATACTTTTGGCGACGGCGGAGGCAAAGCCGAAGATGACGATGGCAAGACCGTCGTCAAAGCCGACCACGGCGTAGAGCGCCTGCGTGAGGCTGCCTTTGGCTTTGTATTCCTGAATGATGGCGACGGTGCCGGCCGGGGCGCTGGCGGGCGCCATGGAACCGAAGATGAGCGCCATCGGCAGATCGCGCGTGACGGCATAGATGAGCCCGGTCACGACAAAGAAGGCGGTGAAGGATTCGGAAAAGATGATCCAGACAATGCCGTTGCCCAGCCGTTTGAGCGATTTGATGCTCAGTTCGGAACCGATGCTGAAGGCGACAAAGCCGAGCGCTACCTGGGTGACGAAGGAGAGGCTGTGCAGGACGGGCTCGGTGAAGAGCTCCATGCCGAAATGTTTGAACGAGGGGCCGAAGAGCGCGCCGACGAGCATGTAGCCGATCAGCGAGGGCAGCGAGGTTTTTTTGACCAGCTTGCCGACATAGAAACAGACGACGAGTATGGCGCCGACGAGCGTGAAGAGTTGCGGCAACTGGCTGGCCGCATGGGTGGTTCCGGGGTCTGCCATTCGAAGAGTCCTAGATGTTGAGGTTGCCAGCGCAGTAGAAGAGCTCCTGCACGGTTAGCAGGATATCGTTGCGGTCATCGAGCGAACCAACCTCCTGCTCGATGCGGCGGATGGTTTCGTTGGTGTTTTGCTTTTCGACGGTAGCCAGAATGACCTTGCAGAATTCGGTGTGTTTATCGGTCCAGAAGCCGGCAAAGAGCGGCATCTTCTGGAGAAAGTTTGCGGCCGGCTCGGCTTCGGAGACCATGACGGTGGTGGAGTTGAACGAAGCAAAGATGTTGAGGATATCGTGGAAAAGGTCTTCGTCCTGGATCTGCACGCGGAAGAGGTTTTTGTTGTCGTGCTCTTTGGTTTCGGTTTCATCGCGGACGTGGCGCAGGAAGCTTTCAGTGAGCAGCTCGGCGCTGGAAGCCTTCAGCATCTCGTTCACATATTCGGGCACGTTGAGCACCTGCGAGATCGCGGAGAGCACTTTGATGTGTTCATTGGTGCTGCTCGACGGCGCGATGATGAATACGAACAGCTTGACCGGGCTGTCGTCCATGGCGCCAAACTCGACCCCGGCCGGCGCCGAAAGAATCCCGCCGACAAAGTCGTCAACGCCGTCGTGCCGGCAGTGGGGGATGGCGATGCCGTTGCCGAAGCCGGTCGTGCCCAGCTCTTCGCGATCGGTCAGCCCCTTGAAGATATCTGCTTCGGAGAGGTTGGAAAGGATGGGCGACTGCTTTGCCAGCTGGGCGATGGTGGCGAGCGCTTCGTCGCGAGTGGAGCATTCGGCATTGGCCTGGACGCATTCATTTTGCAGGACATTGAGTAGGTTCATGGTTTCCTCCTGAGACTTCCTTTCAACGTATTACGGCGTTGACGGGTCGGATTAATAGGGTAGCCTACCATGATGAAACGGAGCGTCCAGATTCTATTGCTTTGCGCTTTGCTTCCCCAGTTTGCCTTCGCGCGCGAGGAGACGCTGGAGGAGCGCAAGCGGCGTATTATGCGTAAATATATGCGTACGTCGGCCACTGTGGCGGAGAGCAATCTGCTGATTCCGGTCGAGGAATTGCCGGAGGACGAACAGCTTTTTGATTCTGAAAAGTTTAAGGAGCCGCAGGTGGAGTTTAAGCGGCATGAGATGGACCGCACGACCATGCCGCGTCCAGTGCCGGCCCGCCGGGCGCTGCCGGAAACGGAAGGGCGCAACTGGCTGCTTTCCGAAGAGGAAATGGACGAAGAAGATCTCTATGCAGATCCGTTCAGCAGGGCGGAAGAACCCGAAACCCCCAAGTCGCGTGATTATCGGCGCGACGACCAGCTCGACAGCTCCAGGCGCTATACGCCCTCTTATGGATGGCGGAAGCAGGAGCCGGCTGAACCGCAAACAGAAACCTATCCGCGCAGCAGCCTGTTCGGCACCCAGCCGACGGAATCATCCGCATCGTCCTTCAACCTGAACTATCGCTCGGGAACTTCCGCGGCGGACGACCCTCTGGCAAGCCCCTTTTCCGGCGCAACCCGGCCAAGCGATCGTTATCGGGTTCGGGAGGATCAGGAGACGAAGCAGCAGGGTTTTATCCCATACCGCAGTCCCTACCAGTCCCAGCAGCCGTCGCGGACACCGCCGTATTCCGGCTTCCAGCAGCAACAGGAGCAGGAGGAGTTTCAGCGGGTTGATCCCTATCAGAAATGGAAGGATCAGCGGAAGACGTGGGATCCCACCAAGGACGACGCCTATCTTGATGAGCTGATGCAGCGGAACCGGCGCTAGTTGGTGAGCTCTTTGTAGTTGATGACTTTCCCGTCGGCCAGCACGACCACATAGTGGTATTCCTTCAGGCCGTGAGCCACCTTCTGGCTCTGGGAAACAAAGTTGTTGCGCTGCCGGTCAAAGTCATAATCCATGGGCGAAGGCGTATAGTCTTCGCGATAGGTATAATGCAGCAGTTCCGATCCGTCTTGGGTTTCTACATAATCCGGTTCGCCGAGCGTTTTAACCACTTGGGCTTTATTCATGCCCGCATGAATTTCGCTCAACAGCCAAGGACGGAAAGTAGTGGCGCAGCCGGCCAGAAACAGCAACGCCAGCATGAATGAAAGAAGCTTCATTGTTTTCATGCTGACGAGCATAGTTGCTGTCCGGCGAAATGCAAGCCGCTAAGCGTCCGGCGTCTCTTCACCGGGCTCTTCTGCAGTTTCCGGCTCGGCCGGTGCGGCCCCTTCCTGTTGCGGGGCTTCGGCCTCCGGTTCTTCGGGAAGCTTGCCGGTTTTGATGATGGCGTCGACCTCTTCGAAGTCGAGCACCTCGCGTTCAATCAGAAGTTCTGAAAGCGCCACCAGCTTGTCCTTGTTATCCGTCAGGATCTTCATGGTCTTGGCGTAGGTGCCGGTCAGAATTTCATGCACTTCGCGGTCGATCTTCTGGGCGGTTTCCTCGCTGTGGTTCTGCGTGCGGTTTACTTCGCGGCCGAGGAAGAGTACCTCTTCGTTGGACCCAAAGTTTTGCGGGCCGAGCAGTTTGCTCATGCCATATTCACAAACCATCGCGCGGGCAATCAGCGTGGCGCGCTGAATATCGTTATGTGCACCGGTGGTCACATCACCGAAGATCAGCTCTTCGGCGGCGCGGCCGCCCATCAGCGAAACGAGGTCGGCTTCCAGACGCTTTTGCGACTGCGTGTAGCGATCCTTTTCCGGCAGCGACATGGTGGCGCCGAGCGCGCGGCCGCGCGGAATGATCGTCACCTTATGAATCGGTTCGCACTCCGGGGTAAAATACATCGCAATCGCGTGGCCGGCTTCGTGGTAGGCCGTCAGCTTTTTCTCTTCGACGTCGAGCACGTGGCTACGGCGCTCGCGGCCCCACATCACCTTGTCGCGCGCCTCTTCCATATCCTTCTGCTCAACAAACTCGGCGCCGCGGCGCGAGGCGAGCAGGGCGGCCTCATTCACGAGGTTGGCGAGGTCGGCACCCGAGAAGCCCGGCGTACCGCGTGCGCTGCGCTTGAGGTCGACCTTGTCGGAGAGGCGGACATTGCGGGAATGAATCTTCAGAATCTGTTCGCGGCCTTCGAGTGACGGCAGGTCGACTACCACCTGGCGGTCGAAGCGGCCCGGACGCAGCAGCGCCGGATCGAGCACATCGGGACGGTTGGTCGCTGCAACAATAATGATGCCCTCCTGCGTGTCAAAACCGTCCATTTCAACCAGCAGGGCATTCAGCGTCTGCTCGCGCTCGTCGTGTCCGCCGCCGATGCCGCTGAAACGGCTGCGGCCGACCGCGTCGATCTCATCGATGAAGATGATGCACGGGGCGTTTTTCTTGCCCTGCTCAAACATATCGCGCACGCGTGAAGCGCCGATGCCGACAAACATTTCCACAAAGTCGGAACCGCTGATGGTGAAGAACGGGACGTCGGCCTCGCCGGCAACCGCTTTGGCCAGCAGCGTTTTGCCGGTGCCGGGCGCGCCGGAAAGCAGTACGCCCTTGGGCATCTTGCCGCCAAGTTTCTGGAACTGCTTCGGATCCTTCAGGAATTCCACCACTTCCTGCAGCTCTTCCTTGGCTTCGTCCACACCGGCCACATTCTTGAAGGTGATTTTGTTTTTGTCCTGCGTCATCAGCTTGGCCTTGCTTTTGCCGAAGCTCATGGCGCCGCGACCGGCATTTTTCATCTGGCGGATAAAGATAAAATAGATGATGCCGAAAATCAGAATGAACGGAACAATATTGGCGAGCACTGAAATGAGCATCGTCTTCGGACGCTTTTTCTTGATGTGGACGCCATTGTCTTCCATCAGCGTCATCAGCTTTTCGGTCAGAATAATTTCCGCGCGGAACTGGGTGGTTCCGGCATCGTTCAGATCTTTGGATTCGCCGGTAATAAATTCGTTGCCCGCGCCGTCGTGGGAGATGGTCACCATCGAAACGCGCCCGGCCTTGACCTTGTTCACAAAGTCGGTGTAGTCGATCTCATTCGCGGTCTGAGCCGGATTCATCAGCAGATGCACGACCGTCAGGAGCGCCGCCAGCATCAGGAATGAAATTGCGAGTCCACGCATCGGCATGGGCGGGGGTCCTTTTTTACCGGACTTGGGATCGTTCTGTTGTTCGTCTGCCATAATTACTTCTTTCTTTATAAAACTGCGGAAAAGCTAACACCGCCCCGAGGCGATTGCAACGCCTCTAATCAATAGTTGGAATCAGTCGGCTTCATTTTGTTCAATGCAAACATGGATGGATTTGGCGTCTTCGCCCTGCACCTCCCAGCCGCGCGCGATGCGGTAGCCGGGCAGCCAGATAATTTCCCCGCGGCAAACCGCCACGGGAATCCGGTTCCGTTGTGCCCGCGGAACCTTTTGGTCGGTGAGGATATCCTGCAGTTTCCGCGACCCCTCCATGCCGAGCGGCGCCATCCGGTCGCCCGGTTTCCAGCCCCGCACTTTAATCGGTGAATCACCGACCTTTTCGGCATCAAACGACGCCGCAGCCGGAAGTTCACCGATGCGGCTTTTATCCTTCCGCCAGCCGACTCCGTCTTCAACGCTCAGGTTCCATGCCGGACTTGCCGGCCGGGATCCTTCTTCAAAGCGCGGTTTTCCATATTCAATCACCACGCGCTGGCGATCGTTCAGCTCAAAAACCGTCGAGCCGTTTCTGGCCTCCATCAGTGCAAGAATCTGCTCCACCGCATCAAAGCCGACTTCATCCGCGCCGTTTTCAAAGAGCCACTTCCGCAAAGAACGCCTTTGGGCCGCAATCGGCAAATCGGCAATCGACAATCGGCAATCGGCAATGACCGAGTTCATCCACGCATTTTCCGCGCGCAGAATATCCATCGTTCGCCGGATTGTTTCGCGAATGTTGGGGTTCAGCTCCTTTTCGAGTATGGGCAGGATCGTGTGCCGCACGCGGTTGCGCAGGAAGGCTTCATCGGAATTGCTGGCATCCTCGCGCCACGCAAGCTGCTTTTCGGTCAGCCATTCCAGAATGGCGGCGCGCGGAAGATCGAGCAGCGGGCGGATGAGCTGAAGGTCGCCGATCTGTTGCGAATAGTCCATGCCGCCAAGTCCCTCGGAACCCGCGCCGCGCGCAAGTTTGAGGATAAAGGTTTCGGCCTGATCGTCGGCATGATGGGCGAGGGCGATGACGGAATTTTCGAACTCCGCAAAAAAATCGTGCCGCGCCTGCCGCGCCGCCATCTCGATCGAGCGACCGGATTTCGCCGCCAGCGTTTTGACGTCGATCGATTTGCTCACCACCGGAAATCCGAGGTTGCACACAAACTGTTCGTCGGCGTCCGATTCCGCGCCGCGCAGCCGGTGGTTCAGATGCGCAACCGTGAAGGGAATGCCCAGCTCATGCAGTGCATGAACTAGGGCAACCGAATCGGCACCGCCGGAAATCCCCACAACAACGTTGGCGCCCGCGGGAATCAGTCCACGGCGCTCAATCGTCTCGCGGATGGTTTCAGTAATGTTCACGCATCAGTTGCGGGCCCTACTCGGCGCCGCAGCATTTTTTATATTTGCGGCCACTGCCGCAGGGGCAGGGATCGTTGCGCCCAACCTTCGGCACATCCCGGCGAACCGGTGCCGCGGGCTGGGGCAGATCCATGCCCGGAGGCGGTGCGCCCATGCCCGGTGGAATGGCGCCCTGCGGCGCGCGGGCCTGCTGTGCGGCCGCGGCGGCCTGCGCCTGCGCGAGGGCGGAGGCGTCGGCATGCTGTACCTGCATGTTGGAGAGCGACTGGAAGAAGCCCTCGATGGCATCGACCGATGTGGCGGAGCGGAAGAGGGAGGTGGAGATCTCTTCGTAGATGCGGTCCATCAGGTCCATGAAGAGGTGGTAAGCCTCTTTCTTGTATTCGATGAGCGGGTCGCGCTGGCCGTAGGCCTGCAGGCCGATGGACTCACGCAGGCTGTCCATGCTACGCAGATATTCCTGCCAGTGCTCGTCGATGGCCTGAATGATCAGGTGGCGCTCGAGGCGCTTGAGCGATTCGTCGTCCTCGTGGCGTGCTTTGAGTTCGTACGCCTGCTGAACGCGCTCCATCACGAAGCCGGCCAGGGTGTTGGCATCCTTTTCGGCCGGAAGATCCTTGTCGTTGATTCCGAGCGGGAAGGTGGTGTTGACCCAGGCGATAAATTCGTGCAGGTCGGCGGCGGCATCCTGCGCGCGGCCGGCGATGGACTGCTCGACCGAGTTGAGCAGTTGTTCGCGCGGATTGTCGGCGGTGAGCGCTTCGGAGCGGAAGCCATAAATTTCTGTACGTTGGGCGTTCATCACGTCGTCATATTCGAGCGTGCGCTTACGCATCATAAAGTTTTGCTGTTCGACGCGGCGCTGGGCGGTTTCGATCGACTTGTTGAGCCACGGATGCTCCAGCACTTCGCCTTCCTCGATGCCGAGCTTTTCCATGATGCTCGAAATGCGGTCGGAGCCGAACAGTCGCATCAGGTTGTCTTCGAGCGAGACATAGAAACGCGTAACGCCGGGGTCGCCCTGACGCGCGGAGCGGCCGCGCAGCTGGCGGTCAATGCGGCGCGATTCGTGACGCTCGGAGGCGATCACATAGAGTCCGCACGGGCGCTCTTCGAGCAGCTTGCGCAGCGGCGAGCCGTCCACTTTGGATTCGAGCGAAAATTCCTTGGAGAGCAGGTCGTCGCTGTTGAGGTAGACGACGCCGTCGCCCAGCTTAATGTCGGTACCGCGGCCGGCCATGTTGGTGGCGATGGTAACGGCGCCGGGCTGGCCGGCGTTGGCCACAATCTCGGCCTCGCGCGCATGGTTCTTGGCGTTGAGGACGTTGTGGATAATGTTTTCGCGGCGCAGCATGCGGCTGAGCACTTCGGAGGTTTCGACGGCGACGGTGCCGACGAGCACCGGCTGCTTACGGGCGTGCGCGGCTTTGATTTCGTCGATGACGGCTTTGAACTTTTCGCGCTGGGTCTTATAGACTTGGTCGTTGAGGTCGACACGGCGAACGGGGCGGTTGGTCGGAATCACCATCACGTCGAGGCCGTAAATCTGGTGGAACTCGTCGGCTTCGGTTTCGGCAGTGCCGGTCATACCCGAGAGCTTGTCGTACATGCGGAAATAGTTCTGGATGGTGATGGTGGCGAGCGTCTGCGTTTCGCGCTCAATCTTGCAGCCTTCCTTGGCTTCGACGGCCTGGTGCAGGCCGTCGGACCAGCGGCGGCCGGCCATCAGGCGGCCGGTATGCTCGTCGACGATGACCACCTGGTTGTCCTGGACGACGTAGTCGACATCCTTTTCATAGTTGCAGTAGGCGCGAATCAGCTGGTCGACCGCATGAACGCGCTCGTTGCGCAGCGCATAGTCTTCCTGGATGGCGCGGCGCTTTTCCATAATCTTTTCGGGCGAGAGGCTGTTTTCGCCGTCGAGCTCGGACATCGCGGTAACCATGTCGGGCAGGACATACATTTCCGGGTCGTTCGGGTTGAGCTCGGCACAGCCTTTTTCGGTGAGGCTGGTGTCGTGGCCCTTTTCGTCGATGGTGAAGAAGAGCTCCTGGCGCAGTTCGCGGGCGGCGTTCTGGTTGTCCTTCTTGAGCATTTCCAGTTGGATTTTTTCGAGCAGCTTGCGGTATTTGACGTCCTCGACCATGTGCATGAGCTGCTTGTTCTTGGGCATGCCCTCGAATACCTGATACATCTTGAGCGCGGCGTCCTCTTCGTTGCCCTGCTCGAGCAGCTCCTTGGCCTCCTTGAGGAGTTGGGTGCAGAGATCGCGCTGGCGGCGCACGAGGCGCGCGGCGGCCGGCTGCAGCTCGGAATATTGCGTGGAGGAGTAGGGCGCCGGGCCGGAAATAATGAGCGGCGTCCGCGCTTCGTCGATCAGGATCGAGTCGATTTCGTCGACGATGGCAAAGTTGTGGCCCTTCTGCTGCACCATCTCTTCGGGGCTGAAGGCCATGTTGTCGCGCAGATAGTCGAAGCCGAATTCGGAGTTGGTGCCGTAGGTGATGTCGCACAGATACATTTCGCGGCGCTGCGGCGGCGGCATCATGTTTTTCAGGCAGCCGACGGTGAGGCCGAGCCATTTGTAGAGGTGGCCCATCCATTCGGAGTCGCGCTGCGAGTGATAGTCGGAGGTGGTGATGACGTGCGCGCCTTTGCCGGAGAGGGCGTTGAGGTAGACCGGCAGGGTCGCGACGAGCGTTTTACCTTCGCCGGTCGCCATTTCGGCAATCATCCCTTTGTGGATGGCCATGCCGCCGATGAGCTGCACATCAAAGTGCACCATTTCCCAGCCGATCGGATGTCCGCACACTTCGACGGTAGTGCCGCAGAGACGCCGCGCGGCGTTTTTGACCACGGCAAACGCTTCGAGCTCAATGTCTTCAAGCGTTTCGCCGTTGGCCAGGCGCTCCTTGAATTCAACGGTTTTGGCCTGCAGCTGGTTGTCGCTCAGCGCCTTGTATTCCTCGTCGAACGCGTTGATCTTTTCGACCAGCGGACGCATCTTTTTCAGGTCACGCTCATTCTTCGAGCCGATAATCTTCTTTAAAATCCAATTCATGACAGTTCCTGTGTTTACAAAAAGAGGATCAAAGCTACCTGATTTGGGCGCTCTTCACAAGCCGCTATTGCTACGCCTTCGGCTTGCCCTTCGGAGCTGTCGGCAGGCTCCAGCCTCGCTTCGCGGGGTAAAAGGGAAGGCGGCTCCATCCTTGAAACCCGGCCTTGGCGCGGCTAGCATTTGCGTATGGAAAACGATGGAGCAGTACCGGTTCCGCTGGTGATTTACGGCGTGCCGTTCCATAACGTGACGTTCGACGAGGCGGTCGACTGGATTGCCGCGCGCATCCGCTCGGGCCGGCCGGCCTGCGTCGCCACCGCCAATCTCGATTTTGTGATGCAGACCTGGCGCGACCCGGAACTGCAGCGGATTTTGATCGATGCCGATCTGGTACTGGCCGACGGGTTTCCGATCGTCAAATATTCCCCGCGCTTCGGCCCGCCGCTCAAGGAGCGCGTCACCGGAAGCGATCTCGTGCCGCTGCTGGCGGAACGCGCCGCCGCCGAAGGCTTCCGCGTTTATGGCCTGGGCAGTGCGGATGGCGTAATGCCGCAGGCCATAGCGGCTTTGCAGAAGCGGTTCCCCGGCCTCCAGGTGGCCGGCAGCTATTCCCCGACCTATGATCTGCTGCTCGAAATGGATCACCGCGAAATTCTTTGCCGCCTCAAGGATGCCCGGCCCGACATTTTGTTTGTGGCCTTCGGCGCGCCCAAGCAGGAAAAGTTTATCGGCATGCATGTGCGCGACTGGAAGGTTCCGGTGGCGATGGGTGTGGGCGCGTCGTTCGATTATCTCGCCGGCGCCCAGCGCCGCGCGCCGGTCTGGATGCAGCGCATCAACCTCGAATGGTTCTGGCGCATGTGTTCCGATCCCGGACGGCTGCTTGGCCGCTATCTCGCCAACTTTTTCTTCCTGCTCGCCGCCACCAGCCGCTTGCGCAGAATCGGCCGCATGTCCGACAGGCCGTCCGCCGCGCCGGGCCTGCTGGAAAATGATTTGGTCTATCTTTCCCACCTTGGCGTTTTGGCGGAACCGTTCCGGCGGCTGAAAAACGGATCCGCCGCCCGCGAACTGATCGACCGCCTCGGGCGCGACGAGGCCGACCGGAACGTATTGCTCGACCTTTGTGAAACACCGTGGCTCGACAGTCTTGAGTTGGGCGCATTGCTCGAGATCAACAAACTGCGCCGCGTCGCCGGAAAACGGTTAATTCTCTACGCGCTTCGCCCCAAGGTTCAGCGGTTGTTCAAAACCTGCCGGCTGAGCGACTATTTTGATGTGGTGGAGCGGCTCGACGATGTCGGGCGCATTGTCTGGAGTTTGACCGAGCGTCGGGATGGCGATGTGGCCTATTCTGAAAATGCGCTCACATTAACGCTGCCGGCGGAACTGACCGCCGCCACGCTCCCCGATTTTGAGCGGCAGGCCGAATTCAGTCTGCCCGATCTCCACAACCACGACACCTTCACGGTGATTGTTGATGCCGCCCGGCTCGATTTTATCGACAGCTCTGGCCTCGGTTTTCTTGTCACCCTAAAAAAAGTGACGCAACGCGAAGGCATCAGGATGGCGGTTGTGAATCTGGCTGCCAAACCGCGCCGCATCTTTGAGGTCGCCAAAGTCGACAAGGTTCTGCTACACGCCTGATGCCAGCTTATTCTCCCAGCGCGTCGGCTCCGGCAGGCGATATTTCGTGACACATTTCAGCACGAGCTCGTGGGATGTGTCGATTGAAACTCTGTGGCCGGGCGAAA
>CAZABK010000053.1:0-20668 GCA_964483355.1 uncultured Verrucomicrobiota bacterium | reverse complement strand
TGTGAGAATGCCAAGAATGATGGATGTCAGTATTTTTTTCATATGCTTGGCCAACTATTGAGTGTACGACCGTCTTAATTTACGGGTGATGTGCTGTTTTTCTAACGGGGTGGGTATCGGTGTAATCATTTATTTACTGCTATTTTTAGCCGTCGCCAACAGCCTGTCCTTTCTTTTCTGTCGCTGTCGGTTGTCGACGGAAGTCTCATACATATAACGGCTTAACTCGTGTGTTGCAATAATTTCCCGTTGATTTTGCTCGGGACATAAATTACCAAGAATATGTTGTTGTGTGTTTCCTTAGAAAATATATAAAGCTCCTAAAGAGCTGCTGTTTCCGTGGATATCGGAGGCTCCTGAAATCTGGTGCTTAAACCTGAAAAAGGGTCGCTTTGGGGGCTGAATCGCTCCTGAAGCCCCGGAATTTCCGCGGATATAAGAGACTCTTATATTCAGGTATGGAGGTGTTGGATTATGCAATATATTGATCTTCAACCATTTGAAAGGTTGGTCGAGGAGCGCAAGCTGGTGCCGGAAAAGTATCGCTCGTACTATCTCCGGTGGGTTCTGAGATTTCTGCAGGCGGAATTTAACGCGAGTGAGCTTGCGGATCGGGACAAGGTAACCTGTTTTCTGGATCAGTTGTCGCGCGACGAGTCGGTTCAGGAGTGGCAGGTGGATCAGGCGCGGCAGGCGGTGGCGCTTTATCTGGATGTCTATCTGCCGGAGGCGAATGGCGAGGGGGCGGGGGGCAGGAAAGATCGTATCGCAGGCGTCTCGCCTGCCTCGTCGCCTGAAGCAGACGAAGATTGCTTGTCGACGCACCTGACGGTACGGGGGCGGGAGGCGCTGGAGGAGATGCGTAAGCTACTGCGGTTGCGCCATTATGCGTATCGGACGGAGCAGACCTATCTGGAATGGGTGGAGCAATATCTGGATTATGCGGCGAAACAGGGGCTGAACTGGAGAGATACGGGCGGTGTTCGTAGCTTTCTGTCGCATCTCGCGCTGAAAAAATCGGTGGCTGCGTCAACACAGAATCAGGCGCTCAATGCTTTGATTTTTCTTTTTCGGGAAACGCTGAAGGAGGATCTCAAAAAACTGGACGCAGTGCGGGCCCGGCGCGGGCGGAAGCTGCCAACAGTGCTTTCAGTGGATGAGGTGAAGCGTTTGCTGGATGAGACCGAGGGGGTGAAAAGCCTGATGCTCCGGCTCACCTACGGCGGCGGCCTGCGCGTTTCGGAAACGATCCGCCTGCGCGTGAAGGATCTGGATTTCGAAAACAACCTCCTTTTTGTCCGCAGCGGCAAGGGCGATAAGGATCGGACGACGCTGCTGCCGGCGAGCCTGACGGATGAGCTAAAGGGGCATCTGCAAAAGGTGAAAACGCTGCATGAGCGGGATTTGGGAAAGGGTTTCGGCGCGGTGTATCTGCCGGGGGCGCTGGATAAAAAATATCCGAATGCGCCGCGCGAGTTTAAGTGGCAGTATGTTTTTCCGGCCCAAAATCTTTCGGTGGATCCGCGCAGCGGAAAAACGCGGCGGCATCATGCGAGTGATAAGGTGATGCAGACGGCGCTTTCGAAGGCGGTAAAGGCGGCCGAAATTGATAAGCACGTGACGATCCACACCTTGCGCCACAGCTTTGCAACGCATCTGCTGATGAGCGGCACAAATATTCGTGAAGTGCAGGAGCTGCTGGGCCACAAGAGCCTTGAAACCACCATGGTCTATACGCATGTGGTGAAGGAAATGAGCAACAAGCCGAAGAGTCCGTTGGATGCGCTATAGTGTTAAGTGGTTAAGTTTTAGGTTTTAAGTGCCTGGTGGAAATTATCTCGCGCGGAGACGCAGAGAACGCGGAGATTTTTTTAGACAGGATTAGCAGGATATTCTGGATCTTTGCCTCTGTGTCCTCCCGAAGCGAAGCGCAGATAATTTCCAGAGGAAATGATGAGCAAAGCGAGTGATTCACAGCAGCGGGTGGTGGATAGTATTTAGGGCCTAGAGCCAATTGCTCTGCGGTCTCTGCGTCAAGAACCGTGCTCCGCACTATTTCCTTCGGAAATTATTTATCGCTCTGCTTTCAGGCGAGAGAGAAAAACAGCCGTTGAGCTAAAGCGAAAGGGGCGGCGGGCCGGGGGAATCCTGATCCAGCGTTCCGGCGGCGAGGAGGGCTTCGAGCTCGGCGAGCAGGCGCTCCTTGTCTTTTGGGAAGCGGCCTTCCATCGGCAGAATGTTGGACGAATGGTTGGCGCGGAAGACGGTGCTTTCGAGGTCGAGTTTTTCGATTGTGCCCCGAAGCTCTTCCATCGCTTCAAATTCGGTGAGCTGCTCAAAGGTTCCGGCGCGTTCGGCGTCGTAGAGTTCGGTTCCGGGAACGGGAATGACGCGCAGGGCGGAAAGCAGCCGCGGCTGCATTTGGTTGAGCGCGTCGGCGGTGGCCGCGGCATGTGCCGCCGAATTTTGCTGTCCGCCGAGTCCGGTGAGGATCATGACCGACATTTTGAGTCCGGCGACCTGGGCGCGGCGGCCGGCTTCGATCATTTCTTCGGCGGTTTCGCGCTTTTTGACGGTTTGGAGCGTTGCTTCGTCGCCGCTTTCGAGGCCCATATAAAGTGTGTTGAGTTTAAGGCGCCGGAGCGCCTGCAGCTCTTCGTCGCTTTTCTGCAGGATGGAGCGGCCGTTGGCGTAGATGTTTACCCGTGCGAGGCGCGGAAAGCGGTCGTTGAGCATGCCGAGCGTGGCGTGGAGCGTGTCGAACGGATAGGCCATGACGTCGCCGTCGGCCAGAAAGATGCGGCGGGCGGAGGGATATTCTTTGCGCGCCGCATCGATGGCATGCTCGATCTCTTCGAGTGAGCGCAGGCGCGCAGTGACCTCTTTATACATTCCGCAAAAGGTGCAGCGGTTCCACGGACATCCTTCCATGATGCGGATGATCAGGCTGTAGGCTTCTGCTGGCGGCCGGAAGAGAGGGGATGAACTTCGAACGTTGAACATTTAACTTTTAACTCCGAGCTAGAGATTGCTTTTGGCGGTTATTTTTAAACCACAGAATACGCGGAATACACGGAAGTTTTGACGGGATTAACAGGATATCTCTGTGTTCTTCGTGTTTTCCAGCGCAGCGGGTGGTGAGAATGGGTTCATGCGAAGATAGCTCTTGTTCAACGGCTTTCATGTATCAAAGTTCGACGTTCAAATAAATGATGGCGGCGGTTTTGGGACGGGCCGGTGGCTGCAGGTTCTGGGCGGCGGGGATGTGCAACGGTGTGATGCCAGCGAGTTGGGCGCGGCCGGATGTCGCGGGCCGGCGCGCGGCGGTTGCGGCTACGGCGGTGATGCCGAGCGCGGCGAGAAAAGTTCGTCTGTTGAGTTCGAGGTTCATAATGAATAAGTTCAGACGCTCAATCCTAGCGGGTGTTCATTTCTTCGGGAATTGTTTTCTGCGGCCAACCTGGCTCTCATCGACAGATTGCACAGATTAAATAAGATTGCTCCCGCACATAAAGGTTGGGATTAACCGCGACGCAGAGCGAGGCGTCAGCCAACGAGCGCAAAGATTCCAAAGGCCCCAACACCTGTCATTTTCGCGTTCCATACGTTCTTTTACGGTTAAACAAGCAACTCACGATTCACGATATTTAGTCGCCGCATCTATGGAATGCGTTTTTCAGCTCCAGCCCTCCTTTGGTCGGCCAATCTGCGATAATCTGTGTGATCTGTGGATTAAACCTGTCGTACTGCAATGCGACGGGTTCAATGGCGCGGAAAATAGTCTTTATATTTCCGAGGCAATCGAAATAATGCCTGCCAACTATATGGAAAAACCATGCGGAAAAACTTCCTGACCATCTTAATCGCGGCGTCGCTGCTGCCCTCGCTGAAGGCGGCGGGACAGAACCAGCCGGTTCCGGGCGCGGCGACTACGCGTTTTCTGAATATTCGTGCCTCGCTGGAGGACGGCTTTTTTTCGCTGGCCGAGCAGCAGGCGCGCGGCATTCTGCGCGCGGCCGAGTCGAGTGCGGCGGAAAAGCACGAGGCGGCGCTGCTGCTGGTTCAGGCGCTCTGGGGGCAGAAGCGTTTTTCCGAAATGCTGGAGCTGCTCCGGGACTATGACGGCGAGCCGGGCTATGTCTATTGGCGCGCCCGCGCCCATTTTGAGCTGAAGCAGTTCGACAAGGCGCTGCTGGTGCTCGAAGGCGCAAAGGGCCTGGACCAAAGCCGCTATGCCCCGTTTACGCTCCGTCTTCAGGCCCGCATGTTGCTCGTGACCGGAAAGCTGAAGGAGGCCGAGGCGGCCTACCGCCAGTTTGCCGAAGAGTTTCCGGAGCATGCGGAGCGCATCGCCAACCAGTTTGACCTCGCCGAAGCCTGCATTCTGCAGAAGCGCATTCCCGAAGCGATTGCGGTCTATGAAGTGCTGACGACGGAAAAAGCTCCGGCCACCGCGCAGCGCGCCCAGCTCAAGCTCGCAAATTTGCTCTATACCCGCGGCGCGGCGGAAAGCTTTGGGGTCGCCCGCGAACTGCTCGCGGGGATTGCCACCAATCAGCAGGCGCGCCTGGCCTACCGCATTGATGCGTATGTCGACCTCGCCGCGCTGGAGGAAAAGGCCGCGCGCAAGCCGGAGGCGGTTGAGTCGCTGCGCAAGGCGATTGCGCTTTCGCCCGACGCCCACCAGCGCGTGCCGCTCAAGCTGTCGCTGGCCCGCCTGCTGTTGCGCGAGGATCAAGTTGCCGGCGCGCTCAAGCTGCTCGAAGAGTGCCGCGCCGAGGCACCGAACGTGACCGTGGCCGCCGAGCTTCAGCTCGAAAAAGCCGGCGCGCTTTTGCAGGCGCAACAGTTTGAGGCGGCCGATGAGGCCTATCAGGTCTATCTCGACGTGGCCGATGATCCGGCGGGGATGGCCCAGGCCTATTTCGGCAAGGGCATTGTGCTGCTGGAGCTCGAACGCTATGCCGAGGCGGCGGCCGCGCTGGATAAGGCGGCGAAGGGGCTGCAGGATGAGCGCCGCGCCGATGCGCTGGTCAAAGCGGCCGATGCCTTCTATCTGGTCGGAAAGTTTGAGGATGCCGAAAAGCGCTACCGTTCATTCATCGTTGATTTCCCGCAGCACGAAAATGTGCCGAACGCGCTCTATCAGCTGGGCCTGGCCCAGGCGCGCACCAGCCGCCGGGCCGACGCGCTCGCCACCTTCCAGCGGCTGGAGCAGGAATATGCCCAAACGCCGTTTGCCGAAAAGGCCGCTTTGCGCGCGGCGGACGTGATGCTCGCCAGTCAGCAGTTTGAGCCGGCGCTGGAGAAACTGGCGCAGATCGGCCAGACCTACACCAACAGCACGGCCGCTTTCAGTCTGCATAAGCGCGGTATTGTGCTTTACGAAAACCTGGGGCGCTATGCTGCGGCGCAGCAGGCGTTTGAGTCTGTGATTGCCGGGCATCCGGAGAGCGAATATGTGCCGCAGGCGTTTTTAATGCGCGGCTTTTGTCTGGCCCGGCAGGGCGCGGTTCAGGATGCGGTTGAGGTCTGCAAGGAATTCATCGAAAAATATCCGGAGTCCGAGTTGGCGCCGGAGGCGGTGTTCTGGCTGGCGGAGCAATATTTCAACCAGGGCAACTATGCCGCGGCGGAACCGCTTTTCCTGCGGGTGTGTACCGACTTTAAAGAGGATGGCCTGGCGCCGCGCGCGCTCTACTGGGCCGGGCGCTGCGCGGCCGCGCAGTCAAATTATGTGAAAGCGTTCGACCGCTATTCCGAGGTGGCCAAGAGCTATCCCGACAGCGAAATCCTGCCGCAGACCCGCTTCGCGCAGGGCGATGTGCTGACCGAGCTGGGCGAGTTTACGCGCGCCATTCTGGCCTTCGAGGAGATCATTAAAAATTATCCCGGGCACGATCTGGTCAATGCGGCCTGGGGCCGCAAGGGCGGCTGCCAGTTTACCCTCGCAGTGGATGAGCCCGCGCGCTATGCCGAGGCGATCAATTCCTATCAGGTGATTCTCGACCGTCCGTCGGCGCCGGTTTCGCTCAAGCTCGAGGCCGAATACTGGGTGGGCCGCTGCCTCGAAAAAACCAATGTGCCGGACAAGGCGTTCGGCCGCTATATGAATGTCGTCTATACCTTCATCAATGAAGACGTGGAGCGCTCGCCCTACAGTGTGATGTGGTTTACCCGTTCGGCTTTCGACGCGGCAACGCTGAAGGAAAAGGAACAGGCCTGGGTCGAGGCGGTGCAGATTTATGAGCGCGTCGTTGCGGCCAGTGTGCCCGCCGGGGACGAGGCTATTAAGCGCATCGAAAAAATCAGAAAAGAGAACTGGCTGCTGTTTCAGCAGGCGGAGGAGAGAAACTAATGTGGGAACTGATGGTTAAAGGCGGATGGATCATGTGGCCGATTCTGGCGTGCAGCGTGACCGCGGCGATCCTTTTTCTCGAGCGCGTATTTCATTTGCATCGCGCGCAGATCAAACGGGAAGATTTTCTGAATGGTATCTACACCATTGTCAACCGCGGCAACACCGCCGAAGCGGTTTCCATCTGCGACCAGACGCCCGGCCCGGTGGCGCACATTGTCCGCACCGGCCTGCTCCACGGCGACGAGCGCTCCGAAGAGCTCAAGCAGACCATCACCAAGGCCGGTCTTTCGGAAATTCCGCGGCTCGAAAAAAATCTCGGCGGTCTGCTGACGATTGCGCAGATTACGCCGCTGCTCGGCCTGATGGGGACCATCATTGGCCTCATCCGCGTGTTCATGGCGATGGAACAAAATGCGCCGCTGGCCGAAATCGGCGATCTTTCCGCCGGCATCTGGCAGGCCCTCGTCACGACCGCGGTGGGGCTGTGTGTTTCGATTCCCTCGTTTGCGGGCTACAACTTTCTGCTCAGCCGCGTCGAGGCGATTACGCTGAATATGGAATATGCCGCCGAGGAGCTGTACCGCTTCCTCGTCTACGATCGCAGCTCCACCGGGAACACAGACGATGAAACCCTCTGATCCCCATAAGCAGAGCCAGCAGCTCCGGCGCTTCAAGCCCACGCGCAAGCCCGCCGGCGTCTTTAGCATCAGCATCGCCTTCTGCGACGCTGCGCTGATGGTGCTGGCCTTTTTCCTGGCCGTATCGCCGTTTGTGCTGCAGCCGGGCATCAATATCCGCCTGCCCGAATCGCCGCTCAGCGGCGGTGCGCGCTTTGGTGCGATGGTGCTCTCAATCACCCGCGGCGGCTGGTTTTATTTCAACGACGAGCGGTTGGATCTCGAACGCCTTTGCGCCGAACTCAAAACTGTGGCGGCGGAAAATCCCGGTATGCCGCTGATCATCGAAGCCGACGAGCGCGTGCCGCACGGAACCGTGATTGCCGCGTGGAACGCGGCGCTGGGCGCGGGCGTCGACGAAGTGTCGATTGCCACGCAGATTTCCGCCACGGAGGCCGCTCCGTGACCTTTGCTCCGGACAGGCCGATTGCAGTGGCCGCCGGGATTGCCTGCGCCCTGCACCTCCTGCTCTTTGTTGCCCTGCGGCCATCGAATGGGCGTGAGGCACCGGCAGTAGCAGCGGCGCCGGCGACGCGCTATCTGGCCCGCACTTCGGACGAGGTGCGGACGGTCTGGTCGCCAGCCGTCTTTTCGCTGCCGTCGCGCATGAGCTTCAGCCGCCAGTATCTCTCGCAAGAGATCGAGTCGCCGCGCTTCCGGCTGCCGCTGCCGGCGTTCGACAGTTTTGTGGAAGTGGATCCTGCGGCTCCGTCCGGCGGGGACGCTTTGCTTTCCGGAGAGCTGATGCTCTCGGCGAAGGATTCGCGGCTCGGTTTGCCGCCCGATGCTTCCGGCCCCGCCGGAAAGCGGTCGGCGGCGCGTCGCGTTTATCTGGTGCCGAAACTCAAGGCGCGCCTGACGGGCGGCATTGTGCTGCCGCCGGAGCTGAACCACGAGGTGGCCGCTCCGTGGTCGGTACGCGCATCGCTGGGCATCTCGGAGCAGGGCGGGGTGAGCCATGTTTTTCTCGACCAGCCGCTTGAATCGGCCGCGCTCAACCAACAGGTGCTGAAGCTGCTCTATGGCCTGCGCTTCAAGGCGGGCGATGCGGTTGAGGGCTCGGTCGAAATCTATTCGCCGGAATCGGTCGGCAAGGGGGCGGATAAATGATTGCGGTTCCGCTCGGCGCCATCATCGTGATCTTTGTCAGCGTGCCGCTGGCCATCACGGCCGCCTTGGCGCTCTACTATAATTTCCGGACGCTGCACCGCCCGGTGCGCGATCGCGAAAGCATCTATGAATGCACCCACTGCGGCCATGTCTATGCCATTGCCCGCAGCCGCCCGATGGACCGCTGCCCGCGTTGCGGCGAACTCAACGAAGCCGTGCGGACGTAGGTTGAGGCTCCAGCCTCGACTTTTCGATGCAGCTTGGACGGGACGGGAGTCCCCTCCTACGTGAGCGGCCCGCCGGGCTTGTCGTGAATGATGGTGTCGACCGGCGTTTCGGCCTGTTCCGGATGGTCGGCCATATAGTGCAGGCCGCGGCTCTCCTTGCGCTGTTCGGCGGAGCGGATAATCAGTTCGGCGACGTCGGCAATATTGCGCAGTTCCAGCAGGTCGGAGGTGACGAGATAGTCGCCGTAATATTGTTTGATCTCTTCGCGCAGGTTGCGGATGCGCCGCCGCGCGCGGGCGAGCCGGCGCTCGGTGCGGACGATGCCGACATAGTCCCACATGGCGGTGCGCACTTCGTTCCAGTTGTGTTCGACCACGACGGCTTCGTCGGACGAAACCGCTTCGCCGCATTTCCAGCCGGGGATCGGAACCTTGTCGTCAAACTGTTTCCAGACGCGGGCAATTTCGAGCGCGGTTTCGTGGCCGCAGACGAGCGCTTCGAGCAGCGAGTTGCTGGCGAGGCGGTTGGCGCCGTGCAGGCCGGTGCTGGCGACCTCGCCGCAGGCGTAGAGGGCGGGCAGGGCGGTGGTGCCGTTGACTTCGGCGACGATGCCGCCGCAGGAATAGTGGCAGGCCGGAACGACGGGAATCGGGTCGGTGGCCATGTTGACGCCGTAGCGCAGGCAGGCGGCGTAGAGGTTGGGGAAGCGTTCGCGCAGGAAGGCTTCGGAGCGGTGGGTGATGTCGAGGTAGACATACGGGTCGCCGTGCTTTTTCATGACAAAGTCGATGGCGCGGGCGGTGATGTCGCGCGTGGCGAGCGAGCCGCGTTCGTCGAACTCCTGCATGAAGGCCTTGCCGCGGATATCCTTGAGTTCGGCGCCTTCGCCGCGAACGGCCTCGGAGATGAGGAACGATTTGGCCTGCGGGTGGTAGAGGCAGGTGGGGTGGAACTGCACAAATTCCATGTTGCGGATGGGCAGTCCGGCGCGCCACGCCATGGCGACGCCGTCGCCGGTGGCGACGTCGGGGTTGGAGGTGTAGGGATAGACCTTGCCGAGCCCGCCGGTGGCGAGCACGGTGCAGGCGGCGTGGACCGGAAAAATTTCGTTGCTCTTTTTATCGAGGAAATAGGCGCCGATGCAGCGGTTGGGGGCGGGATGTTTGATCCAGCCGGTGGTGACGAGATCGATGGCCATCAGGTTTTCGCGAATGGTGATGTTGGCGTTTTCGCGCGCACGGGCAATGAGCCCCTGCATCATCGACTGGCCGGTAATGTCGCCGGCGTGCAGGACGCGGCGGTGGGAGTGGCCGCCCTCTTGGCCGAGATCATATTCGTTTTTCTTGCCTTTGCGGGTGCGCTGGTCGAACCGGATGCCGAGCTCTTCGAGTTCGGCGATGCGCGCGCCGCCGCCGCGGACGATCTGTTCAACCACGGCCGGGTCGCCGAGCCCGTAGCCGGTGCCGAGCGTGTCTTCGACATGGGCTTCGATGGTGTCGTCGGGGTCGATGACGCAGGCAATGCCGCCCTGGGCGTAGAAGCTGTTGCATTCGGAGGCTTCGAGCTTGCTGGAGACCAGGACGCGGCCGTGCCGGCTCAGTTCCATCGCGCAGGTCAGGCCGGCGAGGCCGGAGCCGATGATTAAAAAGTCGTAGGAAGTGGAGTCGCTCATGCCCGTTGTCTGATGCCTTCCTTTTCCGCTTCCGCCTCTTCCTTGATCTTGGCGATCTGCTGCTGGCGGATCTGCTGGATCAGCGCAGCCTTGGCCGGATCGGTTTCGTTGGCCAGCTGCTGGTCAAACATGATTTCGGTCTCGGCAATTTTCGCCTGCAGCAGGGAGTCGATTTCGGCGAGGGCCGCTTTCTGCTCGTCGGACAGTTTGCTGCTTTCGCCGCCGAGGCGATCCATGGCCAGTTCGTATGCGCTTTTTATTCCGCTCATGAGTCGGTTTCCTTTCGTCGGGAAAATATAGGTTTGATGCGGGGGAAGTTCAACGGTTGTTTTTAAGGGAGGCCCGTGTTTGGGGTTGCCTTTCCGGGGCGGGGTTATAAACTCTTGATAACCAAACAGAATGCTCCCGGTTGAAGCGGCCGGAAAGCCGAATGGGTCGGAGCCGGCACGGGAGCGCTGGGCGGGAAAGGGACTGGAAAATGGATAAGAAACTGTATGTAGGCAACCTGTCCTACAACTCCACCGAAAATGACGTTCAGGATCTGTTTATGCAGGCGGGCAATGTTGTTTCATGTCAGCTGATGCTCGACAAGTTTACCAGCCGGTCGCGCGGGTTTGCGTTTGTTGAGATGGAGACGAGCGCCGAAGCCAACAGTGCGATTGAAATGTTTAACGAGCAGGAGTTTCAGGGCCGTCCCCTGCGGGTTAATATTGCCCGGCCGCGCGAGGAGCGTCCGCCGCGTCGTGATGGCGGCGGATATGGCGGCGGCCGTGAGCGCGGTTTCCGCGAGCGCTACTAAACCTTCAGCTGCTTTACCTGAACCCGTCCCGCATCTGCGGCGCGGGTTTTTTGCGTCGTCCTATGAGCGAATACCTGATCCCATCTGAAGAGTCTTTTGCTGAAGTTGAAGTTAAACGCAGCCGGTTTCTGATTGCCGTTCGGCCCATCACGTCGATGGACGAGCTGAAGCGTTTTCTCAAGCAGAAGCGGGAGGAGCACCCGAAGGCCAACCACAACTGTTGGGCGCTGATTTCCGGGGCGCCGTCGGATTCGAACGGCTACGGATTTTCTGATGACGGCGAACCGACCGGCTGTGCGGGGAAGCCGATTTTTACGGTGCTGCAGTATAGCGGGATCGGTCAGGTCGGTATGGTGGTCACCCGCTATTTTGGCGGAATCAAGCTCGGCACCGGCGGCATGGTGAAGGCCTATACCGAAGCGGCCAAGGCCGGCGTCGATTCGATTCAGACGGTGCCGTATTCCCCCATGACAGCACTGCAGGTGACCATCTCCTACGCCCAGGAGCCGCATCTGCGCCACCTGTTGGATCAGCAGGGGCTGGCCGATGTGGAGTTTTCGTATGGAGAGGCCGTGACGGCTAACTTGTCGGTTCGGGCGGGCGATGCACAGGCCCTGACCGCGCTTATTCGCGAACAGCTGGGGCATGATGTGCGGGTACAATAAGTTGACCGAAAAGGATTGGACTTCGTTTCCCGAGTTTGAACGGTCATATTGCCTGAATGTTAGACCTGCAAACTATTCTGACTTTCTTTACCGCGTCGGTGCTTTTGGCCCTGGCGCCGGGGCCGGATAATATTTTTGTGCTGACGCAGTCGGCCGCGCACGGGAAAGGTGCGGGCATTGCGACCACGCTGGGGTTACTTACCGGCGTGCTGGTCCACACCTGTGCCGTCGCCTTTGGCATTGCCGCAATTTTCCAAACCTCGGAAGCCGCCTTTGCGATGCTGAAATATATTGGTTCCGCCTATCTGCTCTATCTGGCGTGGAAAGCATTCCGCGCAAAGGGGCAGGCAATTGGAGGCGGCAACGATGGGCGGGCAAAGCTTCGGCAGCTCTATGTGCGTGGCATCATCATGAATGTCACCAACCCCAAGGTTTCCATCTTCTTTCTCGCCTTCCTGCCGCAGTTTGCCGATTCGGATCGTGGCCCGATGGTTTTGCAGTTTCTGGAACTCGGCGGCGTATTCATTCTGGCCGGGATGCTCATTTTTTGCACGATCGCGCTTGCCGTGGGCTGGCTGGGAGAGAAGCTGACCCAATCACCGCGCACACAATCGATGCTACATAAAGTGGCGGGTTTGGTTTTTGTGGGACTCGCCCTGAAAATCGCCACCGCACATCGTTAACCAAAGGAAGAGATGAAGATTGAACATGTTGCGCTTTATACGAAGGATCTGGAACGGCTTAAGCTGTTTTATGAAACCTATTTCGGCGGCGAGTCGAATGACAAATATACAAACACGTTGAAGGGCTTCAGTTCCTACTTCCTGAGTTTCGGCGATGGTGCCCGGTTGGAAATCATGCAGCAGGATTCGGTTCCAATCTCTGGAAACGATCCCCATGAACAGTTTACCGGTTATATCCATCTTGCATTTCAGCTCGAATCGGAACTGGCGGTCGACGAACTGACGCAGCGGCTGGTGGATGATGGCTACGAAAAAACCGACGGCCCCCGCCGCACGGGCGATGGTTATTACGAAAGCTGCATCCTCGACCCCGACCACAACCGCATCGAAATCACCGCATAATTGGTTGGCCGCGAAAGATCGCAGAAATCAAAAGAAAAAGAGAGCGGTTCTTTGTGTCCTTTACGCTCGTTCGCGGCTAAATAAGTATCCATGAAATTCAGGCACATCATCTGGGACTGGAACGGCACGCTGTGGGACGACACCTGGCTTTGTGTCGAGATCAACAATCATATGCTGGAACGGCGGTCGCTTGCGGCGATTGATTCCGGCATTTATCGCGACAAACTCTGCTTCCCGGTGACGGAATATTACTGCCAGCTGGGCTTTGATTATGAGCAGGATCCCTACAACCGGCTGGCCGAAGAATTTATCGCCGAATATACCGAGCGGCGCTATGAGTGCGCCTTGCAGTCCGGGGCGCGGGAGCTGATTGCCGAGTTTCAGGATTTGGAAATCCCGCAGGCCGTGCTTTCGGCGTATGAGCAAAAGGCGCTGCTTGAAGCTACGGACTATTTTGAGCTGACGCCGTTCTTTAACGATATCGTCGGGCTGAACGATATTTATGCCAACGGCAAGGTCGACAATGGGCTGAAATATATGGCCGGGCTGAATCTGGACAAAGCCGACGTGTTGTTTGTGGGCGATACTGTTCACGACTTTGAGGTGGCCGAGGCGATGGGCGTCAACTGCGTGCTCGTTGCCCATGGCCACAACAGCCGTCCGCGCCTTGAAGCCTGCAACGTTCCCGTCTTCGATTCCCTGGAGGACGTGCGGGGCTGTATTCTGGATTAACCACGAAGCGCACTGCCGCAACCAGCCTTAACCGCTGATCACGTCGCTGGGCGCAGATGGCACGGGAAGTAAGTGCAGGCCAATTTCGAGAATTCGCGCTCATCCGTGTAATTCGCGGTAAAAAACAAGAAGCGGGGGATTGACAATCTGCAACAATTGGTTATATTGCCAAATAACAAATCAAGAGCGGATATGACCAAGACGGAAAAAAATCTATATGCAGCAAAGGCCGAGGTGATCAAGGCACTGGCGCATCCGACGCGGCTGTGGATGGCAGAACAGCTGGCGTCCGGTGAAATGTGCGTCTGCGAATTTGTGGATCAGGTCGGCGCCGATTTTTCGACGATTTCCAAGCATCTGTCGGTGCTCAAAAAGGCCGGCATTGTGGAGGACGATAAGCGTGGCAAGCAGGTCTATTACAAGCTGAAGGTGCCCTGTGTGCTGAACTTCATGGAGTGCGTCGAAGCCGTGATTGCGAATAACGCAAAGGAACAGGCGGCCCTAGTGCGCTAAAATTTTTTAATCGTCATTTGGTAAAAAGGGAAAATGAGCGAGTGTGGCTCGCAATTAAGAATGTAGATTTTAGAACTAAGAATGATAATGCCGGAGATGTTCCGGTTTTTAGAAAGCGGTCGCAGACCAACCATTCTGTATTCTTAAATCTGAATTCTTCATCAGGAGAGTAGCTATGTTCCAATGGTTGGATGATTTAATGACGCTGCTGGTGGAAAACGGGTTCCATCTGTCGCGCGAAACGCATCTCGGCGAGAGCGTGCATTTCTTTTTTTACGATACGGTGAAGATTCTGATCCTGCTGTCTTTCATGATTTTCGTGATTTCCTATCTGCGCAGCTATTTCCAGCCGCAGAAGACCAAGGCGTTGCTCGAAAAGATCCACGGCCCCAAGGCGCATGTGGCGGCCTCGCTGATGGGCATCATTACGCCGTTCTGCTCCTGTTCTTCGGTTCCGATCTTTATCGGCTTCATTGAGGCGGGCATTCCGCTGGGCGTTACCTTTTCCTTTCTGGTCACGTCGCCGATCGTGAACGAAGCGGCGTTTGCGGTGCTGTGGGCGGCGTTCGGCTGGAAGGTGGCGCTGACCTATGCGGGTATGGGCGTCGTGATCGGTGTGCTGAGTGGAATGATTATCGGCCGCTTTACGCCGGAGAATCATTTGGAAGAGGATATTTTTGAGGGCGAAGCGTTCAATAAGGTGCGGCCCGACATGACGCAGCAGGAACGGCTGGCCTATGCCGCCGAGCATGTGAAGGACATTGTTAAAAAGGTGTGGATCTATCTAGTCATCGGCATCGGCATCGGCGCAGCTATCCACGGCTGGGCGCCGGAGGATGTGCTGGCAAAATATGCCGGCAGCGACAATCCCCTGAGTGTGCTGGTTGCCGTGCTGTGCGGCGTGCCGCTCTATGCCAACGCGCTCGGCACGATTCCGATTGCGGAAGCGCTGATCGGCAAAGGCGTCGGGCTCGGTACGGCGCTGGCGTTTATGATGGCGGTGACGGCGCTGTCGGTGCCGGAAATGGTGCTGTTGCGCAAGGTTATGAAGCCGCGCCTGATTGCGATCTTTGTGGCAACGGCGGCGATCGGGATTCTGGTGGTCGGCTGGATGTTTAACCTGCTGTTTTAGGAGCTGAGATGAAAAAGAAAATGGTACCCGTTCTATTGCTCATCGTGGCGGTGGTCATCGTTGTTGAGCTTAAGAATCATAAGAATTCCGACTGTGAGGTTTGCGCTCCGCCGATCCCGGCCGTCCTGTCGGAGCACGAGAGGACTCAGGAGAAGCCCGCCGGGCAACGGCTTCCGCGCCTGCTGGATCTGGGGGCCGGCAAGTGCGTTCCGTGCAAAGCAATGGCGCCGATCCTTGATGAGATGAAAGCAACTTTTGCCGGCCAACTCGATGTCAGGTTTATCGATGTATGGGAAAATGAGAGCGCGAGCGGGAAATATGGCATCCGCATCATCCCGACCCAGATTTTTCACGACACCAACGGCCAGGAACTGTTCCGCCATGAAGGCTTTATCTCGCGGGAGGACATCCTCGCGAAGTGGAAAGAACTGGGTTACGAATTTAAATAAATACCTCGCAGAGTGCGCAGAGAACTTCTTTGCGATCTCTGCGGTTCTGCGAGGAAAGGAATTGCAGTTATTATGGGTGAGTTATTTGAAGCTTTAACGCGGGCGCTGGAAGGTGCCCCGGCGATTGCGCTGGGAACGGCACTGGTGTGGGGTGTGCTCAGTATTCTTCTGAGCCCGTGTCATCTGGCGAGCATTCCGCTGATCGTCGGCTTTATTGATGAACAGGGCAAGACCTCTCCCGGCCGGGCGCTTGGGATTTCCACGCTGTTCGCTACAGGCATTCTGGTGACAATCGCTGTGATCGGCGCTCTGACGGCGGCGGCCGGCCGGATGATGGGCGACCTCGGGAGCTATGCGAACTATTTTGTCGCGGCGATCTTTTTCTATGTGGGTCTGGGTTTGCTCGGCGTGGTGCCGCTGAGCTGGAAAAAGCCGGAAAACGTCGGCTCCAGAAAGAAAGGTTTGCTGGCGGCGTTTATGCTCGGCCTCGTCTTTGGCATTGCCCTCGGCCCGTGTTCCTTTGCCTACATGGCGCCCATGCTGGGAATCTCGTTCAAGCTGGGGGCGGAGCAGCCGGTTTACGCGAGCAGCCTGTTGCTGATGTACGGCCTCGGCCATTGCGGCGTGATTGCCGGCGCCGGCGCCTCCGCCGGCTGGGCGCAGAAATATCGGGACTGGAACGCCGAATCGCGCGGCGCCTTCAAGCTGAAGAAGATCTGCGGGATCCTGGTGCTGCTCGGCGGGCTGTATCTGATCTACACCGCGCCTTAGCCGGCGCTGACGAGGCGGATGGCATCGAGGCGCAGGCGGGCGGCGGCCAAAACCTCATCCAGTTTGATGATCGCCTTGCGCGCGGCTTTCAGTTCTTCCGTGCGGATGTTGTCGTTCACCTGCTTGAGATATTCCAGCCGCTTATAGTCGGCGCCCAGCATGTCCTGCATCGTGCGTCGCGCCTCGGCAATGGCGGACTCGGCCGCCTGCTCCGCGAGCGGGCGCGTGGCCTCAAGCATTGCGGGAATCAGCTGGGAGCGAACCGCTTCATGTTCCAGCAGTTTCCAGGGCTCGGCATTTTTCAGCTGCTCCGCCACGCTTCCGTCAATCGCCCGGCCCATATGATCAACCGTGATGCTGACCGGCGTTGGGGGCAGGAAGCGGTCGGCATTGAGCCCATGCGGCGCGACCGTCTCCAGCACATATATGGCCTGTAGCTTCAGCGGAATATCCTGTTCCGGATCGACCGCCATCGCGCAGCTGCCGCGCTCGGAGCCGAGGATCAGTTCGCCCGCGCCGGTCACCATCGGATGGTCCCAGCTCATCAAAATCGTGTCCGGCCGGATCAACGCTTCATCGCGGTTAAACGTGATCCGCATGCCTTCGGCCGGAAGCGGGAACCATTCGTCAAACATTTGGTCGGGACGGATCAGGTAGGTGGCGGCGTCGAGCGCCTCGGTGTGCACGCCATACTGCTCGAACATTTGCAGCAGATAGGTTTGCAGCTCCGCCGACTGCTCGCATTCGGTAATTTCCCGGGCGACGGCGTTGCCCTGGTCCGGGCGGAACGAGGAAAGCTCCAGCAGGCGGTCGCGGCCGGCGGCAATCTGCTGGCGCAGCTGTTCATAAAACGTGCGGGTTTCGTCAATCACCGCATCGGTCACTTCGTGCAGCTGCGATGCGAAGCGCTCCAGCAATTCAAAGCCGCCGGCCACCGGTTCGGCAAAGGCGTTGAGGCCCTCATGCAGCCAGCGAACAATCTGCTCCTCGGCCGAGCCTTTCACGTAGGGCACATGGATGTGAATATCGCCGCGCTGGCCGATCCGGTCGAGCCGGCCGATACGCTGCTCCAGCAGCTCGGGATCGCGCGGCAGATCAATCAAAACCAGATGTGATGCCATCTGGAAGTTACGGCCTTCGCCGCCCATTTCCGAAACCACCATCACGCGGGCGCCGTCGGGTTCCGCAAACCATGCGGCCTGGCGGTCGCACTGCACCAGCGGCATCGCCTCGTGGAAGTGGGCGATGTCCACGCCCGAGCGCGACTTGATGCAGCCGACCAGCTCCGTCACCTCGGCCTGCGTGCGGGTAATGACCAATACCTTTTCGTTGGGATGCCCGTTCAGAAATCCGACCAGCCAGTCGATGTGCAGATTTTCGCCCTCCAGCGGAACCAGATGCGGGATGCGCTTCGGGAAGCCGCTCATGTTGCGGCGGGTGTTGCGGAAGATGACGCGCCCCGGCCCGTGCCGGTCCAGCGCCTCGTTCAGCTCCTGTTCGTTCATCGATTCCAGCCGCGTTTCCAGTTCGGCGGCGACGTCGGCATAGCGGGCATGCTCGGTCCGGTAGGTTTCAAAATCGGGATAACGCTGCGGATCGAGCAGCCGCAGGCGCGCAAAGTGGCTTTCGAGGCCCATCTGCTCCGGGCTGGCCGTCAACAGCAGGAGGCGCGGCGCAATTTTTGCCAACCGCTCGACAATATCATATTCCGGACTCGTCTGTTCCGGCGACCAGTGCAGGTGATGGGCTTCGTCGACAATCAGCAGATCCCAGTCGCACGCGATCGCCTGCGCGGCGCGGTGCGGATTTTCGGTGAGGAACTCGATGCTGGACAATACCAGCTGGTCGTCGTGAAACGGATTGGTTCCCGGATCGCCGGCCTCGATCGCCGCGCAGCGCTCTTCATCAAAGATGCTGAACGAAAGGTTAAAGCGCCGCAGCAGCTCGACAAACCATTGGTGAACGAGCGCGTGCGGGACGAGGATCAATACCCGTTGCACCAGCCCGCACACCATCAGCCGATGCAGAATTAGACACGCTTCAATGGTTTTTCCCAGGCCCACTTCATCCGCGAGCAGCACGCGCGGCAGGGGCCGCGAACTGACCTCCTGCGCAATGTAGAGCTGATGCGGCAGCAGGTCGACGCGTCCGCCCAGCAGGCCGCGCACCGGCAGTTGCCCGTAGCGATGCCGCGCATTCAAGGCCGCCAGCCGCAGGTCGAACAGCGCATTATCATCCACATGGCCGCCGAGCAGGCGCGCTTCCGGGCGGTCAAAACTCGATGTGTCGCAGAGGTCGGTTTCGCTGAGCGCGGTGCCGTCGGTCGCCGTATAGATCAGCAGTCCGTTCTGCTCCGTCACGGCTTTTACGGTCAGCTTCGCGTCCGCGCGCGATTCAATGGTGTCGCCTTCGGAAAAACGCACGCGTTTCAGCGGCGCATTGCCAGCGGCATAGTGTCGCATCTCGTTCGCCGCCTGATAAAACACCTGCACGGTTCGGTTCGTGGCGTCAACCACCAGCCCCAAGCCGAGTTCCGGTTCCGTCTCACTGATCCACCGTTGTCCTGGAAAATAAATCTGCATAGCGGCGGAACCTATCGCATTCCCTGGTTTCTGCAAACCATAGACCGGAACGGATTTAACCCCACTTTGATTTGACAATTAGCCAAGTGGCTAAATATAAGGGGCGCATGGAAACGATGTTGGGCATCCTGAAGGCGCTGTCGGACAGAAACCGGTCGCGCGTGGTGGCGGCGCTGACCCGCTATGATGAGTTGTGCGCCTGCCAGATCACCGAGCTGCTGCAGGTGAGCGGGGCGACGGCTTCGCGCCATCTAGGCATTCTGCAAAAGGCCGGACTCGTCGACAGCCGAAAGGATGGGCGCTGGGTCTATTTCTTTTTGGCGAAACCGGAGGACTCGGAGCCGCTTTTCCAGTGGCTGGAAAACACGTTGGCCGATTCGGAGGAGCTGAAGGCCGACTTCCAAACATTGGAAAATATCGTCGGAATGACCAAAGAAGATTTATGCCGTAAACAGCGCGGTGAAGATTGCTGCCCATAATAAACTTTAGTCCCTCGCAGAGACGCTGAGGTTGCGGAGGGAGGATCTAAATATAAAACTCTGCGTACCCCGCGCCTCTGCGGGGAGTATCAGTAGTTAATAGGAGAACAAGATGGCGAAGAAGGTATTGATCAACGGTTTTGGCAGAATGGGACGTCTCTTCTTCAGGGCGGCATTCGGTAATGCCGAATTTGAACTTGTGGCCATCAATGAGCTGAAAGGGGATGCCGCCGCGGCCGCCCATCTGCTGGAGTTTGATTCGGTCCACGGGAAGTGGGGCACCGGTGAGATTTCCGCAGAGGGTAATACGATCACAGTCAGTGGACGGGAGATCCGCTTCAGCAATGGATCCAGTCCGGCAGAGATCGATGTCAGCGGCATTGATATTGTTGTGGAGTGCTCCGGCAAGTTTAAGGATGAGGCATCGCTTCAGCCCTACTATGACCACGGCGTGCCGAAAGTGCTCGTTTCTGCACCGGTAAAAGGGCGGGCGCTGAACGTCGTATATGGAGTGAATGACGATCAGTATAATCCGGCAGAACATGATCTGGTGACTTCCGCTTCCTGCACCACCAACTGTCTTGCGCCAGTGGTGAAAGTGATCAAAGAAAAGCTCGGCATTGTTCACGGTGTGATCACCACCATTCACGACATTACCAATACCCAGACCATTATCGATGCTCCCCACAATGACCTTCGCCGTGCACGGGCCTGCTCGCAGTCGCTGATCCCCACCACCACTGGATCGGCTACCGCCATCACCATGATCTATCCGGAGCTGAAGGGAAAACTCAACGGGCTGGCGGTGCGCGTTCCGCTGCTGAATGCCTCCATCACCGACTGCGTGTTTGAAGTGGCGCGTGAAACCACGGCCGAAGAGGTGAACGCGCTGCTCAAAGAGGCTTCGGAAACCTATCTCAAGGATATCCTGGGCTACGAAGAGCGCCCGCTGGTATCGGTGGACTTTAAGGATGACATCCGGTCTTCCATCATTGATGCGCCTTCCTCGATGGTTAACGATGGCACGCAGATCAAGCTGATCGCGTGGTACGACAATGAAGTGGGCTATGTAAACCGCATGGCCGACTTCTGCGAAAAGATTGCGAGACTCGGCTGATGAAGGAGCTGCGCTCATATACGACGGTGACGGGAGCATACTGGTCGTTTATGCTGACGGATGGCGCCCTGCGCATGCTGGTGCTCCTCTATTTCCACAAGCTCGGCTATTCGCCGGTCACGCTGGCGTTTCTGTTTCTCTTCTACGAGTTTTTCGGCATCGTCACCAATCTCTTCGGCGGATGGCTGGCGCACCGTTTCGGGCTGAAATCAACCTTGGTGTGGGGGCTGGCGCTTCAGCCGCTGGCGCTGATCGGGCTCACGTTTATGAACCCGGAATGGGCGCCGGCGGTGGCG
>CAZABK010000052.1:0-20812 GCA_964483355.1 uncultured Verrucomicrobiota bacterium | reverse complement strand
CAAAGCTGAGGTCGACGCGGGTGGCCGTCCATTTCAGTTCGCCCGAAGCCCGATCCAGACCTTGGAAGAGTTCGGTATCTTCCGAGGTGGGTTTCCACTTCGTGCCCATATCGAGCAGGTTCACGAAGAAGTCGTTGGTCAGTATTTCCGGCCTATCTGTAAACACGCCGTTTGGCGACTGCCCGAAGTTGGCGTTCAATACGCGGAGCCCTCCGACGAGAACGGTCATTTCCGGAGCGCTCAGCGTCAGTAGCTGTGCGCGATCCAGCAGCAGCTCTTCCGCGGTTACGGCATATTTTTTCTTCTGGTAGTTGCGGAAGCCGTCGGCGGCCGGTTCAAGGACGGAGAACGATATCTTATCGGTCTGTTCGTCCGTCGCGTCGGTACGTCCCGGGGTAAAGGGCACGGCTATTTCAATGCCGGCGGCCTTCGCCGCCTGTTCAATCGCCGCGCAACCGGCCAGTACAATCAGGTCGGCCAGTGACACCTTTTTGCCGCCGGACTGATTAAACTCGGACTGGATACCTTCCAGGGTCTGGAGCACGGTCGAAAGTTTTTCCGGTTCGTTGGCTTCCCAATCCTTTTGCGGGGCAAGGCGGATACGCGCGCCGTTTGCGCCACCGCGCTTGTCCGAACCGCGGAAGGTGGCTGCCGATGACCAGGCGGTGTAGACCAGTCGGGAAATGGAAATGCCGGAGGCCAGAACCTTTTCCTTGAGGACCGCAACATCTGCATCATCAACCAACGGGTGGTCGACGACGGGAACGGGATCCTGCCAAATCAAATCCTCTGCGGGCACTTCAGGGCCGAGGTAACGGGACTTGGGACCCATGTCGCGGTGCGTCAGTTTGAACCATGCGCGGGCGAACGCATCGGCGAACGCTTCCGGGTTTTCATGGAAACGTTTGGCAATCGGTTTATAGATCGGATCCATCCGCAGCGAGAGGTCGGCCGTGGTCATGATGGGCGGCTGCTTGACCGAAGGATCGTGGGCGCTTTCAACAAGGGCGTCGGGATCGCTCGGCACCCACTGCTGGGCTCCGGCGGGACTTTTGATCAGATTCCAGTCATAGCCGAACAGCGTATCAAAATAACCCATGTCCCATTTGGTCGGTGTGGCGTTCCAAGGGCCTTCAATGCCGCTGGTAATGGCATCATTGCCTTTCCCGCTTCCATGTTCACTTTTCCAACCAAGGCCCTGTTCCTCAATCGGCGCGCCTTCGGGCTCGCGCCCCACCAGCGCGGCATCGCCGGCGCCGTGGCATTTCCCGAAGGTGTGGCCGCCGGCGACGAGAGCGACGGTCTCCTCGTCGTTCATTGCCATGCGCGCAAAGGTTTCGCGAACGTCTTTACCCGAGGCAACCGCATCCGGTTCGCCGTTCGGCCCTTCGGGATTCACATAGATGAGGCCCATCTGCACGGCGGCCAACGGATTGTCGAGCTCGCGCTCGCCCGTGTAACGCTGGTCGCCAAGCCAGGTGTCTTCGCTGCCCCAGTAAATATCCTCTTCCGGTTCCCAGGTATCCTCGCGCCCGCCGCCGAAGCCAAAGGTTTTAAAGCCCATCGATTCCATGGCGCAGTTGCCGGCGAGAATCATCAGGTCCGCCCAGGAAATTTTGTTGCCGTATTTTTGTTTGATCGGCCAGAGCAGCCGGCGGGCCTTGTCGAGGTTGGCATTGTCCGGCCAGCTGTTGAGCGGAGCCAGCCGCTGGTTGCCGGTTCCTGCGCCGCCGCGCCCGTCGCCCATGCGGTAGGTGCCCGCGCTGTGCCACGCCATGCGGATGAAGAGTCCGCCGTAGTGCCCCCAGTCGGCCGGCCACCAGTCCTGCGAGTCGGTCATCAGGGCATACAGGTCCTGCTTGAGGGCTTCATAGTCGAGTTTTTTAAATTCCTCGGCATAGTTGAACGCCTCTCCCAGCGGGTTGGACTTGCTGGAGTGCTGGTGCAGGATGCTCAGGTTCAGCTGATTGGGCCACCAGTCCTTGTTTGAGGTTCCGCTGCTGGCTGCGTGTGGGCGCGTTTTTCCGGTTACGGGGCATTTGCCTTCACTCATCTTATTTTCTCCTTTGAGTTAAAGAGCGTGGAACAAATTGAGCAGAACTATATGATGTCGCTTTGCGGAAAAAAGTCTAGTGGCTCCGTGGGTTGTTGCAAGAAATAATGTTCGGAAGTGGCGGCAAAAAACGGGCGTTAAAATTGTTTGGCTTGAGGCGTGGTATTCCACCCTCTCAGATGCAGTTCGGCGCACCTTTCTTTTAGCTGTTCCTCCTCAATGCGCAGCGTGATGGTTCGTTCTTCGCCGAACCACGGTTCGTCGATGTCGAACGGCTTGCCGCCGGCAATACGCGGGAATTCGCAGGCGCGCAGCTCGTCGTTGTTGTCTTCGTCGTGCCCAACCACGCCGCCGATACCGCCGATAGCGGAGTCGACCGCAACGTCGCAGCACTCCTTGATGAGTTTGAGGTCAGCTTTGTTGGACGCGGCGGCACGGCATAGTGGCCGGACTTCTGAATCAGCACCTTTTCCGCGCCGCTATCCCGCGCTACGGCTTCACCGTCCCCAACGCCCTGAGCGCCCCCACGCGCTTCTATCGCCTGAGCTGGCCGTAAACGAAGAAAGCTGTGTAGCGGCGCTCTTTGTTGTAAAGGCGACTCCATGCGCTGCAATATGGCGACTCACCTCAACTTGGCTTGAGCCAAAACCTAGTCTGGCTGGATGTGCCGGACGAGGGCGCTGAGGTGCTGCCCGGTGGTGCCGCAGCAGCCGCCGAGCATTTTAAGGCCGGGGTTCTGGTGGAGCTCGAGCATGGCTTGGCTCCAGTCTGCGACGGGGTTGGAATGGAGCGTGTCGGCGCCGTCGAGTTCGTCGGCCGTGAATGATGAGGCGTTGGCCTAGATGGAGAGCATGCGTTTGGCGGCGTCCCCGGAAAGTTCCGATGATTGGAGAAATGCGGGGTAGAAGCAGTTGACGCCGTAGCCGATGGGCGGGCGATGGGCTTCGGAGTCGATTTTGTCGATGGCTTCATCGAGTGTTGTTCCATCAAGGATGCGGCCGTCTTTACCGATGCAGAAGCTGATGATGTAGGGCAGGCCGGTTGCGGCCATGGCCTGGGGCAATGCCGAGGGCCTCTCCAACCTCTGGAAGGGTGATGCCGTAGAGGAAGTCGGCTTTGGTCAGCCGTTCAACCTGCCAGGAATGAAGGTCATAGGCTTCGGAGGTGCTAAGCGCTTCCTCTGGTTTGTAGCGGTCATTTTTACAGCCGAGCTGTCCGGCGACGAAGATGCTGGAATAGTCCTTTTTGAATTCCTGCTCGAATTTCACGGCCTCTGCGTTTAGGTCTGCGGTAATGTTTTCCTCGGCGCATCGGAGCTTATCCACCCGCCAGGTGGGCGTGCCGACAACAATGGGCAGTCCAGCGTTACGGGCGATGGAAATGTATTCGCGAACGAAGGTCCTGAGTATTTCACGCCCCTCAGGTGACTGGATGAGCAGGGAGGTTGCCAGTCGGGGATGAAACTGATCGGGATACGCACGCCGCACCCGTTCCGCGATGGCGGCTTCCATCAGAATCTTCGGGCTGGCTTGAAGAGCTTGTTCAAAATTCATGCGGCTACTAAACCAAAAAAGCGCCCCGAACGGGACGCTTTTCTGTTCCAATGGTTGGATGTTGCTTAGTGGGCAACTTCAACCTTGGCGCCTTTGGCCTGGCCGAGGTCGGCGAGCAGTTCGCCGAACCACGGCTCGTCGATGTCGAACGGCTTGCCGCCGGCGATGCGCGGGAATTCGCAGGCGCGCAGCTCGTCGTTCTTATCTTCGTCATGACCGACCACACCGCCGATACCGGCCTGTGCAGATTCAACGGCAACGTCGCAGCATTCCTTGATGAGCTTGAGGTCAGCTTCGTTGGACGCGGCGGCACGGGCATAGTAGCCGGATTTCTGAATCAGTACCTTTTCCGCGCCGAGCAGCTTGGCAAACTGTTTGCCGAACCAGGCGCCCGGGTTGATGGTGTCGAGTTTAACGTGGCCGAATGCATCGCGGACGATCTCTTCGCCGGCGGCTTCCTTCTCCTTGATGATGGCGTCAACGCCGGCGCCTTCGGAGATGAAAATGTTTACGTTGTCGACTTCGTCCATCACTTTGCCGAGGCGTTCGGCTTCGGCGGCGATATCAATGTCCATTTCCGGAACGAAGACGGCGTGAACATCCTTGCGCTCTTTGGAGAGGCCGATCTGCGGCAGGAAATCGAGCTGTTCGAGGCTTTCGTGATAGACTTTCGCGGTGTAAGCCGTGAGCCATCCGCAGTTACGGCCCATGACTTCGTGGATGATGAGCATGCGCGGGTTGGCGTTGTGCTCGGCCACGACGTTGGCGAAATAGTTGGCGCCTTCTTCGGCGGCCGTCCATGCGCCGAGGGACTGTTTGATCGGGAAGACATCGTTGTCGATGGTCTTCGGCAGGCCGACCACGATCAGTTTGTAATCGTTTTCGGCGAGGTAGGCTGCGAGGTCGGCCGCGGTGGTGTTGGTGTCGTCGCCGCCGATGGTGTGGATGACGTCGACGCCGTCCTTGACGAGCTGGTCGGCCGCAACCTTGAGCGGATCTTCACCTTCTTTAACGAGGCCGCGTTTTTCGCAGTCCTTGACGTTGGTGAGTTTGACGCGGGAGTTGCCGATTGGGGAGCCGCCGTGTTTGTAGAGGGTTGCCGCGTTCTTGCGGATCTCATCGGTGACTTCGATGGATTCGCCGAGCAGGAGGCCTTTATAGCCGCCGACATAGGCGATGATTTCAGTTTCGGGGGAAACTTCGGTGTAGCGTTCGATCAGGCGACCGACTGCGGTCGAGAGGCAGGGTGCGAGTCCACCGGCGGTCAGCAGGGCAACTTTCTTTATAGCCATGGTTTTTTCCTTTGTTTAAGTGGTTGAAAATGAAGGGCACATCATGCGAATCGGCGTCTAAAACTCAAGTTCGAAATGGGGATTTGATTCGGGATGCGAAGACATTTGCTGATTGAAGGTGGACATGCCGTGGATATTTCGCGATAGTCTCGTCGATTTGTTGCCGCACCGCGTTGCCGGTGCGCCTTTGATAAAACACAACCAACGGAGACACACATGTTTCTTGAAGTATATGCCGTTAAGCGTAGTGAGTACACCGAAGCCACCGGAATTTCGCGGATTCCCGAAAACCGCCGTCTGATCGAAATGACCGGCGCGCGCGTTCGCTGCTCGAGCCTTTTCCCCGACCGTGCGGAAATCATTCTGCCGACCAAGTCGACCTTCCTAGCAGCGTCCAGCTATGACGACATCATGAATCGCATCGAGTCGGCCTGTGCCAGCGGCAAGATGGTTGCCCGCGTCGACTAAAGCGTTTTTTTACAATTCGCTGGCCACGGATTAACACCGATTAACACGGATTTCCTTTTGTCTGTGTTCCTCCGTGTTGGTCTGTGGCTCTTTGATTCTAGAGCCCATCCGGGAAGAGATCGCCGAGGCGCGGCTCCTTGCCCGGTGGTGTATTCTTGCGGGCGCTTCGCCCGGCGCTGCTTCGGCACTGCGCCAGAAATTCATCCGAACTCATGGTCTGCGCACCGGCGCTCGAAACCGTTTCGCGCTCCGCGTGGTCGGAGGTGACCACCAGAATCTTTTCCGGGTTCGGATATTTGCAGACGAGCCGTTCGATCACACTGTCGGCCGAAAGGTTGGACGGCGAAAAGTAGATCTCCAGGTGCTTCACCGTAAGCGCGTCGTCCGCGCCCGCCTCGCGTCCGTCAAAGACGATCGTGGTTTGCGGCGCCGTTTTGAGCGCCGTATTTTCAACCGTCCGCACCAGCCGGTGCCGCGCCAGCTGAATATCGGTGCGCAAAAGTTTCGCCAGTTCCGCATCCTTGTGGAGCAGGTTATAGCCGTCGATGATGAGCCAGTCGGGTTGCATTATTTTTTCCTGAACCAGCGGCGTTTTTCGCCGAGCAGGGCGTCGAGCTGCCGTTTGAATCCCTCTTTGGCCGCCTGCGCCTGTTCATAGATTTCCCACGGTTTGTGGAAATCGAGAATATCGATGCCGACGAGCGGCGGCTGCACATAGATGTCGACCGGATGATTTGCCAGCTTTTCCTGCGTGGTGGCATTCATCATTACCTGATAGGTGTGGAAAACCGCGTCGCGCGCCGACGGCACCTTGTCGAGTGCGTTGGAGGTGGTTCCCATAATATCCACTGCAATGCGGATGTCGCATTGGGGGCAGAGCAGGTCGAGCGGAACATTGTTGGTCAGTCCGCCGTCCACCAGCACGCGGTCGCCATCCATCACCGGCGTGAACAGGTAGGGGATCGCCATGCTCGCATGGACCGCCGGCTGCAGCTCGCCCGCATCCGAAACCACCGGCTCCATCCGCCAGAAATCCGTCGCGACCGTTGTAAGCGGAATCCGCAGTTCCTCGAACGTGGAAACCTGCATGTGTTCGAGCAGGTAGCCGAGAATCTTTTCGCCTCTGAGCAGCCCCTGTGGCTTAAAGCTGAAGTCGGGATCGAGCAGGTTCAGGATCTTCAGCGTATCCTTGCTGCGGAACAGCTCCTTGATCGAAACGTCCTTCGGGATGATCAGCTCGCGGATAATCTCGGCCATGTCGGCGGCCGAATGGCCGGAGGCATAGAGCGCGGCAACGATGGCGCCGATGCTCGTTCCGGACATGCAGTACGGTTTCACGCCCAGCTCGTCGAACGCCTCAAGAATGGGAATATGCGCAAATCCCTTTGCGCCGCCCCCGCCCAGTGTCACCCCGATCTTTTTCATGCAACCATTGCAAACCACCCGCCGTCACGAATCAACCTAAATTCTTTGCGATGATTCATCCGCATTCGATTGAGGGCATTGTTCGGAGTGATGTCTCGCAGAGACGCAGAGGGCGCAGGGTCGTGCTGAATTTAATTCTTTGCGCCTCTGCGAGGGATGTTCTGCCGGCGCGTGGGTGGTGAAAATTTATTTTTCCATGTCGGAGCCGCGGCGGAGGCTGCGGGTTCCATATTTCCGGCGGATAAAGTCGGCGGCGCGGCTGAGGCGGTCGCGCTTTTCGTGCTGCGCGGTGTCGGGCGTTTCGAAGAGGTTGAGCTGCAGGGCCGGCGTTTTGTCGGTTTCGGTGAGGCCGCTGACACCGAAGCCGATGAGGCGGACGGGGCGGTCGGTCAGGTTTTGTTCGAGCAGCGCCATGCCGGCTTCGCGCAGCGAGATGTCGTCGGCGCTGGGGATGGCGAAGCGGGTCTGGCGCGTGATGGTGGAAAAGTCGCTCCAGCGAATTTTAAGATGGGCGGTGCCGGCATAATAGCCGGCCTTTCGCAAGCGTCCGGCGACCTTGTCGATCAGCTTTTTATAGGTGGCTTCAATTTCGGCGCGGTCGCGCAGATCCTGCTTAAAGGTGGTTTCGTTGGAGATGCTCTTTTCTTCGGTATCGGTTTCGATGCCGCGCTCGTCGATGCCGCGGGCGAGGCGCAAAAAGACCTGGGCGGCGCGGTCGCCGACGGCGCTTTCGAGCAGCTTGGGGTCGCACTGCTGCAGTTTGCCGATGGTGGTGAGCCCGAGCGAGAGTAGCTTTTTCTGCGTTACCTTGCCGACGCCCCACATGCGTCCGATCGGCAGCGGCGCGAGGAACGCTTCAATTTCCGGCTGGTCAAACGGGACGACGGTGAGGCCATCGGGTTTGTTCATGTCGGAGGCGAGCTTGGCCAGAAACATATTGGGCGCGACGCCGACGGAAGCGGTGAGCTGTGTCTGCTCTTTAATGTCGCGCCGAATTTTTTCGGCGATGGCCGGACCGTCGCCAAAGAGGTGCAGCGTGCCGGTGACATCGAGAAAGGCCTCGTCGATAGAGAGCGGCTGAACGAGCGGGGTGTAGGATTCAAAGATACGCATGATCTGGCGCGAGACGGCTTTGTAGTTGGCCATGTTGTGCGAAACAAAAACGGCGTGCGGACACTTTTCTTTTGCCGTGCGCGAGGGCATGGCGGAGTGGATGCCGTATTTGCGGGCTTCATACGACGCCGCCGCCACGACACCGCGCTGGTCGGGCGGGGCGCCGACGACGACCGGCTTGCCGCGCAGCTCCGGATGGTCGCGCTGTTCGACCGACGCGAAAAAGGCGTCCATGTCGACGTGCAGGAAGGTTGTGGGATTAGTGCTTTTCATTGGGCGCGATTCATCTAAACTCATTGATCGTCAACATATAGAATACACGGTTGTGGCCATGGAAGAGAAAACAGACCAGCAGAACGGGCAGAAGGACGCACGCGACGTCATTTTGGATCTTAACTTTGTTCCCCAGTGGGCGCGTAAACCGCCGGGTGAAAGCCATTATGGCGAAAAGGAATATGCCGAGGAGCGCCCGCGCCGGCGCGACGACCGCCGTCCGCTGCGCCGCGACCAGTGCCGGGATGAGCGTTCGCGCAAACCGCGGCCGGAGCGACCCGAACGACCGCGTCGCGAACCGCGTCCGCAGATCAAGGAGTTGCCGGTGACGGTCTCGTTTCTGCCCGAGCAGAAGCGGCTCGCCTCGATGGTGAAGCAGGTTCACCATTCGCGCCGTGCCTATCCGCTGATGGATCTGGCCAATCTGCTGATCCATGATCCCGAAGGCTATCTCGTCAAGATTGAGGTCAACAAGGGGGCTTCCGATTTTGAGCTGTTCCGCTGCAAGCAATGCAAGGCGGTGGCTTCGTCCGTGGAGATGATGGTCCAGCACATCATGACGGATCATTTGACCGACTTTTACGAGAAGGAAGAGATTGAAACCGAGCCGCCGGCCGGAAACTTTACGAGCATTGCGCGCTGCCGCAAAAGCGGAGTGCTGCTGGGGCCGCCGAACCATCACAGCTATGCTGAAAAGCTGACCGAACTGCATCAGTCGCGCTTTGCGCATCTCACACTTGAGGAATATAAGCGCACCATCGAGATGGTGCGCGATGAAGAGTTGATCGAGCAGTGGAAAGAGGAAAGCCGTAAAAAGACGGTCTACAGGCTCAAGTCCGACCCCGAGGCGGAGCCGGTCGATCTGCGTAAGGCCGAGGTGGGTTTTTCCAAGGAAATTACCGCGATGTATGAAGCCACGCGCCGGGCCATTGTTCCGGCCAAGGTGGCGCAGGCGCTCGAAGATCGCAATGTGACCCACGCCATTCGTCAGGTCTGGTCGAAGGAGAGCCGCTTTCCGCTGTCGATGTCGTTTGCTATGCGCGCGGCCTTCCGCCACATGCACCTGTATCTGTTCAAGGCCGGGAAAATTAATTTTGTAACGCACATCAAGCCCAATCCGGTCAAGCCGGAGGATACGGTTCCGGAGATTGCCGAGGTGCTGATGTTCCTGAAGGAAAATCCGGGCTCGACCCGCCAGCATTTGCTGGAGGTGCTCCATCCGTCGCTCAAGCCCGATTCGAAGGAGGCCAAGGATGCCCTGCAGCCGCTCGGGTGGCTTGCGGAGCGTGGTCACATTATCGAGTTTTTCAACGGAACTTTCTCGGTGCCGCTGGGGCGTCGGCGGAGATAGCGGGCAATAATTCCATCAGGTCGACGTTGTTATCGGACGCGCGCTTGACGCAGAGGATTTGAATTCACATGGTTTTGTCGATGAACAAAAACAGCATAGTTATAGTTTGGGCAGCACTGTCCGTTGTTGCGGCCAATGCGGCCAGCAATGTTGAGTATAGCCGCCCGCGCTATGACGTGATTGTTGAGCGTTCGCCGTTCGGGGCCGATCCGCTCTCCATCGCCCAGCAGCAGGAGAGTCAAAAAAATGTCGCCGCAACCAAAGCGGCGGAAAAGGAGCTGCGCCTCTGTTTTCTGCTCGAGTCTGAAAGTGGCGAGGTCCGCGCCGGTTTTCAGAATAAGGCCGCCAAAGCGGGCGACCCGAAAAGCGTCATGTTGATGGTGGGCGAAAGCTTTAGGGGCATGAAGCTGCTGAGTATTGATTTGCTGAACTCGCAGGCCACGCTGGATCGTAACGGCTCCAAGGTGATCTTTGAGCTTTCCAAGCCCACGGCGTCCAAGGCCGCGCCCAAGAAAACGCCGTCTGTCCCGCAGCGCCGGTTTGGCAGCGGTTTTCGTAAAACCACCACCAAGACAACCCAGACGCAGCAACCGCAGTTGACTCCGGAAGAGCAGGCTGCCAAGCGCGCGGAGGTTCAAGAGCAGATGCGGCAGTATCAGATGGAGGTGCTCCGTGCCGGGCAGCCGCCGCTGCCGGTTCAGCTCACGCCGGAGATGGATGCCCAGCTGGTGGAAGAAGGGGTGCTCCCGCCCATGGAGTGAAGCGTAATGCATAATTCGTAATGGACTCAATACGAGGCCGAAGAATCATGTTACGCATCACGCACTATTCCTCAAGCTCGACCTCTTCGGTGACGCGGAGGATTTCGTCGATGGTTGTGATGCCGGCGAGCACCTTGTCCCAGCCATCTTCGCGCAGCGTTTTCATGCCATGTTCAAGCGCCTGCTGCTTAATTTCGCTGGCGGATGCGTGGGCAATAACGAGCGGGCGGATTTCATCGGTGACGGGCAGGATTTCAAAGATGCCGGTCCGGCCTTTATATCCGTTGCCGCGGCATTCATCGCACCCGACGGCTTCATAGATCGGTCCTTCGTTCTCGAGGCGTTCGATCGGGAAATTGTGTTCCCGCAGAAATTCTTCATCGAGCTCGACCGGCTTGCGGCAGCTTTTACAGAGGCCGCGCACGAGGCGCTGCGCCACGATGCCTTCGACTGACGAGGCGACGAGGAAGGGTTCGATGCCCATATCGAGCAGGCGGGTGACAGTGCTGGCGGAGTCGTTGGTGTGAATGGTGCTGAACACCAGGTGGCCGGTGAGTGCGGCGCGGATGGCGATTTCGGCAGTTTCCTTGTCGCGGATTTCCCCGACCATGATGACGTCGGGATCCTGACGCAGGAAGGTCCGCAGTGTGTTGGCGAAGGTGAGCCCGATTTCGGGGCGCATCTGCACCTGGTTGACGCCGGCCATCTCATATTCGATCGGATCTTCGGCCGACATGATGCGCTTGTCGACCGAGTTGATGGTGTGGAGCCAGGCGTAGAGCGAGGTCGATTTGCCTGAGCCGGTCGGGCCGGTGACGAGCAGGATGCCGTGCGGCCGTGTGATCATTTTTTTGAGCAGCGCGCTGTCGTGCTCGTTCAGGCCGAGGTCGGCCATCGTGACGAGTCCGCCGCCGCGCAGGAGCAGGCGGAGGCTGACACTTTCGCCGTAGACGGTCGGCATGGTGGAGACACGCACGTCGATTTCCGCGCCGCGAATGCGTACGCTGATGCGGCCGTCCTGCGGCAGGCGCTTTTCGGCAATGTCCATGTTGGCCATCACTTTAAGGCGCGAGATGACGGACGACTGGAAGCGCTTGAGCTGCGGCGGCATCGGGGTTTCGTGCAGAACACCATCGACGCGGTAGCGGATACGCAGGTCGGTTTCCATCGGCTCAATATGAATATCGGTAGCGCGGTCGTTGTAGGCTTCCCAGATGATCTGGTTTACAAATTTAACGACCGAGGCTTCCTGGTCGAGCTCGCTGAGATCCTGTTTGAGCAGGTCTTCCTCCTCTTCGAGATCAAGCGTGTCGTCCTGCATCATGCGGTCGAGCGTTTCTGCGCCGACGCCGTAAAAGCCTTTGGCGGCGGTGGCAATATCGTCGGAGGGGCTGAGTGCAAGCCGAATGCGGCAACCGGCGGCCAGCCGCAGGGCATCAACCAGTCCGGGCGTGAACGGGTCGCTGGTGGCGACGTTCAGGCAGGAATCTTCCTGCGACAGCGGAATGACGTTGTATTGAAAGATGGCCTTGGTCGGCAGCTTTTCGAGGATGTCGCCTTCCACCTCAAGATCTTTCAGGCGCTGGAAGGGCAGCTCCATGGTTTCGGCCAGTTTGGCGAGAAATTCTTCCTCTTTAATTTCGGCGGCGTCGAGTGCGGCTTCCGGTATAGGGCGTCCGTTTTCGCGGACGTCGGCCAGCAGGGCGTCGAGCTGCGCGGATTCAAAAAGGCCGGAGGCTTCGAGGATATCGCGGATACGTCTGTTTGTCGTGAGCATAGTGGGGAGTGTGCCATTCGGTTTTTATAAAATGCAACTGATTATTTGGGGTTCAGTGACTTAACAACGGCCGGGCGATTTGAATGTTGCGCGGATATGGTGCGAGTGACTTTTTGGCGCGCTTGGTGGGCTGGGGAATCTGCTTGTCATGGGTGCGCCTTAATGGCACAGTGCGCGCCATGAAAAAAGGATTTTTCGATAAGCTGGTAGATCGGCTCGACCATTTGGATAAGGGCAGCCTGCAAACCTACTTCCTGCGCCTGGCGAAGGAAAAGGGCTTGATGGAAGCCATCTTCCAGGCGCTGGAGGAGGGGATCATCGTGCTCGATCCCGAGGCGCAGATCAGTTATGCCAACCGCGCGGCCGAACAGTTTCTCGGCTTTAAGCTGGCCGATGCGCAGGGCACGCCGATTGAGCGCTACCTGAAGGATATTCACTGGGATCTGGTTTTGGACCTCGATGAATATGAGTGGAGCCAGCTGGTGCGGCGCGAGATCGAAATTACCTATCCGCAGCACCGCTTCATGGAATTTTATGTGGTGCCGCTCGCCGCCGTCGATGAAAAGGAAGAGGGCGCCGTCGTGATTTTTCGCGACGTTACCCGCGAGCGCGAAACCACTGCCGAGTCGATCGAGTCCGAGCGTCTGCACGCGCTGAGTCTGCTGGCCGCCGGCGTCGCCCACGAAATCGGCAACCCGCTCAACTCGATCAATATTCACCTGCAGCTGCTCGACCGCGAGATCGGCTATCTCGAAAACGAAGAGGCCCGCGCGGAGCTCCGCGAGTTGGTGGAGGTGTCGCGCAAAGAGGTGGGCCGGCTCGACACCATTATCCGTCAGTTCCTCAAGGCGCTGCGTCCGTCGTTGCCCGACCGCAAACTGCACCGGCTCTCCGAGCTGGTCGAGGAAACGCTGGAGGTAATGAAGCACGAAATCAGCGATCGCCGTATGTTGGTCGAAACCGACTTTGTCGACGAGATTCCGTCGGTTGCCGTCGATGAAACGCAGGTGAAACAGGTTTTCTTCAATGTCATTAAAAATGCGCTACAGGCGATGGACGATGGCGGCATTCTGAAGGTGTCGGCGCAGCAGTCCGACCGTTTTGTCAGCGTGACCATCGAGGATAACGGCCCCGGAATCGATCCCGAAAAACTCGGCGCGATTTATGAGCCCTACCACACCACCAAGGCCGAAGGAACCGGGCTGGGCATGATGATTGTCCAGCGCATCATGCGCGATCACGGCGGCGAGATAGAAATTAATTCCGAGCCGGGACGCGGCACGCGCCTGACGCTGCGCTTCCCGCGCGAGGACGCGCGGCTCAACTTGCTTGAGGCGCCGGAGCAAAAAGAGTTTTAAACAGAAGGCCGCAAAGGTCGCAAAGCAACATGACCTACTTTCTTTGCGTGCTTTGCGATCTTGGTGTTAGGAACAGCAGTTATGAAAAGTAAGCCGGTTTTGTTGATTGTTGATGATGAAAAGAGCGCGCGCGACGGATTGGTGCGTGCGCTGCGGCGCGACTATCGCATTTTTGCGGCCGAAAGCGGCGCGGCGGCGCTGGAGGTGCTGGCAAGCCAGAATGTTGATGTGCTGCTGAGTGATGTGCGTATGCCCGGCATGGATGGCATTACGCTGATGCAGCGCGCGCTGGCCAACAATCCGGAGCTGACCTGCATTATCCTGACGGCCTACGGCGACGTCGATGTGGCGGTTGAGGCGATGAAGCACGGCGCGACCGATTTTATGACCAAGCCGATCAATCTCGACAAGCTCGAGCTGGTGCTCGATCGTGTCTTGAAGGCGAAGAGGATTGAGCTCGAAAACGAGCAGCTCAAGGTGCAGCTCGACAATAAATATGGCCTCGAAAACATTATCGGCCGTTCCGCCGCGATGCAGGAGGTGTTCGATACGATCCGGCAGGTGGCCAACTCGCGCGCGACGGTGCTGATTCAGGGCGAGAGCGGCACCGGCAAGGAGCTGGTGGCCAAGGCGATTCATCAGCTGAGCCCGCGCAGCAACGGCCCGTTTGTGGCAGTGCACTGTGCGGCGCTTTCGCAAAACCTGCTCGAGAGTGAACTGTTCGGTCACGAAAAGGGCGCGTTTACCGGCGCGATGGAGCGGCGCATCGGCCGTTTCGAAAAGGCCGACGGCGGCTCGCTGTTCCTTGACGAAATCAGCGAGATCGACGCGTCGGTGCAGGTGAAGATTTTGCGCGCGCTGGAGGAACGCCAGATTGAGCGCGTCGGCGGCGATACGCCGCAGGATGTGGATGCGCGACTGATTGCCGCCACCAACCGCGACCTGAGAGCGATGGTAGACGCGGGCGATTTCCGCGAAGATCTGTTCTATCGACTTTACGTCGTCGTAATCACGCTGCCGCCGCTGCGCGAGCGGCAGGATGATATTCTGCTGCTGCTCAACCACTATCTCGCGGTGTTCAACGAGGAAAATGGTAAGCAGATCGAGGGCTTTACGCCGGCGGCGTATGAGATGCTTTCGGCGTATGAATGGCCGGGCAATATTCGCGAGTTGCGCAACCTGATTGAGCGCATGGTGGTGCTGGCGCGCGGCAGGGTGCTCGATGTGAAGGATATTCCCGCGCAGGTGCGTGAAAAGATTTCCGGCGGCGGCGAGGTGCGGATTGACGCCGACCTGACCGTCGATGAAATGGAAAAGCGTATGGTGATGCAGGCGCTCGAAAAAACCGGCGGCAACCGGACCAAGGCGGCGGAAAAGCTCGGCATCAGCCGGCGCACCCTGCATCGTAAACTGAATCAATATGGAATTGGAAAAGGAGATAACAATGCTGATGCGTGATGAAGCGGTTTTGGTTTTTATTGATGTACAGCCTCGGCTGGTCGAGGCGATGCATGACAAACGCCATTTTTTGGCCAACCTTGAACGGATCGTAGGGGCGGCGCAGGAGCTGGCGGTTCCAGTTCTTTGGACCGAGCAGCTTCCGGGAAAACTGGGCGAAACCTCGGAGCGGTTCCGGCTGATGCTCAAGGATGTCATGGCGATCGAAAAGTCGAGTTTCAGCTGCTGCGGCGAGCCGGTTTTTGCGGAGGCCTTTCAGGCGCTGGGCCGGAAGCAGGCGATTCTGGTGGGCATCGAATCGCATGTCTGTGTCTACCAGACCGCGCTCGACCTGCAGGAGCAGGGGGTTGAGGTATTCGTGGTTGCCGATGCCGTCTCGTCGCGCACCCCCGAAAATAAAGAGCTGGCGCTGCAGGCGCTGCGCGCGGCCGGCGTGACGGTTATTCCGACGGAAACCGCCGTTTTTGAACTGCTGCGCGATGCCGCCGATCCGGCGTTTAAAGCCATTCTGAAACGGATTAAATAAGGAACCGGCGCCTATTGACACCGGCGCAGGTTCGCGTATTTTTCCAAGCTCCTGAACACAGGAAGGATTTTGATTATGGAAAAAAATAAGACCGACAAAACAGAGTTGAAGGACGAAGCCGCCGTGGCCGCTGAAGAAGAGCTGGCCGATCAGGTTGCCGAAGAGGTTGAAGAGCTGCCGGATACTGAAATTATCGAAGAGGACGAAGCGCCTGTTGTTGAAGAGCAGGAAGCGGAGTCGCTGCGCGATCAGTTTGTGCGCCTGCAGGCCGACTTTGCCAACTTTCGCAACCGCACCCAGCGCGAGCGCGTCGAGCTCTATCAGCGCGCCAACGAAGATCTGCTGCTCGAAATTCTGCCGGTGCTCGACCACTATGAAATGGGACTGCAGACTGCCGAGCAGCACGACGCCGATAAGGCCGTGGTGGACGGTTTCAAACTCGTCTACGACCAGTTCCAGAACGTGCTCAACAAATTTAATCTCACGCCGATCGACGCCGTGGGCGAGGAGTTTGACCCGCACAAGCACGAGGCGCTCACGCACATGCCGTCGGATGAATATGCCGCCGAGATCTGCTCGAACCAGGTGCGCCGCGGCTACATGTTTGGCGACAAACTACTGCGCGCCGCGCAGGTGGTTGTCTCGTCCGGTCCGGCCGAAGGAGCTGAATAACCATGGCTGACAAACGCGACTATTATGAAGTGCTGGGCGTGGACCGCAGCGCGTCCGCGGACCAGATCAAAAAGGCCTACCGCAAGGTGGCCATGAAATATCATCCCGACCGCAATCCCGGCGATACGGCGGCCGAGGAAAGCTTCAAGGAAGCCTCCGAAGCCTACGAAGTACTCAGCGATTCCGATAAGAAGGCGCGGTACGACCAGTTTGGTCATCAGGCCTTTGCGCCGGGTGGCGGCGGCTTTGGCGGCGGCTTCGGCGGCGGGTTCCACGACGCGTCCGACATTTTCGAACAGGTGTTTGGCGGCGGCTTTAACATCAACGATCTCTTTGGCGGGGGCGGCGGACGCCGCACCAGCCGTGGGCCGGCGCGCGGTTCCGACCTGCGCTATGACCTCGATGTCGACTTCGAGGAGGCCGCGCTGGGATCGCACCGTACACTGACCCTGCCGGTGGCCGAAACCTGTTCGCGCTGCTCCGGCAGCGGCGCCGAACCGGGCACCTCCAAGAGCACCTGCCCGACCTGCCACGGCCGCGGTCAGGTATCTGCCGGCGGCGGCTTCATTCAGTTTTCGCAGACCTGCCCGACCTGCGGCGGGGCCGGCGAAACCATTTCCAACCCGTGCCGCGAGTGTAACGGAGGCGGTAGCGTCAAGGAGCGCAAGACCATCAAGCTGCGTATTCCCGCCGGTGTGGAATCCGGCTCGCGTCAGCGCCTGCCCGGCAAGGGCGAAGCCGGTGCGCGCGGCGGACCGGCGGGCGACCTCTTCATCGTCTTCCATGTACGTGATCACGAATTCTTCAAGCGCAACGATCTCGACATCTATTGCGAGGTGCCGGTGCCGTTCCACATCGCCATGCTTGGCGGCGAGATTGCGGTGCCGACGCTGCACGGCGACGCCAGGATTAAGATTCCGGCCGGCACCGAGAGCGGGAAAATTTTCCGCCTGCGCGGACAGGGCGTGGTCGATGCCGCGCACGGACACGGCAAGGGCGACCAGAATGTGATGGTGAAGATCGAGGTGCCGACACGCCTTTCCGGTAAGGAAAAGAAGGCGATGCAGAAGCTGTGCGATCAGCTGCACGACAACCACTTCGAGGAATCCGTCAAAATGAAAAAAATGGCGGACAAGTTTTACGAGCGTAAACGCAAGCTCGAGGCGGAATAGTTTAGCCACCAAAGGCACAAAGAAACACATATTTCCGGCATGACGGGTTTGTGTTCTTTGTGGCAAATAACCCGATTGCCATGCGGATCAATTCATTAGTCGAGTCTGGTGAGCTGGAGAAGGAGGTTGCGACCCTTTCTTCGGAGGAGTCGCATCATCTGGCGCGGGTGCTGCGCGTTCAGTCGGGACAGGACATTACGCTGTTCGACGGGCAGGGCGGAGTCGCCGCAGGAACCATCAATGCGGTTTCGAAGAGCGCCGTTGAGGTAAGCATTGCCAAACACTGGCGCGTTCCGAAATCCGAAGTCGAGATTGATCTGATCCAGGCGGTTCCCAAGCCCGACCGCTGGGAGCTGGTATTGCAGAAAGCGGTTGAGCTGGGCGCAACGTCCATCCGGCCGGTGCTGACGCAGCACACCGATTTTCGGCCCAATCCCAAGAAGCAGGAGCGCTGGAAAAAGATTGTGCTCAATGCCGCGCAGCAGTGCGAAGTGCGTTGGTTGCCGGAGCTCCATGCGCTTGAAAAGTTTGATGCGCTTTTGCCGTCGCTCGGCGATTATGACCTGGTTTTGATCGGCTCGCTCTATGATGATCCGCAACCGTTCCGCGAAATTCCGCTGGCCGGCAAAAGGAAAATTGCGCTGCTCATTGGTCCCGAGGGCGATTTTTCGCGCGAAGAAGTCGCCGCCGTCGTTGAGGCCGGTGCGGTTCCCGTCTCCTTCGGCGCGCGCATTCTGCGCACCGAAACCGCCGCAATTTTTGGTTTAAGCGTGCTGGCCTATGAGCTACTCTGACATTTCCGATTTTTGAATTTAGATTGCCGATTTGCGGGTCTGCGACGCTGGTTCAGTGTTTGTCTGTGTTGATCCGTGGCTATTGGAGTTAAATAGATCATGAAAACTACCGTTGTTGCTCTGGCGAACCAGAAGGGCGGTGTGGGCAAGACCACGACCGCAATCAATTTTTCGGCCTGCCTTGCGGAAAAGCGCAAGAAGGTGCTGCTGGTCGACCTCGATCCGCAGGCCAACGCTACGAGTGGACTCGGGCTGGAAAAAGGGTTTGGCGCCAGCGTCTTTCCGGCGATGCTGGGCGAGGCCGACGGCGCAAGCCTGATCAAAGAATCCGGCATCAAAAATCTCGACATTATTCCGTCCGAGCTGGATCTGGCCGGCGCGGAAGTAGCCATTGCCCGGATGGACGACTATCTCCAGCGCCTCAAGCTGGCCATGGACCCGGTTGTTGAGAGCGGGACGTATGACTATATCATTCTCGACTGTCCGCCGTCGCTGGGCATCCTTTTCATGAACGCGCTCAATATTGCCGACGAAGTGATTATTCCGATCCAGTGCGAATATCTCGCGCTTGAAGGTCTCGGTGTGATGGTCGACATCGTCAACCAGATTCGCGACGCCGGCAATCCGAAGCTGCACATCAGCGGCATTCTGATGACGATGTATAACGTCAGCACCAACCTTTCGCAGCAGGTTGTTCAGGAAGTGGTGAAGCATTTTGGCGACCGCGTTTTCGAAACCCTCATCCCGCGCAATGTCCGTTTGAGCGAGGCGCCGAGCTATGGCCAACCGGTCATCGAATATGACCGCCACTGCGTCGGTGCGGCGGCCTACCGCAACCTGGCGAAGGAATTCATCAAGCGCCAGCAAAAGAGCGAAGCGCCGTCTGCCGAACCGCTGCCGACCCTTTCCGATGTCGTTGCGACTGCTGAGGGGTAGAAATATCAACTGGAGGGGCCGCGCCTCGCGGATCACGGACGCCGGGGACGGCGTCCCTCCATAACCTTTCCTCCGCGATGATTGACTTTATTCAGGTGAGCAAGCAGTTCGGTACGCAGGATGTGCTGAAATCCGTGACGTTCCGCATCAATGCCGGCGAGCGCATCGGCATTGTCGGCCCGAACGGAGCGGGCAAGTCGACCCTTTTTGGATTGATCGGCGGTGATGTGGAGGTGGATGGCGGTGAGGTGGTGCTGCCGAAGCACATCCGCATCGGCTATCTGCATCAGCAGCTCAATCCGCATGCGGTAGACCAAAACCTGCTCGAATATACCGAGGACTCGATTCCCGAACTCAAAACTATTCCCGCCAGGATCCACGAGCTTGAAAGCCGGATGGAGACCTTTGATGCGGCGGAAAAGGAGCGGGCGCTCAAGCAGATCGGCAACCTGCAGCACGACTTTGAGCATCTCGGCGGCTACGAAATGCGCGCTCGCGCCGAAGCGGCGCTCTGTGGGCTCGGCTTTCACGTTGAGGAATTTGAAAAGCCGTTTTCTTCGTTTTCCGGCGGCTGGCAGATGCGCGCCGAACTGGCGCGTACGCTGATCGCCAATCCCGATCTGCTGATGCTCGACGAGCCGTCCAACTTTCTCGATCTGCCGGCGGTGGAATGGCTGCAGAAATTTTTGCGCGGCTATGAAGGCACGATGCTGCTGATTTCGCATGACCGCTATCTGCTGCGCTCGCTCGCCAATATTACGCTCGAAATTGCCGGCGGGCAGGCCACTCGCTATGCCGGCGGCTACGACTATTATTTGAAAGAGCGCGTGGCCCGCATCGAACACCAGCTGGCGGCCAAGCGTAATCAGGATCGCGAGCGCGAGCAGATTGAAAGTTTTGTCCGCCGGTTCCGCGCCAAAAGCACCAAGGCCTCGCAGGTGCAGAGCCGCATCAAGCAGCTCGAAAAGATGGAAACCATCGAGGCGCCGGCGGCCGTGGCCAACCTCTCCAGAATCAAGATCGGCGAGCCGCCGCACAGCGGGCACGAGATTATCCGGCTCGAACAGGCCGGGTTTACCTATAACCAGGAGCGCTGGATTTTCAGCGGGCTGGATCTGGCGATCAACCGCGGCGAAAAGGTGGCGCTCGTCGGCTATAACGGCATGGGCAAAACCACGCTGCTGCGAACGATGGCCGGGCAACTTGAACCCAGCGCCGGCAAGCGCGTGCTCGGGCATAAGGTGGTGATCGGCTACCAGTCGCAGGATTTTGCCGAAACGATGCCGCCCGAAAAGAGCGTCTACCACATCGTCAAGGACGGCAATCCGGCAGCGAGCGAGCAGCAGGTGCGCAGTCTGCTCGGCGGCTTCGGTTTCAGCGGCGATACCGTCGAGAAAAAATGCGAGGTGCTCAGCGGCGGCGAAAAAATCCGGCTGGCGTTTGCGCGCCTTTTTATCAAGCCGCCCAACTTTCTGCTGCTCGACGAGCCGACCACGCATCTGGACGTCAACGGCCGCGAGGCGCTGGAGGCGGCGCTGAAGGATTATAAGGGCGCGGTCTGCGTGGTCAGCCATGACGTCACCTTTGTGCGCAACATTGCCGAGCATATTGTCGCGATCGACGACTCCGGCGTCTCCCGTTATCCCGGCGGGTACGACTACTATCTCGAGAAACAGGAAACCCGAAACCTGAAACCTGAAAGCGGCACCTCGAAAGCGGTTGCCGCTACTGAGCCTGCGAAGCAGGTCTCAAAAGGCAAAGAGGCCCGCAAGGCGCGTGCCGCCCAGCGCGAGGCGGAAAAGGCGCTCAGAAAGATTGAGGCCAGGATTG
>CAZABK010000051.1:0-21503 GCA_964483355.1 uncultured Verrucomicrobiota bacterium | reverse complement strand
CCACGGTGGCGAGAGCGGCGCGAAAGGGCCGTTTTCCCTGGCAGCTCAAAAGAAATACTCCCTGCCGCTGGTAACGCTGCACGACGATGGTGCGGCGGTCGCGCTGCTGGAGTCGGATCTGTATTCCTGCCCTGCGTTTAAAAGCATGACGATTGGGTGGAACGCGTCAAAGCAGGTGGTTGAGGCAGCCAGCCACAGCGTTTCGACCGGTGCCGGGCAGGCTACTCCTTGGCGCGTCATCCTGCTTGGAGATGCGATTGCGGAGCTGATGGTGAACAATGTGGTGCTAAATCTGGCGGCGCCCTGCAAGCTGGAAGACACGAGCTGGGTCAAGCCGGGGAAAGGCTTGTGGGACTGGCGTGTTCATGGCTACGACAACGGCGATTTCATTTATGACATCAACACAAAGAGCTTTCTGCGCTATATCGACTTCTGCTCTGCACAGGGAATCGAGTATCTGACGATCGACGACCATTGGTTCCTTGCGGCCGGGAATGGGAAGATGGAGATTTTGCCCGAGGTGGACATCGAAAAAACGATGCGTTATGCAAAAGAGAAGGGCGTTGATATCATTCTCTACTATGACCGCAAAAAAGGTGATTTCGGCGACGAAACGCTGTTCTCCTACTATGCCGGGCTGGGGGCTTCCGGAATGAAATACGGGTTTATGAGTAATAAGGCAGGGTTCACCCGCGACTCCATCAATGCCGCCGCAGCCGAAAAAATGCTGATCTTCCATCATGATGGGCCAACCCCCATGAGCGGCGTGGAGCGCACGATGCCGAATTTGATCACGCGCGAGTATTGTCACGCACAGCAGGACAGCCGTCGGGCATTTACACCGGAGTCCTTCCTGAAAATGGCGATGGTCAGCGCGCTGGTGGGTCCGCTGGATCAGGCCAACGGAAACTTTGGAATCAAAAGCATTAATGCTGGAGAGCGCAAAAAAGGCCCGCGGAAGAAAAATAGCTACATTTCGACGGTCGTCAGCGAATGTGCCCGTTGCCTGGTCATCTATACCGGGCTGATCACGCTGCCCGACGCGCCGGAAGAATATTTGAAGAAAGCTGACCTGTTCGAGTACCTGAATCAGATGCCGGCCACCTGGGATGATACCCGCGTGCTGCATGCGCAGATCGGCGAGTTTGTCTCCGTGGCCCGTCGCACCGGCGACAGCTGGTTTGTCGGTTCCGTCAATAATCAGGAAAAGCGCTCGCTGGACATCGCATTGGACTTTCTGGAGCCCGGTCAGACTTATGAGGCGGTGCTGTATGCGGATGCGGCTGATTCGCACGGCGTCGAAAACCCGGAAGCATATGTGATCACCCAACAGCAGGTCAAACGCGGTGATGTCATTACGGCTGAAATGGCCGTCGGCGGCGGACATGCGATGATTCTGCGTCCGCTAAAATAAGCGGGTTTATCTCAGGCTGTAGCGACGGGGCTGACCGTTCGGGGCATGAACCGATTTTAATGCTTCTGTGTGCGATATTGGCGCGGCGGAATGCCGGCGACTTTCCGGAACTGGCGGGTGAAATAGTTGCTGTCATTAAAGCCGACGGCGAAAGCGATTTCGGTGATGGTACGGTCAGGCTTTTGCAGCATTTCCATGGCCCGCTGAATCCGCAGGCGCATGAGAAAGTCGATCGGGGTTTGGTTGGTGGCTTTGCGGAACACTTTGAGCAGGTTGTTTTTCGACATGTGGGCGATTTGGGCCAGCTCATCGAGTTTCCAGTCGCTCGTAAAATCCTTTTCCATGGCCCCGATCACTTCGCCGACGCGCAGCAGGGCCTGAGTTTCGGTGGAGTCGCCCTGGGTGTATGCGCGGGAGAGATACGCCATCAATTCCTGCAGTTTGGCGCGAAGGACGACTTCGTAGCCGGGCACCTTTTCTGAGCATTCGCGGTCCATTTCATCGCAGATTGATTGTACATGGGCGAGTTGGAGGCGCTTGAGATGCAGGCGGCTGGCGAAGCGGTGCTGCTTGCGATAGGTCGGTTCGAGCATAAACATGGCGCAGTAGCCCGGCATGCGGCGCAGGTCGTTTTCCGGCAGATCGACTTTGTCCGGATCGTACATGATGTTGATCAGCTCCAGGTTTTTGCGGTCGTGGAAATAGTGACGCTGGCGGCCCTGCAGTAGAAAGACATCGCCGGCAATGATGGGGAGATCCATCCCTTCCACGCACTGAAGACCCTGCCCATGCGTCACGATAATGAGTTCGCAGAAATCGTGGCTGTGTTCGATTTCGGTCAGATCGTGAGATCCGGGGGGGTCGATGGAGCGGCTCCTTCCCACCCTAATGGGAAAGCCCTCCTTGCCGAAATAGTCGGTTCCATCTGCAATGATTGATTTCACGTGAGTGATATAATGCTTGGTCGTGTTTGGTTTCAATACATTTGCGTAGGTTCATCGGGGTGAGATCATGCTGATGTTGTGTGAGATGGTTAAGGTGAGAGGGGCGGGCTTTTTGATTAATTAACCATTTATCGAGGAATGAAATCATTGAGCCCGCCGCTCAGGATGAAAAGCCAATATGTATACTGTTTGTGAAAATTCGGCGTCGTGTCTGTTGGTTGGTGCTGATAAGCGCCTGCGCGTCACCTTCATAACTGCGGCGATTGTACGCGTTTCTTATATTGAGGCGGGTGAATTTGTGGATGGCGAGAGCGCAATCGTCACGGCCTCGGCAGGATGCGCTGACTTTTCGGTTTGGGAAGAAGGGGCGGCGGTTTTGATTTCAACCTCCGAACTGAAGTTGCGAATTTTAAAAACATCCGGTGCGATTACCTTCATGGATGCGGACGGAAATGTGCTGCAGCAGGAGCCGGAACGCGGCGGCAAATCGCTGGTGCGTAAAGAGGTGTTCCGCAATGTGTATGACCACTCCCGGGACGTCAAAACGGGCCAGAACATTGACGGCGCGCGCGCCGAGGGCGCCGCGATCGACCGCGTGTTGGACCGCCATGCATTTGAGGCCAAGCTGGAGTTTACCTTTGCCGACGATGAAGCCCTGTTTGGACTCGGCTCGCACGAAGAGGGTTATGGAAATCTGCGCGGAAAATCGCAGCAGCTCTATCAGCAGAACATGAAAATGGTGGTGCCGTGTCTGGTTTCCTCGAAAGGGTATGGTTTGCTGTGGGACTGTTCTTCGGCGATGGTTTTCCACGATGACGCGCACGGCAGCTATTGGTGGGCGGAATGCGTAGATCAGCTCGACTATTACTTTGTCGGCGGTGGCAATGCCTCGGCCGTTGCCAAAAATTATTATGCACTGACCAGTGCGCCGCCGATGCTGCCGCGCTGGGCGTTCGGCTATGTACAGTCGAAAGAGCGCTACGTTAATGGGCAGGAGATTGTCGATATCGCCCGCGAATACCGACGCCGCAATGTGCCGCTCGATTTGGTGGTGCTCGACTGGAAATCCTGGCCGGATGGCCCGGCCTGGGGACAGAAATCATTTGATCCGGCGCGTTTCCCCGACCCGAAAGCCTTTATTGATGAGCTGCACGAAATGGGCGTGAAGCTGATGGTTTCCATCTGGCCGATCATGTCCGGCGAGTGCCCGAATCAGATTGAGCTGCGCGAGAGGGGGTTGATGCTCGGCAATCAATCCACCTACAATGCGTTTGAGCCGGATGCGCGTGAAATCTACTGGAACCAGGCGAAAGAGGGTTATTTTGCGCATGGTGTCGACGCCTGGTGGTGCGACTGCACGGAGCCGTTCGAAGCCGACTGGAACGGCGCGGTAAAGCCGGAGCCGCATCTGCGTATGATCAAAAATACGGACAAGTCGAAGCAGTATATCGACGAAGGGCAGATCAACGCCTATTCGCTGCACCATTCGCAGGGGATCTATGAAGGCCAGCGTGAGATCACGAATGAAAAGCGTGTGTTGAACCTGACGCGCTCGTCGTATGCCGGGCAGCACCGTTACGGCACGGTCAGCTGGAGCGGCGACATTTGCGCCACGTGGGAGGTTTATCGCCGGTCGATTCCCGAAGGTGTGAATTTCTGCGCCACCGGCGAGCCATATTGGACGTTGGATATCGGCGCGTTTTTCCTGCGCAACGATCCGGCGCGCTGGTTCTGGAGCGGCGATTATGAAGAAGGCTGTCGCGGGCTTGGAATTCGCGAAGGCGTCGAACCGCTGGAAAATGATTTTGGGTGCACCGACCTCGGTTACTGGGAACTCTATACCCGCTGGTTGCAGTTTGGCTGCTTCCTGCCGATGTTCCGTTCGCACGGAACCGATGCCGCCCGCGAGATCTGGCGCTTCGGCGGTGAAGGCGACCGCTTCTACGATGTGATCGCCAAGTTTATCCGTCTGCGGATGAAACTGCTGCCGTACATCTATTCTGTCGCGGCCGGCGTTGCGGAGTCCGGCCTGGCGCTGCTGCGTCCGGTGGCGATGGAATATCCGCAGGATTCTGAGAGCTTTGATCTGACGGATCAGTATTTCTTTGGGCCGAGCCTGATGGTCTGTCCGGTGGTGGAGCCGATGTACTATGAGCGCGAGTCGCAGCCGCTGAACGGGGTGCCGAAATCCCGCAGCGTTTATCTGCCGACCGGCAGCGGCTGGTACGACTTCTGGACCGGCACCTTCCTCGGTACCGGCTGTCGCATCAGCGTCGCTGCGCCGCTCGAAACGATGCCGCGGTTTGTGCCGGCGGGCAGCATTATTCCGATGGGGCCGGTTACGCAGCATGCCGGGGCAGCCCTCGCTGCGCCGCTGGAGATCCATGTCTACACCGGGGCAGATTCCAGCTTTGTTTGGTATGAAGATAGTGGGGATGGGTACGCGTATGAAGAGGGCGAGTGCGTCCGGGTGACCCTGAGCTGGAATGAAGCTGTGCAGACACTAACCGTTTCGGAGCGCAAAGGAGGCTTTACGGGGATGATCGCAACCCGCAACCTGACGGTGAAAATTTATGCGCCGGATGGAGTTTCTAAACATTCGGTTGACTACGATGGCCGCAAAGTTGAAATGGAGGCTTAACGTTGAAGAAAAACCCGATCATTGGTTCAACCATCATGTTTGCTGCGGGCATTGCTTCTGCAGTGTTCGCAGTAAACCATCCCAACGTCGTGCTGATTTATGCAGACGATTTGGGGTTCGGTGATGTCGGCTGCTACAACCCGGAAGGTAAGATTCCGACCCCGAACATCGACAAGCTGGCGCAAAGCGGCGTGCGCTTTGTCGACGCACACGCGCCGGATACCATTTGCAGCCCCAGCCGCTATGGCATCCTGACCGGCCACTATTCGTGGCGCACGCACATTAAATCCGGCAATCCGGTGCCCGGCGATCAGCCCTGGATCAATGAAGCTCGGCTCACGCTGCCGCGTATGCTGAAAAACCTTGGATATGATACGGCGGTCTTTGGTAAATGGGGCCTGGGTGCGGACTGGGCGGCGGCGGCCAGGCCGGGGCGCGAAGGATTTGATATTTCCGCCGAGGCGATTGATTACAGCAAGCCGATTTATGCCGGCCGGTCGTCTGGGTTTACCTACGAGGAAGTGCACCTCTGGTATGGGCGGGATTATTTTAAGAAGAAATACAGAACCAGTGCTGATGTTTCCGAGCCCAATTATACGGATGGCGGGCGGTGGTATTTTGAAGACGGCATGAGCCGCGACGGCGATCCCGATTTCGCGGCTTTTGATATGGAAGAAGCCCAGCTTCATTATATTCAGCGCACTGTGGACTATATTGATGCGAAAGGCGGTGCCAAAAAGGAGCATGACTTTGCCATTCAGGAAAACGCTCCATTCTTCCTCTATTATGCCCCGCATATTCCGCATTCGCCGATCGTTCCCGCCAAGCAGTTTCAGGGAAAAACCGATGTCGGGTTTTATGGCGACTTTGTCTACGAGCTCGACTGGGCGGTAGGGCAGATTGTGGCAGCCCTTGAACGAAACGGCCTGCTCGATAATACGCTGATTGTGTTCAGCTCCGACAATGGCTCGGAACGCTATGCCTATAAGCGCATGCAGCAGCACGGCCACTTTTCAAATGGAGCTCTGCGCGGGGTCAAACGCGACCTGTGGGAAGGCGGGCACCGGGTTCCGTTTATTGTTTCATGGCCCGGGAATGTGCCGGACGGGGGCGTCAGCGACCGTTTTGTGTCGCAGACGGATATTTTTGCCACGCTGGCGCACTATTTCGACGTGTCGCTGCCCGATGATGCGGCTGAGGATAGCTACAGTTTTCTGGATGAGTTAATCGCGCAGAAAAAACCGATGCCGCGCCGCGACCTGGCGGTGCATCACTCTATGGATAACCAGTACGCCATCCGCAAGGACAACTGGGTATTTGTGAAGTCGCCTTCCGGCGACACCAATGGAAAAAGCGGGGAGCCGCAATGGCTGCGCGATGAGCGGGGCATTCCGTCCCATTCTGAACCTTTCGAACTTTTTAATCTCGCAGAGGATCCCGGCCAAAAGGTAAATCTTTACTCCCAACATCCGGAACAGGCGGCAGAATTGGAACAGCTGCTGAAGCAGGTGATGGAAAGCGGACGTACCCGTAAGTAGTTGGATATATTAAAGCGGATCATTTATTATGAGTATTTTTGATTATATCGTAATCGGGGTCTACCTTGTGTTCATGCTGTCGCTGGGTCCGATCTATAAAAGTTTCAGTAAGACGGCGTCCGATTTTTTCCGTGGCGGCGGCGGCATGCTCTGGTGGGTGGTCGGCGCCAGTGCCTTCATGACCCAGTTTTCCGCGTGGTCGTTTACCGGCGGGGCCGCGAAGGCCTACGAAACCGGCACCTTTTTCCTGATCCTGTTTGTCTGTAACATGGCGGCGGCTTTGGTGACGCTCTTTTTCACCGCGCACCGCTTCCGCCAGATGCGCGTGATTACGGCGGTGGAGGCCATTCGCAACCGTTTCGGCAATGCCAGCGAACAGATCTTTACCTGGCTGCCGCTGCTCTTTACGGTCCTCTTTGGCGGCGTGTCGCTCTACACCATTTCGGTGTTTATGTCGGGCGTGTTTGGCGCCAGCATGACGATGATTATCCTGATTCTCGGAGCCGTCATGATCGGCATGACGCTGCTCGGCGGCTCCTGGGCGGCGACGGCCGGCGACTTTGTACAGATGCTCGTCGTACTGACCATCACTGTGATTATGGCCGTGCTGACCCTTGGCCATGAACAGATCGGCGGCGTCAGCGGCCTGATCGACAAAATGCCGGCCCAGCATCTGGACTGGACGCAGTTTGCGCGACCGAAGGTGATCATCATCTTTACCTCCATGCTGATGATCAACCAGATCATCCAGGGCAACAGCATGCAGGTGGGAGCGGCCCGTTACCTGTTTGTTAAAGACGGTAAAGACGCTCGCAAATCTGCCGTCGTTTCGGTCGTCGGGTTCCTGCTGCTGCCCATCGTCTGGATTATTCCGGCCATCGGCGCGGCCATCCTGTTCCCGGACCTGAGCGAGCGTTTTGCGCAACTGAATAATCCGAATGAGGCCGCCTATGTTGCCATTGCCCAGGAACTGCTGCCCCAAGGGCTGCTCGGCCTGCTAGTGTGCGGTATTTTCGCGGCCAGCCTGACCTCGATGAACAGCTCCCTGAATACTATGTCGGCCAGCTTTGTCCGTAACTTTTACATTCGGGTGATTGAACAGAACGCGAGCGAAGAAAAGCAGATTTTGCTGGGCCGCATCTTTATCTTTGTCTATGGCGTTTCCTGGATCGTCGTGGCCATGCTCTTTTCCCAGATCAAGGAGCTGCAGCTGTTTGACCTGATTCTGATCGTCGCGGCGTCGATCGGCCTGCCGGCGGCCCTGCCGCTGATGTACGGCATGTTTGTGAAAAGGACACCGGCCTGGACCGGCTGGAGCACCATGATGATCGGTTTCATTGTGTCGCTTATCGACCGCGCGGTGCTGAAGCCTGACTTCATTCAGGGCATCTGGGGCACCGTTGAGCCGCTGACGAAGCGCGAGCTGGGCGATATGAACATTGCGCTCACCACCGGCACCATCTTCTTCGCCTGTACCGCATGGTTCTTCTTTACCACGCTGTTCCACAAGTACAGCCATAAGGAATACAAGAAGCAGGTGGATCATTTCTTTGCCGAAATGAACACCCCGATCGACCGCGTCGCCGAGCATGAGCCGGACTATGAAAACGACACGCGTCAGTATGGCGTTTTGGCCAACCTCTGTCTGGCCTACGGCGGGCTGACCCTGCTGCTGCTGGCTGTGCCGAACGATTTGTATGCGCGCATCCTGATCGTCATCTGCGGTGGGATCGTGGTGGTCGTCGGCATGATCCTGCGCGTCATTAGTAAGCGAATCGCCTCAAAGAAGTAATCTAATTGAAACACAAGGGTTGTGGGCCGGGCATCTGCATGTCCGGCCTCTTTGCATGTGTGCCGTGAAGTTGGTTACCATGGTAACCTTACGGCGGCTTGCTGTTATGCCCAATTTCGCTATTTTATTATAATCGACGCAGTAGATGAATGGGCCGGATCAGCTGGCAATGCTATTCGGTGAGAGGATTTTAAAGAGGATGGGCAATAGGATGAAGCGGCTGATAATACTGTTTAGCGGAGTTTGGCTGATGATGGGCACGACGGCCCATGCGGCGGATATCACGTGGGGAACGGCAACGGGTTATTCCTCCGCGAGCGATGTGTCGACAGTGGGAACGCTGATCGAGGCGATCAATGCCTGCGGTTCGGAATATTTAACCAGTCCACTAATCAACGGGGTTCAGTTTGTCGGAAACACGGGCTTGATGAGCGGCGATGCAAACACCACCTTTTTTTTCGGCGATACCGGCGACACGGAGTATAACCATCTGTTGAATGCACTGGACTATGCTTCGAGTCAGTTTTCCGTTGGCAACGGTCAGCTGGAAGTGGGCAAGGAGTATCTGATCCAGCTCTGGTATCTGGATGAACGCTCATCGTCTGCGGGCGACCGCTCCATGGCGTTTGGCGATGGCAACGGCAATGCCAGCCCCTGGGTTGACGATGGGTATGTGATCGGCACATTTATCGCAAATAACGGATCCCAGACCATCACGGTTCAGGGATATAATAATAGCGACAGCAGCGGCGCAACGTCTCATGTGACCGCCTACCAGATTCGCGATCTCAGCAGTCCGGTGCCTACGCTTTCCACGGTAGCGGGCGATACGGTAGCGGGCGCTTTTACCGTGTCGGTTGGTTTTTCAGAAGAGGTGACGGGCCTGACGGCCGGTGATTTTGAGGTGGTTAACGGATCGGCTTCCAGTGTCAGCGGATCCGGCGCCAGCTGGTCGGTTGATATTACGCCTTCGGCAAATGGCGATGTGACCGTTACCCTTCCGGCGGATTGCGTGGTTGATGCCACAGATGGTCATGGAAATGTTGCGGCAAACACGGTTTTAACCACCTATGTCGCGCCGGGCAGCGAACAACCTGTGCCGACCCTGAGCACGGCGACGAACAGAGTCTCGGCCGCTTTTACAGTTCAGGTTGACTTCAACGAGGTTGTTACGGGCCTACAGGCGAGCGATTTCGAGGTTTCCGGCGGAACGGCATCCAGCCTGTCCGGTTCCGGGGCAAGCTATTCGCTGGTGGTCAGTCCCGATTTTGGCGGCGATGTGACCGTCGGGCTTCCGCGCAATTCGGTGACGGATACCGACGGCGACGGCCTTATGAATGTTGCTTCCGATGAATTGGTGGTCGCCTATTATGTCACGGTCACGGTCAATTCTCCGGAAGAGCTATTACCCTATCTGGAGCAGGATAATGTCACCGCGACCTTGTCTCCGGGCACCTACACGATAACGGCTACTGATGTTAGCAGTACCTTCGGTACGCCGCGCTTCGAGTTTTGGGGCAGCAACAGCACCTATGATTTTACCGGGGTAACCCTCAATTTTGCGGCAGATATCTACACCTCTGACCTGAGCATGAACCATATCCAGATATTCGGTAACGATAACGTCCTGAAGAACCTGACGATGGTCGATCTGTGCGATGTTGATGGAGCTCTTTCCTTAGACGGCGGCGTCAATCTCATCATGGATGGCCGCAGCAACCGGGTCGAAGGGTTCCATATGACCATCAAGGGTTCCTATCCCTATGGTTATGGGGATTGCTTCGGCAAGGGGGCAACCTGGACGATCAAGCACTCTAAACACAGCGGCTTCCTTATTCGGGGCGAGTCCAATCATGCCCAAAACTGCACGCTGATCCAGCGCTCCTACGGCCACTGTATGTTCATGCAGGCGGCGAGCAACCCAACCATCGAAGGTTGCTATATCGAGGGCGAGGTGCGGTCCACCGACGACATGCTGGCGGAAACCTCGGGGCCGGCCTATGACATCGATTTTATGACGGTCTGGGGATTTACCCTTCCGGCGGGCTATATGAAGAGTCTCACGGAAGCCGGCATTCGTGCTTACAATGCCGGTAACACATATATTGATGGGGTCTGGTACAGCCGAGGCACCTCGAATCCTACGATTCTGGACAACACCATCGTCAATGCACGTGTGGGGGTTACGCTGACGCATGCCACCGGATCAAAATATGTTTCAGGATGTACCGCGATCGGCACCGAAAGAGGGTATGCAATCGGTTCCGGCATCATCGAAAACTGCAAAGCCGATGTCAAACACGGTCCGGCCTTTGGCGTGGACTATGATTCAGACAGCGGTGTGACCGCCGACATCACCATTATTCCTCACGAGGGCGACCACTACAACGGCAGCCGCCATGTGGCCTATATTTTCGGCAGTGACCACAACCTGACCTTCCGGGGGCTGGAAAAAATGGTGGATCAAGACCTGGAGATCAATGTGGGTGGCGATTTGAATATTGAGAGTTCGTCCAACTCGGTGGAAGACCGCGGTGCCGACAGCATCATCATCAACAACTACAGCGGTTATCCGCTGATTCTGGATGATGCCAGCACCGACAACTCCGGGTACTCCTGCGGAACCATTTCGGACGCCGGCACCGGCAACCGTTTTACTACGACGGACTGGAGCGTCACCTCCAATATTACCTTCTATGGCGATGCCACGCAGAGCTCCATCAGTTATGATGCTCCTGCGTTCCTGGCCATTGACCAAAACACCAGCGGGCAGTTTGGCGAGGGCTCGGTGACGCACACCAGCTATGACGCCCAGCCCTGGTGGCAGGTTGAACTCGAAAATCCCTGCGAGATTTCCGAAATCCGGGTCTGGGGACGTACGGATACCGCGCAGAGTCGCCTGAGCAATTACGATGTAACCGTCTTCAACAGCGAAGGGCAGTCTGTCTGGACTTCCTATCAGTCCAGCTATCCCAATCCGATGGTCTCTCTGAATACGGGGTCGGTCATTGGTCAGGTTGTTCGGGTTCAGCTGCGCGGAAGCGAGCGGCTGAGTCTGGCTGAAGTTGAGATTTTCGGAGCCGTGGTCGCCGGCCCCGGCGGCCTAACCGCCGACTCGAGCTCCGGCCAGATCATTCTCGATTGGGCTGCTGTGACCGACGCCACCGGCTACACGGTAAAACGTGCCACGGTATCAGGCGGTCCTTATACCTCCATTGGTTCCACCTCCGACCTCTCATTTACTGATAGTACAGCCCTTGACGGAACATTTTACTACTACGTTGTTACCGCCACCATCGACGGCAATGAGACCACCCCCAGCGACGAAGTGATTGCCATTATCGGCTCTGCCCCTGCGAAGTTCGTCATCGGCACAGATAATATAACGGCTAGCGGTTACCAGGACCCCAATATCCCGCCCAACACCATCGACGGCGATCTCGGGACGCGCTGGTCCGCGAATGGCGACGGCCAATGGATTCGCTACGACCTCGGTGCCGAGAAGAATGTGCATTCCCTTAAAATCGCCTGGCTCAATGGCGCGAGCCGCGTGGCGAGCTTCCACATCGAGACCTCCAATGACGATACGACGTGGACCGCGCTCACGGAAACTCTGCAAAGCTCCGGCACCACCGACGAGTTGGAAGCGGTTGATGTAACAACCACTCTCGCGCGTTATGTGCGCATTGTCGGCTACGGTAACACCGCTAACTCGTGGAACAGTATTACCGAAGTGGAGATCTGGGGCACCCTCCCGTCGCCTCCGTCCGTGCCGGCAGATCTCACGCCGACCTCCGGCGATGGCCAGGTTGCATTAAGCTGGACCGTATCCGATGGAGCGACGGTACATCACCTCAAACGCTCCACCACCAACGGCAGCGAATATACGATCATCGCGAGCGAGGCCGGGGGCAGTCACCTCGACACCAATGTGGTCAACGGCACGACTTACTTCTATGTGATCTCTGCCGAGAGCCCTGCCGGCGAGAGCGCCGATTCCGCACAGGTAAGCACCAAACCCTATGCGCCCATCTCTGCCGATGAACTTGTCACGCCAACACCGAACCCTTCAGGAAGCAGCATGGAATTCAGCGTAGAGTCCGTATCGGGACGCATCTATCAACTGCAACGGAAAGACACACTCGCCCAGGAAGGGTGGGAGGATGTCGGCGATCCCGTGGTCGGAAGCGGCGACTTGATTATCCTTGAAGACCCCGATACATCCCTTGTTCCAAAAGGCTTCTACCGACTGCAGATCCAGCCTTGATCTGTTCCTGTGATATTGTGCTGGATGTTGCCGGCCGGAAATAGCTGCGACTTTCCGTTAAGGCGACAATGCCCAAAAGAATACGCTATTCTGGGGCGATGCCAAATTGGTGCTCAAGGACGGGGCCGAACTGTTCGTTTCTGAACTGCCCTGCACATTTAAGAATGTGCTGAAGCCGGAAACTGCCGGTTTCGATTACTACGGCGGTCCCGTAAAGATTCAGGGCGTGCCAATGGTGAACTCCGTTCCGGCAATGCCGAAAGAGATCAAGAACGCCGGCGTCATCTCCATCGATCTTTCCGTCGAATTCGCCGCGACCAATCGCTTCTACAAGCTGGAAACCTGGCGGCAGTAGCAGCCTCGCTGCCCGGCGCTGCCGCGAAAACGAAGTGCGGGGATTGCCTGCCCGCGGCAGCGCATGCTGTGGTTGTCAGAATCCGCAAAAATAAAATGCGACACAAAAGAACTCTGCCTGTAACAGGGCCGTGTTGATGTGGACAGCGCCACCGCGCCTTTTTTCGTTTAGACAGCAGCGCGTAGAAAAATGATTTTATGGATGGGGTGTTGGATTTGTTTCCAATATGTTTGTTCGCATATGTGTAAAGGGGGTTTTTATGACATCGTTTGCTGTCTGTAAAATAGTTAGACAGGGATTGTTGGGGGTTTTGTTTGCAGTGAGCTGTGCCGACGGGAAGACGGTCGGGAATTTTCAAACACTGGGAAACTGGGTTGGCCTGGCAGCATCAGATGAAAGACCGTCCGGCGGTGATGCTGTCGCCCAACTGATCATCCCGGGCAAAGCCGATTTTACATACACCGAACCCCAAACGTACCTGAGCGGCGAAACGGTCGACTTTTCCGACATGCTCGACGAGGTCTGCGTTGAGGACTGGTACGACTACCGTTATCTGGAATTTCAGGTCAAACTTCCGAATGAGCAGCCGCTTGAGCTGGAATGCACGATTCATCCGCTGGCGGTCGGCCGTCCCGATTATGTGGAGTCGCTCTCCTCAAAAGTGATGGTGCAGGGCGCGGGCTGGCAGAAGGTGGTCTTTTCCCTGCGCGATTTTAACTATCTCACGCATCAGGGCACTTTCTGGAAACACATTCAGGGCGTAAGCCTGTCGGCCTCCGGCAAAGCCGGCTCCGTTCTGATCAGCCAGCCGCGCCTCAAAAAAAGCAAAATGGTGTCGCTGTCTTCATCGATCAAGTCGAAGTCGGCAACGGCCGGTGAAACTGTCGTCTATGAGCTGCGGGTTGAAAACGAAAGTTCCCAGGTTCGGAATGTTGCGCTGGCTCTGGAACACACCGCATGGGAAGCCTGTCCGGCAGAGCTCTCCGAGGTGCAGTTGACGTTAAAGCCGTGGGAGCGCACAACCGTTACGCTGTCGGTTGAGATCAATGATCTGGTTGCGCTGGGCGGCCGTGAGCTGCGCAAGGTTACGGTCATTCCGGATGGGCGCGGCGACCTCAAAGAGGAACTGAGCCTCATCACGGTTCGCGAGCTGCCGCATCCGTACCTGCTACACACGGAGGCGGGGTGGCAAGAGGTCATCAAAAAGGCCGAGACCCTTGAGTGGGCTAAAGCCGCCAGGCAGGAGTACATCGATAATGCCAAACTTTGGCGTGTGCCGGGGCCCCGCACTAAAGGCGATTGGAGCTATAAGCACACGGTTGCGGAAGAAGCGGCAGGCTGCGCCATCGCGTGGAAACTGAGCGGCGACGAAGAGCTGGCGCAAAAGGTCATCCAGTTCCTGCGTGAGTTCAGTGATCCGGAAACCGGCTATCCAACAACAGGCCGCAACAGCGGCGCGCATGTGCACCGCGGCATGTTTTTTGTGCATCTTTCACGTGCCTATGACCTGGTGTACAACCATTCGTCGCTCACGCAGCAGGATCACGCCAATATTGAACACTGCATGCGAATGTTCAGCCGCTGGGTCGACTACATGCTCAAAACCGGCGACGGCAATAACCATCAGGACGGCCTCTCCGTCGGCGCAATGATGAACGGTTTGGTGATGCAGGACTTTGCCGAGGTCGAACGCTACCTCTACGGAACCGGCGGTATCCTCGATCTGGTCGGGCAGGGCGTCCTCGACGACGGGCAGTATTTTGAAGGAACCGCCAACTATAACATTCTCGCCGGCAACATTTTCAACTCTGCGGCTGTCGCCCTTGAGCCGTGGGGGCTGAACCTCAAGGATTGGAATATTCCGGCCAAGTACGGCAAGCACATCATGGTTTCGCCGTGGGCGCTTTCGGGTGAATTCCTCGGCATGTCCTTTGAGCGGCAGGGGCCGAGCAGGCGAACCTACCGCCGCTTGAAAGATATTTGGGATGCGGTGATTCCGATGGCCGACTGGCGTGGCGTGGTGTTCGCCTCCAATGACTCAGGCGGTATCGACCTCGCCGGCGGCGAAAACAATGAAGCCGGCTTCGGGTTCGACATGGCCTATTACCTCTGGAAAGACCCCGCTTATGTGCCGTTGCTCAAAATGATCAAAAAACGCGATCTGCTCTACGGTGTAGCAGAACTTCCAGAGGTTGGAAACGAGCTGGGAACGGATTCATATGTAAATGACAATATCGGCTTTGCCGTGCTGCGCTCGAATGCCGGGGAACCGCGCGACCGCTATCAGGTTGTGCAGCGCTACGGCACGCATGGCGGCTATCACGGCCACTTCGATAAGACGAGCCTGCTGTCGCTCTCCCGCTTCGGACGTTCGCATTACAACACCGAAGCCGCCTGGTACGGCTACTGGTCGTTCATGTTTAAAATGTGGGTGCAGACCTCCGATGCGCACAACATGACGGTGGTCGACCACCGCATGCAGAAGCCGGCCGACACCCGCCGCATTCTCTTTCATGACGGCGAGCTGATGAAAGTTTCCGCCACCGAAATCGAAACGCCCTGGATCGATCCGCCGTATGGCGGACAGACCCCCTACGCATTGAAAATGCCGAAGGAAAAGAGCTGGGGGGAATCGCGTTGGCTTCCAACCCCGGTAACCCCGCGAGCGCAGGGCGACACCGGTACGCCGTCCGAACCGATCCTGCAGCGCCGCCTGATCATTACGACGGATGATTATGTGGTGATGGCCGACTATCTCAAGGGCAGCGAACAGCATCACTTCGACAATCTCTTTAACTGCAAGGGGCTGGTTGAACTCTCCGAAAATGTCCATTTGGAAAAACACACCGCACAGTGCGATCCGAATCCGTACAGCAGCGCGCAGTTCATCACCGACTGCAACTGGCACCAAACCGACGGCACGGCAAAAGCGGCCTTCGTCCTCGACTGGTCCAAAGGCGAAATGGGCGGACGCCATTCCTGCTCCGAGCCGGGCATCATGAATGTCGACTACTATTCCCTTTGGCCGAAACAGACCGGGCTGATGGTTGGCAACTTCCCGGAATCGCACAACGTGGCCCGCCGCCTCTTCTATAAGGTGATCGGCGACGGCAAGGTGCTCAAAGAAGGCCAGTTCGCGCCGTGGATTCTCGGCCGCGCCGAAATCGATGTGGATGTGACCGGTTTCCAAGCATTGGAAATCGAAACCCGCGTTGAAAAGGCCCGCGATTCAAAAACCATCTTCCTTGGCGCGCCCCAGCTGCTTGACAAGAAAAGTCGCAGCATTGCTTTCGAGGCACAATCCGAAAATATTGCTCCAGCTGCGGGCGAAAATGTCGACTATGCGGGAGGAAAGGTGACGATCTTCGGAACGCAGTACGTGTCATCCATCGCGGCCGAGCCCGCCGACCGCAAAAATACCGGAACAATCAGGATCGATCTCGCCGGTAAAAACGCCGCACGTTTTAAAGCCGTCCTCGGCGGGGACTATCCGGTTGGGGGCGATGATATTCAGCGCAAGATCATCGCCACCCGCAGCACCGGAACCGAGGCGCGTTTCCTGAGTGCGGTGGAACTTCACGAAGAGAATCCCGTCATTCAGTCCATAGTAGCCACCGGTCCGGAAGGAGTTACGGTGACGCGTCGGGACGGACAGGTTGACCGAATCAAAATCAGCGGACTCGATGGCGATGCTTCTGCGGTTCTGGTGGAGATGACCGTTGAAAAGGCCGGGCAGGTGATTGATGCTGAAAAAACGAAGTAAGTTGACGGTGAGGATTTTTGTGAAACCGAGTATGCATTCCGGGAATTGGATGCGCGGTGTTACCGCTGCTGTTGGAATGCTGCTGACGGAAAAGAGCACTTGTATCAAATAAAGGGCGTTATCTGCGAACCGGCAACATGCTGCCGTCGACCCATTTGCCTTCGATTTTGATTTCGTTGCGGACTTCGGGGATGCCCGTGGAATGTTCGTTGATCAGGGAGATGAGTGTACGAACGGCGGCATGTCCGATTTCAAACGGATTCTGATCGACTCCTGCGTTGATGGGGGTGTCGTGAACGGTGGTGGTGGCCAGGGCGATGTCTTCAGGGATGCGATATCCCAGTTTGTTGAGCAGTTTCGGGAGGGGGGCACGGCTGGTCAGAATGGCATCCGGATGATGGGCTTGGAGCCATTGCCCCAGCAACTCCAGCTGCATGTCATCTGAATCGGTATCGGACAGGTAGAGGCGCGGTACGATTTCTTCCTGCGGAATGGTTTCCTGCGCAAAGACGACACCGGCGGAGAAAATGCGCTGGGGGGAGTGTTTCCCGACAAAGCCGATGCGTTTGTAGCCCCGTTCACGCATGGCTTGGAACGCGATGATTCCATTGGTTGTCTGCGCGCTGGTGACATAGTGCGCTTGGGGAAAATCGCTGCTGCGCCCGAAGCGTACCACTGCATAATCCTGCCACGGGAAGGCATGCCAGTCCACGTCGGGATCTTCATAGCCGGGGCCGCATAGTGCCGCCAGTAAAATGCCCTGAATGTTACGCGTTTTAAAAATGGTATTCATTCGCAGGAAGGAAAGGTCGACCGTGTTGAACTCTTCGAGCTGGTAGCCTATTTTGTTAGCGGCTTCTTGGGCTCCCTGCCAGTAGAGGTCGAACTCTTTGGACTCCCTCAATTGCGCGGGATCGCGGAACGGGTTGATCCACGCCAGCACAGCCTGGGAGTTTTTTTTCTTCCGAGCCAACCGGTAGGAGGAGAGTGCTGAAAGCATCGGGTCGGGGCAGTATCCCATTGCTGCAGCTTTCTCCTGGACCCGTATGCGCGTTGCTTCGGAAATGCGCGGATTGTTGCGCAGTGCCATCGACACCGTGGTGTGCGAAACGCCCAGTGCGGCGGCGATGTCGTAAATCGTGATTCTCCGAGGTGTTCCTTCTGGATTGTGGTTTTCTTTTGTCATCTCCAAATTTACCGAATTTAACGGGGTTTACTTAGAAAACAAGGTAGGGCTGGATATCGTCTTTCACAAGTCCATTATGTGAACCTTAGGTGAAAACGTGAATAAAGCTGTTTTCCGATGTGGAGGCTACAGAAGGGAACCACGAGCTGGTGCTTGAAATTTTCGCCCGCACCGGCACTAATATTTTCCGGTAGCTGGTGGTAGTTGCCCCGGAATAAGTTGTCCAAGTTGTGTATATTTCACCGTTTATTCTTGGATGAAGTTCCGGGTGAGGTTGCAGAAGAGTGAAAGGCAAAAGATGAAAAAGACGATTCTGATACTGACGCTGTTTATTGCGCTTGCGGGGTGGGCTGACAATCCGATCCTGAAAAAAGGGGAGCCGGGATTCATTTATACGCCCGATCCGGCGGCGGAAGTTTTTAACGGCAAGGTTTATATGTACTGCTCCCGCGATGTTGAGGGCGCAACGAGCTTCAAAACCATGCAGGACTATTCGGTGCTGGAGTCGTCCGACCTCAAAACCTGGATCAATCACGGCGTGGTGCTGAAGCCGCGAACCGATGCAGGCTTCGACTACGCCCACGGCCAGATGAATGCGCCGGATGTGGCCTATAAGGATGGCTGGTACTACTATTATTTCCCGTACGCCAAAACCCACATCGGCGTAGCCAAAAGCAAAACGCCGATCGGTCCGTGGGAAACGGCGGTGAGCGAAAAGATTGCGACCATTTTTGACCCGACCGTTTTTGTGGATGACGACGGCCAGGCCTACATCTACGGCAACGACCATAAGTCTCGTTTCCCTGAGAGCAAATCGCTCGCGCCGAAGGGCAAGAGGCCAAGTTCTTATATCTATGGTGCAAAGTTGAAGGACAACATGGTTGAGCTGGATGGACCGTGGGTTCGCCTAAACGATGAGAACGTGAATGAGGCGGTTCATGTCTTCAAACGAGAGGGAAAATACTACTTTCACGCACGCGTCGGCGGTGTGACCAAATACTGGATGGCGGATTCGCCGTTACCCAAATTCGCGGAACCCAAGGGGCTGCTGGCGCCGGATGCGCCGGACGCACCCAACCACGCGTCCGTCATCGAATTTAAAGGCGAGTGGTATTTCTTCTACCATCGCGGCGATGTGAATGATGGAAGCTTCCATCGTCGCTCGGCCTGTTTTGATAAAATGATTTTCCGCGAAGACGGCACGATTGAGCCGATTGTTTATACGCTGGATTAATCGATGAATAAAGGCGCTGCAGCGACGTCGACAAACATTAGTAACAGGAGCAATAACGATGAAAAAACATCTGACAATACCGACAACACTCATCCTGTCTGCGACGGCCGTATTGGCTGCAGATAAGGACTGGACCATTGAATCGCAACAGGACTGGAAGGCAAACACGGCCTCGCAGTCGAACCTGGAATTTAAAGATGGAAAGGCGACTCCTGCCGCTGCGGAGGCGACGTTCCAGAGTGTCCTGAAGCGTTTCCCGAAAAAGCAGTCGGCGAAGTCGCTGACGGTTGAGCAGTCGCCGCAATGGCTGAACTGGAAGCCGGTTGCAAACGTTGGCCCCGCGAATCTCGGCGATGCGCCGGTTGCGCTGCAACTGGGGGATGGCAACTACTGGATGTTCGGGCGCTACGGCAAAAAGAAGAATACCGAGAATTTTAAGCCGGAGAAGGCAACACTGGAAGGTTATGACATTGAACTGGTGACCTCGCCGCATAAGAACCAGTTTGACGCACCGGGCGGGTTGCAGGAGAAGAAAGGCGGCTACCATGCGTGGCAGAGTCGCGATATGAAAACGTGGGTGCATCACGGTGCGATCACCGAATATTTTTCCCGCTGGATGACCACCGCGGAACATGTGGATGGAAAATTTTATTTCTATTATGACTTCCCGAACGATCAGGATCCGCATCTCTACATTGACGAGGATCTGACGGACGGCGTTCCGGGGGAAATGATGGGGATGGTGTTCAAAGATCCCTCGCACGGTTCCGACTGTGCCGTGATTCGCGAACTGGATGGGACGTTCCACATTATTGCCGAGGACTGGAGCCCGATCAAAGCTTCGGTCCGTTCCTGGGATTCGCCGCTGGCGATCCGCGGCGTAAGTCCGGACGGGGTGAAGCCGTTCCAGGTGGCAGATGTTCGCCCGGTGGATAACCGCACGAAACCGACCGGAAAAACCGGAACCTATAAACACCCGCATTGGAAAAAAGAGGATCCGAAAAACTATAAAACCAACGTCGCCAAATATGAAATCTATGAGCCGGAACAGGAAGCCTATGGCGACTGGGCAGCGATCTGCATCGGTGGGCAATATTATCTTTTCGGCGATTTTGATAAGCATCGCGGCGGAACCATGAGCACCTGCTGGTTTACATCCGACGACATCAATACGCCGTTCTCCTGGTGCGGAAATATTGGCAAAGGCCATCCGGACCCGGAAATCCTCTTTGCCGAAGGGCAGTTTTATCTGCTGACCCAGCCGAAGACCGACTTTGTCAGTCCGGGGCCGTGGGTTGAATCCGTGGAAGTGCGTGTCGGGGTCGATACCACCAACGACGGCCAGGTGGATACGTGGTCCGACTGGCAGACGGTTTCCGAGCAGTATGACTATATCGAAGGCTACTCCAGGCAGATCGCCAAAACCGCCGCCCGGATGGACCTGTCCGGCCTTCCGGAAGGCTATGGCTTCCAGTTTGAAGTCAACATGACCGACACCACCGAAAACGAATCCAAACCGATTCTCGATACAGTATCTGTTTCGTTTGAATAGGGTTTAGGCGGCAACGCCGTACGGTCCTTCGGGCCGTGCGGTCACGCATCATCTATCGCTGCTGGAAGGAGAGAGTGCCGTACGATGAAATGCACTACCTGAGCGTGCTGAAAAAGCGAGGGTCAAAATTATGGGAGACCATCGCGGAACACCCTGATGTCATTAGGTTAAACGGGCCTATCGAAAGTCAGTTTTTGCGTTGACGGAGAACCTCAGATGGCTGGTGGCTCTTTTTTATTCAATTAGCAAAAGAGCGTAACAGTTTTCACTTTGCTCTTTGGTCGTAAGAACATCTATTGGGAATCCATTATTCCGTGCAGTCGCATATACATCGATACCACATGCTTCCATTGATGGTCTCGCCAACTTTGGCATTTTGCATTTTGACAAATTACATTCCTTGCACAATTTGCAAGCCCCAGCTCCAAAACTGATTGCTTTGTAGTAATTGAGCAAAAACACTTCTCTCTCAATGGATGCAATTGTCTTGGAAACTCGTACGTCTCCTCCAAAATGAACCAATAACCCAAGCTTATAGTCACTTATTATTTTCTTCGTTTCATCTGGTGATGGAGCGTGTGGAGGACAGCAAAGATTTGTCCCGTAATCTCCACACCCATATTTACATTTGTACGTTGTCCAATAAGCGACAACGATGCTTTCGGGATCTATAAACTTGAAGTCTATAGCGTTATGCTTCTTGCACAGTTCTTCTATTTTGGCTTGGTCTTCTTTTTTCATGTGTTCATTTATTTGCGGAGCCAGACCTTATGGCTGAAGCGCGAGCTTCGGCCTTTTTGTTTAAATAAGAGGCGTG
>CAZABK010000050.1:0-22673 GCA_964483355.1 uncultured Verrucomicrobiota bacterium | reverse complement strand
TCGAGCACGAACAGCAGTTCCGGATTCTGCGCCAGGGTGCGCGCCATCACCAGCAGCTGTTTCTGTCCGAGCGACAGCCCCTCGCCGCGTTCATTCAACTCGGTGTCGTAGCCGCTGGGCATGGCCTCGATGAAGTGGTTTGCATTGACGGTTTTGGCGGCGCGCACAATATCGGCCCGATCGATGCCCGGCGTCTGCAATCCGATGTTGTCGGCCACCGAGCCGGTAAAGATGAACGGGTCCTGGAAGACATAGCCGAGCCGTCCGCGCAGGTCGTGCTTGCCGAATTGGCGGACGTCGATGCCGTCGATGGTGACGGCCCCTTGCTGGACGTCGTAAAAGCGGCCGATCAGGTTGATGATGGTGCTCTTGCCGGCGCCGGTTGCGCCGACGACGGCGAGTACCTGTCCGGGGTCGACTTCGAAGGACAGATCCTTGATCACCCAGTTGGGGTCGTTGTAGGCAAACCAGACGTTGTTGAAGGCAATGGTGCCGGCGATGCGGTCGGGCGCTGCCGGTTGTTCGGGATCAGGCACCTCCTCTTCGGTGTCGAGCAGGGCAAAGATACGTTCAATGGAGGCCAGCGCAATTTGGAACGAGCCGGCCTTTTCGGAGAGCGATCCGAGCGGGCGGAAAAAGTCGCGGATATAGGCCAGGAACGCCACGAAGGTGCCCAGCGTGACGGCGTCCGAGCCGCGGAGAATCAGGATGCCGCCGACGGCCAGAATGAGCAGGATGGAGAGTGCCTGTCCGCCTTCGACGGTGGGAAAGTAGAGGCTGAACCAGCGGACTTCATCGAAGTAGGCCGAGCGCAGTTTGGTGTGGCGCTTGTCAAAATCATTCATGGCACCGGCCTCGCGATTGAAGAGCTGAATGGTGGTCATGCCGGTGAGGGCTTCCTGCAGGAAGGCGTTGAGGCGCGATTGCCGGTCGCGGATGTCGCGGTTGGCGTTGCGCAGCCGCGTGTTGATGTAGATCATGAAGGCGAAGAGAAGGGGCAGCATGGCGAAGATGGTGAGCGAGAGCACCGGGCTGATGTAGAGCATATAGCCCATGATTCCGAGCAGCATGAAGAGGTCGGCGATGGTTCCGACAACCCCTTCCGTGACGAAGTGCTGGAGCCGCTCGATGTCGGATGTGACGCGCGTCATCAGCGTGCCGACGGCGGTGCGGTCGAAGTAGGCCTGCTGCATGCGCAGCACTTTGCGGAACACTTCGAGCCGCAGGTCGTAGATGATTTTCTGCCCGATCCATGCGGTGAGGATCGACTGGAAATAGCGAACGCCGTGGCCGGCGGCGGCGATGGAAATGTAGAGAAGGCTTAGCCGCGTGAGCAGCTCGATCCGCTCCGCTGCCGGCGTGTGCGTCGGCATCAGGCACTGGTCGGTGACGCGCTGGATAAGCACCGGCAGAAAGTTGATCGCCAGCGCGGTGAACAAGATCATCGTCAGCGCGAGGGCGAGCCAGCGCCAGTAGGGCTGCGAATAGGAGAGGAGGCGTCGGGCCAGCTTCATGATCCGGCCTCCAGTTTTTCTTCAAGCTGCTGCATCGTGTTGAGCTCGGCATAGTAGCCGGGCCGGCGAATCAGTTCGTCGTGCGTGCCGCGTTGGGTGATGCCACCGTCCTCGATCACGATGATTTCGTCGGCGTACCGCAGCGTCGAGATGCGGTGGCTGACGAACAGCGTGGTCCGTTCGGCCATAACGGGGTGCAGCTTCTTCATGATGGCGGCCTCGGTCTGGGTGTCGACGGCAGAAAGGACATCGTCGAGAATCAGGATGTCGGGGCGGCGGGCGATGGCGCGGCTGATGGCGGTACGCTGGCGCTGCCCGCCCGAAAGGGTTACGCCGCGTTCGCCGAGCAGGGTCTGGTATTGATCGGGAAAGTTTTCGACGTCGTTACGCAGATGGGCGATTTCCGCGGCCCAGCCAATCAGATTTTTGTCCGGTTTTGCGACGCCGAAGCCGATGTTGTGTTCCAGGGTGCGCGAAAAGAGCACCGGTTCCTGCGCGGCAAAGCCGATCATGCCGCGCAGCTGCGCCAGCGGCAGCTGGCGAATGTCGCGGCCGCCAACGTGTACGGCGCCGCCGGACGGATCCATGAGGCGTGCCACGAGCGAGACGAGCAGTGTTTTCCCGCTGCCGGTCGGACCGGTAATGCCGAGTGTTGTTCCTGCGGGGATCTTCAGGTTGAGGTTGTGCAGGAAGTTGCGTTTGCCAATCATGAGGCTCACATCCCGGAAGGAGATGTCACTGTTCAGCGCCGGATGCTCCGGGGTTGCCGTGTTTGGTTCGATCGCCGATGCGCGGTCAAGGATTTCGCGGATGCGCTCCCAGCTGACTTTTCCGCGCTGCACCAGACTGGTGGTCCAGCTGAGCGCCAGGAGCGGCCACTGCATGTAGAGCAGATACTGGATAAACTGCGCCAGTGTGCCGAGCGTCAGTTCGCCGCGGATGATGCTTCGTCCGCCAAGGTTGAGGATCAGGATCATGCCGAGGCAAAACCAGAAGGCCATGAACGGCCAGAGGCTTTGGCGCGACGCCTGCATGAGCATCGTCTTTTTGATGAGCCCGCTGTTGAGCTGTTCGAACTGCGCGTTGCGCCGCCGTTCCAGCGCAAAGCCCTTGATGCAGCGGATGCCGGAAAAGCTTTCCTGCGAAAAGCTGGAAACTTCGGAAACGTGTTCCTGCAGCTCCTTTTGGCGGCGGCGCATCACGCGCAGGATCAGGAAAAAGATGGTGACCATCGGAAGATAGAGGGCGAAGACGAGGCCGGCCAGCGCCGGTTGCGTGAGCAGCATGACGGCCGAAGCCAGAGCGAGCACGGCGATGGTGCGGATGCCCTGCAGCAGTCCCTGTCCGATGGCATCGCGCACGAGGTTGATGTCGGACGACAGGCGCGTCATCAGATCGCCGGTGCGCTCGCCGCGGTAGTATTCCTGGTCGAGGCGGGTCAGGTGTTCGAAGACGTCGGTGCGCAGGGCATACTCGATCTTGTGCGAGAGCTTGAGAGGAATGCTGCGCAGCAGGCGCGAGAAGATTACCGCCACCGCACCGAAGCCCAGGTAAGCGGCCAGCAGTTGTTTGAGCCGGGTGACCTCGAGCGTCTGTTCCGTCAGCCCGTCGATCACCACCCGCATCAGGTAGGGGAGGTAGAGGTTGATCCCGACGGTGATCAGGACACACGCGACCGTTGCGGCAATCTCTTTGCGGTGCGGCTTGAAGTAGGCAGCCAGTCTGGATGAGGGTTTGCTGATGATGGTTCTCCGTTTGAAGAAAAGGTACTGGCTGGCGTTGGGAATACAAGCCTGCGGTGCCGGGCATTGGAACGCCTTTGCCGTTGCGGGAGGGGCGGACTTTATGGTTTAGTCCCGCGTTTATTTTACGGAACAGATATGCTTTGGATTCTCTATAATTTATTGTTTCCCGTGGTCTTCCTGTTGATGCTGCCGAAGTTTATTGCGCGCATGCTCAAGCGCGGCGGATACGGCTCGCATTTTGAACAGCGTATTGGGCATTTCGGCAGCAATACGAAAGCGCAGCTGCGCGCGCGCCGCCGCATCTGGGTGCATGCTGTCAGCGTCGGCGAAATCTATGTGGCGCTCCGCTTTATCAAAGCCTACCGCGCTGCGCACCCGGAGGCGCATTTTGCGCTCAGCACCACCACCTCCACCGCGCATGCCATCGGCCGCAAGGAGCTCGATGAGCGCGACGTGCTCTTCTATTTCCCGGTCGACCTGCCGGTCATCATTAATAAGGTGCTGCGCATCATTAATCCGCTGCGAATCGTGCTGGTCGAAGGCGAATTCTGGCCCAACCTGATCCGGTTGGCGGACAATCAGGGCATTCCTGTTTCGCTCATCAACGGCCGCATGTCGGAGTCGTCGTATAAGGGCTACCGCAAGCTTAAGCCGCTGACGGCCGACGTGCTGCGCCGCATCCATCCGATCTGCGTGCAGGGCGAGGTTGATGCCGAGCGCATGATCGGCATCGGCGCGCCGAAAGAAAATGTGCACCGGATGGGAACGGTCAAGTTTGATGTCGCCGAGCGCGATCCCGCCGGCGAGGCGGCCGCCCAGGAAATCATGCGCAGGGTCGGCGTTGCGGACGATGCCGTCGTCCTGCTCGGCGGTTCCTCCTGGCCCGGCGAAGAGGCGGTGCTGTGCGAGCTCTATAAAAAGCTGACGGCGGACAACGAAAAGCTGTTTCTGGTGCTGGTGCCGCGCCATGTCGAGCGCGCCGCCGAGGTGATCCAGGCCTTGGAGGAGCAGGAGCTCTCCTTTGTCCGCCGCAGTCAGCTCGACAACTCGCCGGAAGCGGAGCAGCCCGATGTGCTGTTGGTTGATACCACCGGCGAACTGCGCAACTTTTATTCGCAGGCCGACCTTATTTTTGTGGGCAAGAGCCTGACGCAGCATGGCGGGCAGAATCCGATCGAGCCGGCAATGTATGGCAAGGCCGTGGTGACCGGGCCGAACATGGAAAACTTTCCGGCGGTGATGGACGAGTTTTTGGAAAATGAGGCGCTGCGGCAGGTGGACAGCATCGACGCGCTTGGCGTCGCCGTCGCTGAGTTGTTGCGCGACCCCGCGGGGCGCAAGGCGCTTGGCGCGCGGGCCGCCGCCGTGGTGGAGCAGAATCGCGGTGTGATTGAGCGGACCGTTGAGCTATTGGGCCGGGAATAGATTTGAGTTTGAAAAAGTTATTCTGCTAGCTTCATCCGATTCTCAACGAAGGAAAAGCCATGTCAGACACCGATATCTATAAGCAGCGGGAACCGCTTCCGGCCTCTAAGAACAAACCGCGTTCGCGCACTGGTCGTCGGCGTCGCCGTTCTTCTTCGCAGCAGGTATTTGACGAGACCAATCGCCGCCGGCGGAGCAAAAACACGGGGCTGCGCCGCCTGCTACACCTTTCCAGAAAAGGGGAGAACGAAAATTTTTTCTGGTGGGGGTTGCTGATCGGTATCGTGCTGCTGCTGACGCTGGTCGGGATCTGGCAGTTCTGGATTCAGGAAATGCTGATTAAAAGGCAGACGCGTGTCTATGAGGCGACTGTTCCTGTTCAGCACATTGAGCCGAGCGACCTACCGGCGGAAGAGACGCCGTAATTTTTCGACGAGGCTTTCCGCACTTCCTCCGCCCGAAGCATAGGGCGGTGGGCTGACTTCCACATTGATCCGGTCGGCGTCAAAGCCGCGGACGCGTTCAGCCTGGTGCTCCATCATCACCATCCGCAGCTCCTGCTGCCCGGCAAAATAGATGTAGCCGCCGATGAAGGCGAGCATCAGCCGCATGTTCAGCAGTCCGTAGACGACGAAAAAAATGCAGATATATTTTCCGACCGTGGCGGCGATTCGGGTGGCTCCCAGCCGCCCTCTCTTTTTGACCAGCAGGGCGCGCAGCACCCGCCCGCCGTCCATCGGAAAGGCGGGAAACAGGTTGAAGATAAAGAGCACCAGGTTGATATAGCCCAGCACGAGGATAATCAGCGACGCTTGCGCGTACCCGATCATGATGCCGAAAATTCCGAGCAGCAGCGAAACCGCCGGCCCGGCCAGCGCCACCTGGATTTCATCCATCGGGCGTTTGGGTATGTTTGAAATTTTGGCCGCGCCGCCGAAGGGATAGAGGACGATCTCCTGAATGTAGCTCCCTTTTTTCTGCGCGACGATGGAGTGCCCCAGTTCGTGGAGCGCCACGCTGGCAAAAAGGCCGATCGCACCGAGCAGCTTCAGTCCGAAGCTCGGCACCGGAAAAAAGTTCATCGCAAACGGCAGTGCAATGATCAGTAGAAAGTGGGCGCGGATCGGGATGCCGAACGCGCGGCCGAGAGAGATGGAGTTTCCGTTCATATGTTTCCTGAAGTTAGACGTTCAATACGGTCGGCGCTCCGGCCTTCAAAAACAAGCGCAAAGCGCTGAATTTAGTGCATGAATATTGACAGCGCGGGCCAAATGTCCTTTTATCCGGAAATTCGGATATATGGATATGAGCGATATTCTCGACATTTTTAAGGCGCTGGCGGACGAAGGTCGATTGCGGATTCTGCGGTCGATCGATCAGGCGGAACTTTCGGTGGCGGAGCTGGTGCAGGCGTTGGAGATGCCGCAGTCAACCGTCAGCCGTCACCTCAAGCCGATGCGCGAGGCCGGCCTGGTGGCTTCGCGACGCGACGGCACCTCGGTCTATTACAACCGCGGCCCGCTCTTTCGCGATGCCGCCTTTGCGCAGATTCTCAACGACCGGCTCAAGGAAATTCCGGTGGCACACCGCGATGCCGCGGCGGTGGAGCGCGTAATCGATTTGCGCCGTAAAAAGAGCCGCGATTTTTTTGACGAAATTGCCGGTCGCTACGGAACGCTCACCGAACCGGGCGGCGGCTGGCAGGCGCTGGCCGCCGGATTGGCAGCGGGCTTTGCGGGGCAGGCCGTGGCCGACCTCGGCTGCGGGGAGGGCGCGCTGACGCTGCTGCTGGCCCGCTTTGCCGAAAAGGTGACCGCCTTCGACCAATCGGAAAAGATGCTCCAGCTCGTTTCGGAAAAGGCGGCCGAGCAGAATGTCGCGGACCGGCTCGATCTGCGGGTTGGAAACCTGGAGGCGCTGGATTTGTCGGGCGAGGCGTTCGATGCGGTTTTTCTGAGCCAGGCGCTGCACCACACCTCGAACCCCGAAGAGGTAATTCGGGCGGCGGCAAACGGTCTGAAGCCGGGCGGCCGGCTGATTATTCTCGATCTGGTGCGCCACGAACACGAATGGACGCGCGAGGAGTGGGCCGACCAGTGGCTCGGTTTTGATCCGCTCGAAATTCGCGAATGGCTGAAGGGAGCCGGCATTGAGCCGGTGGTGCTCGACTCGCTCAGCGGCGCAACCCCCGACCTCTCGGTACTCATTGTTGTTGGCAAGAAAATTTAACAGAAGAGCGCAAAGAGCGCAAAGCGGCCGGGTTCTTGGCGGTCTTTGCGGTCTTGGTGTTGAAAATTAACAGAACTGGAGACTTCTCATGGCTGCAAAAAAGAAAGCTGCAAAGAAAAACGATTATGTGATTGCCGATATTTCGCTGGCGGATTTTGGCCGCAAGGAGATGGAGCTGGCGGAATATGAAATGCCGGGCCTGATGGCGCTGCGCGAAAAATACGGCAAGGACAAGCCGCTCAAGGGTGCGCGCATTACCGGGTCGCTCCACATGACGATTCAGACGGCGATGCTGATTGAAACGCTGCAGGAGCTGGGCGCCAAGGTGCGCTGGGCGAGCTGCAACATTTTTTCCACGCAGGACCACGCCGCTGCTGCGGTTGCTAAAAAAGGTACGCCTGTTTTCGCGGTGAAGGGCGAAACGCTCGAAGAATATTGGGAATACACCGACAAGATTCTCGATTGGGGCAACGGCAAGGGACCGAACGTAATTCTCGACGACGGCGGCGACGCGACCATGTTTGTGCAGGTTGGCTACAAGGCCGAGCAGGATCCGTCGATTCTCGACAAAGAGCCGGAGAGCGAAGAGGAGGCGGTTTTCTATGCGCAGGTAAAGAAGGCGCTCCAGAAGGATCCGAACCGCTTCTCGCGCATCGCCAAGGATATTCTCGGTGTCTCCGAGGAAACCACCACGGGCGTGCATCGCCTCTATCAGCTTGCGGCCAAGGGTGAACTGCTCTTCCCGGCGTTCAACGTCAACGACTCGGTCACCAAATCCAAGTTCGACAACCTTTACGGCTGCCGCCACTCGCTCGTCGACAGCATCATGCGCGCGACCGACGTCATGCTTTCGGGCAAGATTGCGGTGGTTGCCGGCTACGGCGACGTCGGCAAAGGCTGCGCCCAGTCGCTCGCTGGCCAAGGCGCGCGTGTGGTCGTCACCGAAATCGATCCGATCTGCGCGCTGCAGGCTGCGATGGAAGGCTATGAAGTGATGAACATGGACGACGCCTGCCAGATCGGCGACGTTTTCGTGACGACCACCGGCTGCTGCGACGTCATCACCGAGCGTCACATGAAAAAGATGAAGGACATGGCGATCGTCTGCAACATTGGCCACTTTGACTCCGAGATCCAGGTGGAGAAGATGAAGAAATATGAGTGGACCAATATCAAGCCGCAGGTCGAAAAGATCACCATGCCCAAGGGCCACAGCATCATTCTGCTGGCCGAAGGCCGTCTGGTAAATCTCGGCTGCGCGACCGGCCATCCGAGTTTTGTGATGTCGAACAGCTTCACCAACCAGGTGCTGGCGCAGATGGAGCTCTATTGCAACCCCGGCAAATATCCGATCGGCGTCTACACGCTGCCGAAGATGCTCGATGAAGAGGTGGCGCGTCTGCATCTCGAAAAGATCGGCGTGAAGCTCGACAGCCTGACGAACAAGCAGGCCAAATATCTGGGCATTCCGAAAAACGGCCCCTTCAAACCGGAGCACTATCGCTACTAGGAACCGTTGCCATGAAACGCAGGCATTTTAGTGGTGTGCTGGGCTTATCGTCGGCCGCGCTGGCAATGAGCCGGGCGCGGCCGATCAAACCCAAATATATTTTCCTGATGATCGGCGACGGCATGGGCGTCGCCCAGCGCCGGATAGCCGAGCGTTATGCGCGCATGAAATTTCCGGAAAGGCGCGACACCGGCCTGCGGATGAACCATCTGCCGGTGCGCGGCATGACCGTCACGACGGAGATTAACGGCGAAATTACCGATTCGGCGGCCGCCGGAACCGCACTGGCCTGCGGCGTAAAAACGATCAACGGGGCGTTGGGACTGCCGGGCGATCTGTCAACGCCGGTGCGGACGGTGGCCGAGGATGCGCGCGATCGCGGCATGAAGGTGGGCATGGTGACCGATGTGCCGATCGACCATGCCACGCCCGCTTCGTTCTATGCCAAGGTGCCGAAGCGCGGCATGTATTATGAGATCGACGAATATCTGGCGCGCTCCGGCTTCGACTATTTTGCCGGCGAGCCGATGCTTGGGCGCAAAAAGGCCAAGGGCAAGATTCCGCCGGAACAGCTGGCCGCTCAAGCCGGCTATCGGCTGGTGGGCGATCGCGCTGGTTTTGACGCGCTCGAACCGGGCTTCGGCAAGGTGCTCGTTGAGCATTCCATCAACTACAATATTGAGGGGCGTCCTGAAATTTCGCTGGCCGATTATACGCGCAAGGGCATTGAACTGCTCGCTGGCGACGACGGCTTTTTTATGATGGTCGAGGGCGGGAAGATTGACTGGAGCGGACACGCCAACGACTTGGCATCAAATATCCATGAAACGCTTTCGTTCAACGATGCGGTTGAAGTGGCCCTCGACTTTTATGAAAAGCATCCGGCTGAAACACTGGTGATTGTCACGGCCGACCACGAATGCGGCGGTTTGCAGCTGCTCGATAAAACGCCGAAGGCTAACCTAGTGTCGGTGATCGACGCGCAAAAATATCAGTCGGCGCATTACTCGCGTCTCGTCGACCAGTGGACGCAGGGCGGAAGTGTCACTGCTGCCGTAGCGTTCAATCGACTGGTTGAAGAGTTTGGGCTGGAACCGCTGTCGGCCGAAGCTGAGGCGACCTTGCGCGCTGCGGTATCGGCAGAGATGACCAAGAAGAAGGGATCCAAACTCGCGTCCGTCCTGCAGAAAATGTATGGCAGGAAAAACGCGGCGGTGACGGGATGTCTGCACGAAGTCGCCCGTCGCGCCGGCGCCGAATGGACCACTTTTAAACACACTGCGGTTCCGGTCGAAACCACGGCGATCGGTTGCCGGAGCGAACTCTTTGGCGGCAAAACCGACAACACGGATATTGGCAAAGCCCTGCGCCGTCTGGTTCAATAGCCGCTCAATTTTTATCGGAGATTTTATAATGAAAGTACGTACACGTTTTGCACCCAGCCCGACGGGCAATGTTCACATCGGCAACATGCGCGCGGCCATCTATAACTGGCTGTTTGCCCGCCACATGGGCGGCGACTTCCTGCTGCGCGTCGAAGATACCGACCGCGAGCGCTCGACGTCCGAGGCGATTCAGACGCTGCTCGATGCGATGGCGTGGTTGAAGCTCGATGTCGACGAAGAGCCGCTCTATCAGTCCACCCGTATGGAGGCGCATCTCGAAGCCGCAGAAATGCTACTCTCCAAGGGATTGGCCTACAAGGAAGACAAGGGCGGAACCGGACAGGGCGAATGCGTCATCTTCAAGATGCCGGGCAACGATGTTTCGTTTGAGGATGGCATCAAGGGCACGCTCTCCAAGGCCGCCGAAAACATGCAGGATTTTGTGATCGTCCGCTCCAACGGCACGCCGGTTTTTCATCTGGCCAACGTACTCGATGATATCGAGCAGGGCGTTACCCATGTGATTCGCGGCGACGACCATATTGAAAACACCTATCGCCACATCGCGCTCTATCAGGCGCTCGGCGCGGACGTGCCGAACTTTGCGCATCTGCCGATGATTGTGAACGCGCAGGGCAAGCCCTATTCCAAGCGCGACGGCGATGCGTTCGTCGGCGACTTCCGCGAAAAGGGTTTCCTGGGCGACGCGCTCTTTAACTATCTTGCGCTGCTCGGCTGGTCGCCGGGCGACGATCGCGAAGTGATGAGCCGCGACGAAATGATTGAAGCCTTCACGCTCGAGCGCTGCCAGTCGTCCGCCGCGCAGGTGGACCTGAAAAAACTCACCTGGATGAACGGCGAATATATGCTCAAGCTTCCGGTCGAAGAGTTTGAGGCCACCGCATTCGAGGCCCTCGAAAAAGCCGGCATCGCGGCGGAGCCGGAATATGCCAAGCAGGTGTTTGGCCTGATCCGCGAGCGCGTCAAAACCGTCGCCGACATTGCGCCGCTGACCGGGTATTTCTTTAGCGACGGGTTTGAATATGACGCAAAAGCCGTCCGCAAAAAACTGCAGAAGGACGGCGTCGCCGATACGCTCGGCAAGGTGAAGACGATTTTTGAGGCGCTGGACGTTTTTGACGAAGCCGCGACCGATAAGGCGCTGCACGACTTTGTCGAAGAATCCGGGCTCGGCTTCGGCGCAGTGATGGCGCCGGTGCGCATTGCGGTTTCCGGCGTGCAGTCCGGCCCCGATCTTTTCCCGCTGCTGGCCGTGCTCGGCCGCGAGCGCGTCCTCTCGCGCATCGACCGCACCGTCGCGCAGTTTCTATCGGAATAAACGCACCACCCGCTTTGCCGGCGAACACCGAGCCACAGACAGTTAAAGCCTCTGTGGTGAATTAATTTTCCAGCACCTGGAGGGCGAGGTCGACGATGCCGAAGGGCGCGCTGACCTGATAGCCGGCGACGCGATCGGAAATGGCCTCGCAGATTTCGCGGGCGATCTCGATGCCGAGCTTGCGGCCGTCTTCCTTGGTCTTGGCGTGGCTCATCCGTTCCAGGATGGAGTCGGGAATTTCGACGCCCGGAACCTCGTTGGCCAAAAATTCGGCGTTGCGCAGCGAGACCAGCGGCCAGACGCCGGCGACGACCGGAATGCTTCCGCCTTTGGCTGCTGCGGCATCCATAAAGCGCAGCAGCGCTTCCGGATCAAAGATCGGCTGGGTGATGGCATATTCCGCGCCGGCATTAATCTTGTTGATGTAATGCTGCAACTCGCGCTCGGGTTCCACGGCGCAGGGGTTGGCGCCGACGCCGATCAAGATGCCGGTCGGCGGATTAATGGCGTTGCCGCCCACATCCATGCCGTGGTTGAGGTTGTTGACCACTTGCGTGAGGCCGACGGCATCGACGTCAAACACGGCCGAGGAGTCGGGATAGTCGCCGAGCTTCGGCGGATCGCCGGTGATGACGAGATAGTTGCGCAGTCCGCCGGCATAGCCGCCGAGCAGGTCGGATTGCATTCCGATCAGGTTGCGGTCGCGGCAGCAATAGTGCAGGACGGTTTCAATGCCGATCTCGCGTTCAATCGCCAGCGCGGCAACCATCGGGGAAATGCGCGCAGAGGCGCGCGGGCCGTCGGGAATGTTGATGGCGTCGATGCCGGCATCTTTACAGACCTGGCACTTGTCGAGCATCGGCTGGAGGTCGATGGAACGCGGCGGTGTAATTTCTACGGAGGTGACTTTTTCACCCTTCGCCAGCTTTTCGCCGAAGGCGCATTTTTCGGCCATGGGCACAATGTCCACTTCCGGCATTTCCTGGTCGGTATGGCTGGAAATGGTGACATGCTTTTTAACGCCTGTGAGCGACTTGATGTTTTTGGACATTTCAAGGATGTGCTCCGGCGTGGTGCCGCAGCAGCCGCCGACGCCGCGCACGCCGAGCTGAATCATGCGTTTGCAGTATTCGGTGAAATATTCCGGCGTGGACATATAAATCATGCGCCCTTCGACCAGCTGCGGAACGCCGGCGTTGGCCATCACGGTAAACGGTTTGGTCGTCAGCGGGACGGCGCGCTCGGAAATACTGAATGCGGCGGCCGGGCCGATGCCGCAGTTGATGCCGATAGCGTCGACATTGTCGTCGGCCTCCAGGGCCTGGACCAGCTGCTCAATTTTTTCACCGCGCCGTGTTTCGCCGTCCTTGCCGACGGTCAGGGACACAAACACCGGAACCGCGAATTCCTTCGCGACCTTTGCGGCGAGCTGCGCTTCCTGAATATGGGTGAAGGTTTCGAGCAGGATCAGGTCGACGCCTTCATCCGCAATAATGCTGATGTGTTCGCGGAAAACCGCTTCGAGCTCTTCCACATGCCGGTCTTCAAAAAGCTGTTCCGAGGTAAGGCACGGGCCGATGGAGCCGGCGACGAGAACATCGTCGCCCGCCGCTTCGCGCGCCAGCCGGACCGCGGCGCGGTTAATGGCTTCGAGCTGTTCGGAAAGGCCGTGGCCTTCGAGCTTGATGCGGTTTGCGCCGTAGGAGTTGGTTTCGATGACGTCCGCGCCGGCGGCCACATAGGCCTCGTGGATTTCGGAAATCATTTTCGGGGCGGTGAGACAGAGCTGTTCGTAGCAGGTGTTAATGAACACGCCCTTGGAGTAGAGCATTGTGCCCATCGCGCCATCGAAGACGAGCGGTTGTTCTTTCAGCTGTTCGAGAATATTTTTCATGCTTTTATCCGTTTAGTCCTCGCAGAGGCGCAGAGTGCGCAGAGGATAAAACTGAATACAACTCAGCGATCTCTGCGGCTCTGCGAGGAATTAAATTAAGTAGTATAACCGAGGTTGGGAGCGAGCCACTTTTCTGCTGTTTCAATATCCCAGCCTTTGCGGCCTGCATAATCTTCGAGTTGTTCTTTATTGATCCGGCCGAGCGGGAAGTAGCGCGATTCCGGATGCGAGAAGTAGAGTCCGGAGACGGAGCTCGGCGGATTCATCGCCATGCTTTCGGTCAGTTCAATGCCGGTGTTTGCGGTCGCGTTGAGCAGTTCGAAGATGGTGGTCTTTTCGGTGTGGTCGGGGCAGGCGGGATAGCCGGCCGCCGGGCGGATGCCCTGATATTTTTCATTCACCATTTCGTCGGGCGAGAGGTTTTCTTTCAGCCCGAAGCCCCAGGCATCGCGCGCCTGCTTGTGCGCATATTCGGCAAAGGCTTCGGCAATGCGGTCGCCGAGCGCCTGCACTAGAATGGCGTTATAGTCATCGTGGTCGGACTTGAAGCGGTCGGCAATTTCGACAACCTGCGGGCCGGCGGTGACGGCGAAGGCACCGATATAGTCGGCCGCGCTCGCCTCTTTCGCCGCCACAAAGTCGGCCAGCGAGCGGTTGGGCGTGCCGACCTTCTTAATCATCTGCTGGCGCAGGAAGTGCAGGGTTTGGCTTTTTTCGCGGCGCGATTCATCGGAATAAACTTCGATGCTGTCACCGACGCGTGCGGCCGGGAAGAAGCCGATGACGCCCCGGGGCGCGAACCATTCTTCGTCGATAATTTTTTGGAGCATCGCCTGCGCTTCATCGTAGAGCGTTTGCGCTTCGGGCTTGTCGAGGATGGCGGGATATTTGCCCTCCAGATCCCAGGTCCAGAAAAAGGGCGTCCAGTCGATGTAGGGCACGAGCTCTGCGACCGAAACATTCAGCGTTTGAGCGCCGAGGAACTCCGGACAGGGCGGAACGCCCTGCTGTTTGGAGGTAAAGGCGTTGGCGCGCGCATTTTCCAGCGATTGGAATTCGCGGATTTCCTGCGCCGCTTCGTGCTGTTCGCGAATAGCGTCGTATTCATGTCGGACGGCTTTAACAAACGCTTCATCGCCGCTGAGGATCGACTGCACGGCGGTGACGGCGCGCGAGGCGTCGAGTGTGTGCATCGCCAGCCCGGAATATTCCGGGGCGATTTTTACGGCCGTATGTTTTTTGCTGGTGGTGGCGCCGCCGACCATCAGCGGAATCTTCATGCCTTCGCGCTCCATCTCTTTGGCGACATGCACCATTTCGTCGAGCGACGGCGTGATGAGGCCGGAGAGGCCGATGATGTCGGCGCCCCATTCCCTGGCTTCCTTGAGGATGGTTTCCCACGGCACCATGACGCCAATATCCTTCACCTCAAAGTTATTGCAGGCGAGCACCACGCCGACAATGTTTTTGCCGATGTCATGCACGTCGCCCTTTACGGTGGCGAGCAGCACCTTGCCGGCGCTGATATTTTCCTGACCTTCTTTCTCGGCTTCGAGATAGGGGAGCAGATAGGCAACCGCCTTCTTCATGACGCGCGCACTCTTCACCACCTGCGGCAGGAACATTTTACCGGATCCGAACAGATCTCCAACGGTATCCATTCCGGCCATCAGCGGGCCTTCAATGACTTTCAGTGGGCTTCCATATTTCTGCCGCGCCTCTTCGACGTCTTCGTCGATAAATTCCACAATGCCTTTTACCAGCGCGTGAGCCAGGCGCTCTTCCACGCTGGCTTCGCGCCACGCCTGCGTTTCGGCCTCTTTTTTCGCGTCGCCGCCTTCGGCCTTGATGCGCTCGGCAAATTCAATGAGCCGCTCGGTCGCCTCGGCATCGCGGTTAAGCACGACGTCTTCGACGGCCTTCAGCAGATCCGGCGCAACTTCGTCGTAAACCTCCAGCATGCCGGGGTTGACGATGCCCATGTTGAGGCCGGCTTCCATGCCGTGATAGAGGAACGCGGCGTGGATCGCTTCGCGCACGCGGTTGTTGCCGCGGAACGAGAAAGAGACGTTGCTGATGCCGCCGCTCACGGAGCAGCCCGGCAGCGTTTCGCGAATCACCTTGGTGGCTTCGAAGAAGGAGGTGGCGTTAATGCGGTGCTCCTCCATGCCGGTGCCGATCGGGAAGACATTGGGATCAAAAATAATGTCGGTCGGGTTGATGCCGATTTCGTTGACCAGAATGTTGTAGGCGCGGGTGCAGATTTCGATGCGGCGTTCGGTGGTGTCGGCCTGGCCTTTTTCGTCGAAGGCCATGACGACCATGCCGGCGCCGTAGCGCTGGATCTTGCGTGCATGTTCGCGGAATGCCTCTTCGCCTTCCTTGAGGCTGATGGAGTTGACGATGCTTTTGCCCTGAACACATTTGAGGCCGGCTTCGATTACCTCCCACTTGGAGGAGTCAATCATGATCGGTACGCGGCAGATCTCCGGCTCGGAGGCGACGAGGTTGAGGAATTTAACCATCATCGCTTCGGAGTCGATGAGCCCTTCGTCCATGTTGATGTCGATCAGGTTGGCGCCGGTTTCGACCTGGTGGCGGGCAATCTGCAGTGCCTCGTCAAGATTGCCTTCGCGGATCAGGCGCGCAAATCTAGGCGAGCCGGTAATGTTGGAGCGCTCGCCGACCATGCAGAGGTTCATTTCGGGCGTCATGTTCAGCGGCTCGAGGCCGCTGAAGTGCGGAATGGCGCCGTGAATCGATTCGCTGCGCGGACGCGGCGGATATTTTTTGACGGCTTGGGCCATCGCTTTAATGTGCGCCGGTGTGGTGCCGCAGCATCCGCCCCAAATGTTGGCGAGCTGATGTTCGGCAAAGTCGTCGTAGATTTTGGCCATGTCTGCGGGCGTGTCGTCATAGCCGCCGAAGGCGTTGGGCAGGCCGGCGTTGGCGTAGATGCTGAGGTAGCAGTCGGCCACATCGGAAAGCTCCTCGAGATAGGGGCGCATATCGGCGGCGCCGAGCGCGCAGTTAATGCCGATGGAGATCGGTTTGGCGTGTTCAACGCTGTACCAGAAGGCGGCGGGCGTCTGCCCCGAAAGGGTGCGGCCCGATTTGTCGGTAATCGTTACCGAAACCATGAGCGGCAGGCGCTGGCCGGTTTTCTCGAAGACCTCTTCGATGGCATAAAAGGCGGCCTTGGCGTTGAGCGTGTCAAAAATGGTTTCGACCAGCAGGATGTCGACGCCGCCCTCGATCAGCGCTTTGGCCTGTTCGGCATAGGCTTCGACCAGATCGTCGAAGGTGACGGCGCGGAAGCCCGGATCGTTGACGTCGGGCGAAATGGAGGCGGTGCGGTTGGTCGGGCCGATGGAGCCGGCGACAAACAGGGGGCGCGACGGATCTTTTTCAAGCACGCGGTCAACGGCTTTGCGGGCCAGCTGTGCCCCTTCGATGTTGAGTTCGCGGACAATCGATTCGAGGCCATAGTCGGCCTGGGAAATTGTGGTGCAGCTGAAGGTGTTGGTTTCGACGATATCCGCGCCGGCTTCAAGAAACTCGACGTGAATATCTTCGATGATCTGCGGATTCGTAAGCGTCAGCAGGTCGTTGTTGCCCTTGAGGTCGGATGGATGCGCGGCAAAACGCTCGCCGCGAAAGTCCGCTTCCTCCAGCTTGTGCTTCTGGATCATGGTGCCCATGGCGCCGTCGAGCATTAGTGCCTGTTTTTCGAGCAGTTCGGCAAAGCGTCTTCCGCCCGCTTGCGTATAGTTCTGTTTAAAATGGTCGTTCATAACATCCTCAAATTTCCAAAGGCTGGAAGGGTGTATATTCGTTTATCCGGATATTGCAATATAAAAGCGGGGCTTTTAATTTTGCTCGACCAGCGAGTCAAAATAGAGATCGAGGCGGTTGGCGCCGGCGGCCTTGATGGCATTCTCGAGTGTGCGGAATGAGCGGATGCGTGTTTCGGCGAGTGAAACATGGCCTTCGCGCCCTTTTTCATTGATAGAGACGAGCACGTTGCCAGCGGTATCTTTGATCTGTGCCGTCAACCCGTAACGGACAAAGACGAGGTCACCGACGCGTTGATTGGTGTCGCGGATTTCGACGCGGCCCTCGATCTTCAGCTCGGCCGGTTTGCCGACAACAAAGCCGTAGCGCGTGACCAGCTCTTCGAGGCAGGCGGTTATCCGTTTTTCGTGGTCACCATCAATATTGATCTGCACGCGGATTTGTTTGGCGGTTTCGGCGAGGATTTGGCGTAGGTTGTTTTCAGAGTAGTTCGGTTCGGCCATGCGGGCGGATGCGGGATGGATCACCTTGAGTTGCTGAAGCAGCAGTTTGTTTTCGGCGGCGTGGCGGGCGGCGGCGCGCAGGGCGGCATATTTTTTGAGCAGGTTATCGGTCTGTTCGGCCTGTTCGAGCAGGAAGCCGACGCGGGTGGCCAGCTTGTCGATCTTTTCGCGGTAGATGCCGGCGGTTTCGCGGCGGTCGAGATAGGCGACGGCGTGGACTCGGCCCTTTTGATCGATCCAGGCTTCGGCATGCTGAATGTTGTGGAGCGTCTGCGCTGAGAGGATGCTGATGTCGGCGGTAAAGTCGGTGGTACGCTCAAACTGTTTGCCGGATTCGCGGGTTTGGTCGCGCAGGCGTTCGTCGGATTCAATATGGGCTTCGAAGATGCGCGCAAGGTTGGATGCGGCGGCGTTTTCGGCAGCGCGGCGGGTGTCGCCTTCGCCGACGGCAACAAGATAGCTGCTTTCGGGATAGGCGGTCTTGGGGTTGCTCAGCCAATCCGGTGCTGTTGTTTTGCAGCCGCCCAATAGGATCGTCAGGGTAGGGAGCAAGACGCGCGCAAAGGCGCAAAGACGCAGAGAATTCAGATTCTTTGTGGCTTTGCGGATTGAGCGACACGAAGTGAGGCTGGCGCAGAGCGACAGTAGCGAAGTGGCAACCGGGCGCGAGGACATTAGTGGTCTTTGCATGGTCTTTTTCCTCAGTTCAGGTAGGCTGATTCGAGCAGGTTGATCTGACCGGCTTTAATGCTGGTGCCGGCGCGTGTGTCGGAATAGAGCAGCCCGCCGGTTGCTCCGTAATAGTTGATCGTGATGTCGTAGACGCCTTCGGCGAGATGAATTTCGCGGACGGCGGCTTCGGCGGGGAAAAAGCGTGAGATGCGCAGGTCGGCGTTTTCGGTCTGGTCGACCAGCAGATCGGTGGCGAGGCGGGTAAAGAAGGCCATGCCGACATCCATGTTGTCGACCATTTCCTGCTTCATCTGTTCGGCGGCGAGGCCCTTGACGACGGTGCGGGTGATGGTTTTGAGAAAGATGAGCGGTTGTTGGATCTTGAAGGTTTCAAGCGCGGCGTTTTCGAGGCTTTCGAACGGCTGGAGTTTTTCGGCGACGGAGGCGTTCACCACAACTTCGATGCGCGCAACCCGGGAAGGGCGCTTTTCCATGCGGGGCAGTTGGAGTTTGAAGTGATAGCCGGCGCTCACGTTGGGCCACGCGATGGAGTGGAGGCCGGTGAGGCTTTGTTTGCCCAGATAGTTTTCGGTCGAGCCACCGAGGATGATCAGGTTTTCTTCGGTGTGGACGTAGAAGGTTTCGGCTTTTTTGTCGGGCGCAAGTCCGCTGAAGGCGATGACGTTGAGGCGGGCCAGGGGCGCGCGCAGGCGCTGGGTTGATCGGGAAAAGTCGGGTTTGCGGTAGGGATGAATCTCGGGCTGGAGCTTCCAGCCTTTGGCAATTTTCTCGAGGTCGATGCGGACGTCGTCCCATTTATGGTCGTTGCGGTAGAGCAGCATGCTCAGGTAGCGGCCGAGCGCGGATTCCTGAAACCGGCTTTTGCCCGGCACAAAGGTTTCGTGCGCCTCCTCGGCGCGGTTGAGCTTTTGCGCGACCTTCTCGTGCTTGCTTTCGAGCAGGGCCAGCTTGTTGTTGAGACGGCGCACCTCGACAAAGGCGGAATCGTTCTGGCCGAGCGCGAGATAGTTGAGCGCCTTGAACGCGTTGAGGTAGATGTCTTCGTAGTCCTCGCCGGTGTAGGCGAGAATATTGTCGTTGAGAATCATCGACGAGGCGGAGCGGGTGATGCTCTTCGTGAAGTTTTCTTCGATGGCGCGCTCGGCCTTTTCGAGGAACTCGTTGCTCTTCTGGTAATCGCCGTTCCAGTGGTGGAGCATGCCGATGTCGAGGTAGTAGACGGCGCGATCCTTGAAGGTGTAGCCCTTTTGCTTGGCGGCCTCAATTTTTGCGATGGCCGCCGGGAAGTTGCCGCGCGCCAGTTGGGCGTCGATGCCCGCATAGTACGTTTTATCCGTCCGTAGTGTCGCGCAGCCGGAGAGTAGCAATAAGCCGCCGGCCAGCAGGACGGCGGCAGGGGTTTGCCTGGGCGGGGCGGTTACCACTTCACGCTACGCTTCGTGACGAGCTTTTTGATTTTTTTGCTGCCGATCCAGACCTTTTCGTTGGACTCGAGGTGAATCAGCTCCATGTCGACCTGGTAAAATTTGACCTGTTGTTTGCCCTCCTGGTCGATGATGGTTTTGATGCCGCCCTGGAGCATATAGTCGGCGCCGGTTTCGGCGGCGAGACGCTTTTGGGTTTCCTCGCGCGACCAGGTCTGCTGTTCGCGCCGTTCGCTGCGCAGTTCGCCGCGCTCAAGCTTGCCGGCAACAAAGGTGACGCGGCCGTTGTTGACGAGCTCGCGCTCAAGATCCTTGGTGAAGGTTTCGGTCTGGATGTGCTCGGAGCTGAGGTTGCGGATGGTGCCGACGATTACGACGGGTTTCTTGCCGTTCTGTGCGGTAAACTCTGCGACCCACGGGCGCCCGGCGATGTCGGCAATCATTTCAGCGGAGACGAGTTGGGAGTCGGAGTCGTTCCAGCGGCCGGAGAGGTCGATCTGCTTTTCGACGCCGACGCGTTCGACTTTGGTTTTGCATCCCGTCAGCGCAACAAGGGCGACGAGGGCGAAGGTGAACAGCTTATGACGTTTATTCATGGCGGCCTCCTTGGTTTTAAACTCATGTAAAGAGTATCGGAGGCCGTCGGCGAGGTCAACCGCGCGCGCCGCTATTTGAGCAGCTCGCCAACGATGATGTCGAAGTCGGGATCGCGGATGAGCAGGAGGATTTTGTCGGTTTCGAGCAGCTCTTTTTGTTTCAGGTTTTCGAGGCTGGCCTGAATGGTTTCGTTACCGCCAAAACTCGCGAGCTTTTGGTACAGCTCCGATTTTTTCTCTTTGCCGGAAAGCAGGCCGAGTTCGCGCATCTCGTCGAGGGTGGAGCGGTCGCCGAACAGCTGCTGGAGCGAGGCATTCTGTTTAATGCGTTCGGGGTCGCCGCTGAGCAGTGCTTCGGTAAAGGTTGTGTCTTTGAGCAAGGCCTGGACCGAGTCGGCATCGAGTACCTGTTCGAGATGCACCAGTCCGCGGGCCGGGTTGCTGATCATGCGGCCGAGGGCAGCGGCCTGCGAGGCGTTTCCGTCGAACGACGCGATGCGGTAGGTGGTTTCATAGACTGTGCGGCGGGCAAAGCGTCCGAATTGCGCCTTGCTCGCGCCGGGAATCGGCTGGCCGGTTGTTCCGGCCAGGAACAGGTCGCCCAGCCAGAACAGGAAGATCAGCGAGAGGCCGCCGGCAAACAGGTTGATGATGCTACCGCCGATGCAGCTGAGCACCGGCCGCCGGAAGTCTTCCTTCTCTTCCTTTTCGAGATGTTCATCGCGGATGTTGGTCATGACAACATGGAAGACGAAGGTGATGATGACGAAGACCAGGCCGGCAACGACCGGGATGGTGATAATGCGCGGACGATGCAGGGCTTCGCCGAGCCAGTAGCCGAGGTAGCGGCCGGAAAAATAGGCCGCGCTGTAGGAAAGAATTACGCGTACGATGCCCAGCGAGGAGAGCAGGGCGCCTTTGTGCCAGCCCGCCAGAAAGAAAAACAGCAGGATGATGGCGGCAAGAATATCGATAACTATGTTCATAACAACCCCGTTCAGTTAACCAACCGGAAAGATAGTTTGTTATCTAATGCGCAAAAAGCATAAATTGCGCCGCAATACGAAGTACGGAGTACGTTTCATGGAATTCTTATATGCAGCCGAGTTGAAAAAGCGGTTTACCTGCTACGGGCATTTTTATGAGCTGGCGCTGATGAACGGCGACCGCGCAAAATGCCGCAGCGTGCTGGAGATTGTCGACACCTCCATCCCGCAGGATACGCCGGCGGATATTTCCGAGATGGAGCCGGACGTCGTGGTGATTATGATGAATCCGGGTTCGTCGCATCCCAAGGACATCTATCACCTCGACGAAGAGATCGAATATCCGAAGGGCGGCGGCTCCATGCGCAAGGAGCTGGTACTCACGCAGCCCGACAATACGCAGTATCAGGTGATGCGCGTGGCCGTCTCGCAGGGGTGGAAGCATATCCGCGTGCTCAACCTTTCCGACTTGCGCGACCCCAAGTCCGGAAGCTTCCTGCAGAAGGTCGAGGCGCTCGGCGGCATTATGGGCGGTCACGTCCACAGCATGTTCTGCGCGGAACGCTCTGACGAATGCGCCCACTCGCTCAACCGCAAAAACCGTACGCCGATCATGCTGGGGTGGGGGCAGGATATGGGATTGCTTCCGTTGGTCGATCAGTGCCTTGGTCGCATCGATGGCGAGCCGACCTGTACGGTTGCCTCCGACGTCCACCCGCGGCTCAACGCTCATCCCAGCCCGATGCTCCAAAAGAAAAAGCTCGAATGGCTCGAAACCATGATTCGGGAGCTGGAGCAATGAAGCTGATCAGACTCAGCGAACTGCCCGAAAAGGGCGTGTCGCACAACGCGCGCATCCGCAAACGCGAGCTGATCGCCAGCGGCGAGCTCAGTCCCGTCGTCAACTATGCCCGCGCCGTCTTCCCGTCCGGCGAAAAGGCCGCCGCCCACTCCCACGCCGATATGGCCGAAGTCTTTACCGTCGAATCCGGCTGCGGCGAAATCCGCATCGACGACGTCGCCTATGTTTTTGCCGCCGGCACCACCGTTGTCGTCGAACCCGGCGAAATGCACGAAATCATCAACACCGGTTCTGCCGAGCTCGTTGTGAGCTATTTCGGGATCGTTGTATCGTCGGGAAACAAAAAAACCTCCGGCTTGAGCCAGAGGTGAAGATGGTGGCGAGACCCAGAATCGAACTGGGGACACGCGGATTTTCAATCCGCTGCTCTACCGACTGAGCTATCTCGCCGTGTTTGGTCAGCTCGGGAAATCTGACCTTCCGGTAAACCGGAAAAATGGTCGGGGCGACTGGATTCGAACCAGCGACTTCTACGTCCCGAACGTAGCGCTCTACCAGACTGAGCCACGCCCCGTTTCGACCAAAGAGCTACGGAGTGTACGAATCCGTTTTTAAATGGCAAGCCGGAAAAATGCTTTTTCTTTTGAGCCCATAAATTATCCGGGGTGGCCGTAGCCTCATTCGAGACACAGGATCACCACGAAGAGCGGAAGTGCACGAAGTTTAGATGTTAGATCTTTGTGCTCTTTCCCCCTTCGTGGTGAAAAGCTTATAGGAAGGCAGGGGTTGCTGATGGAGCTGGACTTTTAAAAAAAGAGCGGGCGGGCCCGGAG